>NZ_BAAGYY010000005.1:0-110132 GCF_054779015.1 Flindersiella endophytica
GCCGGCCTGTTCGTGGTGGCCGACCTGGCCTACGCCACCACCGATCCCGCCACCGATCCCGCCACCGATCCCGCCACCGATCCCGCCACCGATCCCGCCGCCGATCCCGCCGCCGACCACGTGCTCACCGGCTACCGTCGCACCCCCGGCCGAGACCGCTCACCAGGCCAGAAAGCCGCCAACCACGCCCTGGCCTGGCTACGCGCCAGATGCGAACACGGCCTCGCACCCCTCAAACACCGGCGCATCCTCCAACACGCCCGCTACAGCCCCCGCAAGATCGGCGCCATCGCCAAAGCCATCCACACCCTCCACACCCGCCTGGACCCAGGATGAAAAAGGCTCAATGACCACGTTAACCACGGAATTGCATGGTTAACGTGGTCATTAGGTACCTCGCCACGCCAGTGGGTGCCTCGCCACGTGTCGATGCGTGGCCAAGCACGGAAATCCGTGGTTAACGTGGTCATTCGCGCTCCGCCACGCTGACTGCACCTCGCCACGCCGGACCGCACGTCGCCGCGCCTGGGTGTGGTTCGCCACGCCAGTAGGTGCCTCGCCACGGCCCGGGGCGTGGTTAACCCGCCAAACCCGTGGTTAACGTGGTCATTCGGGCTCGCCGTAGCCGCCTCCACCCGGAGTTTCGACCACGAGCACGTCGCCCACGGACAGCTCCACCGAGTCGGCGCCTGCCATCTCGGTCACCGAGCCGTCGGCGCGTTCGACGTAGTTGCGCCCCAGCGCACCGGCGGATCCACCGGCCGCTCCGTACGGCGGGACCCGCCGGTGCTGCGACAGCGTGCTCGCCGTCACGGCCTCCAGGAACCGCAACCTGCGCACGGCCCCATCGCCGCCGCGCCAGCGCCCGGCTCCCCCGCTTCCCCGCCGGATCCCGAAGCTCTCCAGCAGCACGGGGAACCGCCACTCCAGCACCTCCGGATCGGTGAGCCGCGAGTTCGTCATGTGCGTCTGCACCACCGGCGCGCCCGCGAACCCCGAGCCGGCGCCCGAGCCCGACGCCACGGTCTCGTAGTACTGCAGCCGCTCGTTCCCGAACGTCAGGTTGTTCATCGTGCCGGACCCCTCGGCCTGCACGCCGAGCGCGCCGTACAACGCGCCCGTCACCGACTGCGAGGTCTCGACGTTCCCCGCGACGACGGCCGCGGGGTAACGCGGAGCCAGGAACGATCCCTCCGGTACGACGATCCGGATCGGCCGCAGGCAGCCGTCGTTCAACGGGATCTCGTCGTCGACGAGTGTGCGGAAGACGTACAGCACCGCCGCCGTGCACACCGACGCCGGCGCGTTGAAGTTCGTCGGCAGTTGCGCCGACGTGCCGGTGAAGTCGATCGTCGCCGAACGCGCGGCCCGGTCGACCGAGATCCGCACCTGGATGCACGCGCCCGCGTCGGTCTCGTACCCGAACGAGCCGTCGGAGAGCGTCGCGATCACGCGGCGGACGGCCTCCTCGGCGTTGTCCTGCACGTGTTTCATGTACGCCTGCACGACGTCGAGCCCGAAGTGCGCGATCATCTTGCGCACCTCCTCGACACCCTTCTCGCTCGCGGCCAGCTGCGCCCGCAGGTCGGCGAGGTTGGTGTCCGGATTACGTGACGGGTAACGCGCCTCGGCCAGCAGCCGTAGCGTCTCGGCCTCCCGGAGCCGGCCGTTCTCCACCAGCAGCCAGTTGTCGAACAGCACGCCCTCCTCGTCGACCTCCCGGCTGAACGCCGGCATCGACCCCGGAGTCAGCCCGCCGATCTCGGCGTGATGCCCACGCGACGCGATGAAGAACAGGATCGACTCACCCGCGTCGTCGTAGACCGGCGTCACGACCGTCACGTCCGGCAGGTGCGTGCCGCCGTGGTACGGATCGTTGACGGCATAGACGTCGCCGGGCTTCATCCGCGAACCGCTGCGCCGGATCACCTCCTTGACCGTCGCGCCCATCGATCCCAGGTGTACGGGGATGTGTGGTGCGTTGGCGATCAGCTCGCCGTCGGGGTCGAACAGCGCGCACGAGAAGTCGAGCCGTTCCTTGATGTTCACCGACTGCGCGGTCGACTCCAGGCGTACGCCCATCTGCTCGGCGATCGACATGAAGAGGTTGTTGAAGATCTCCAGGCGGACGGGATCGACCTCGGTGCCGACGTCCTCGCCTTCGGCCTCGGCGCGGACGCGTTCGACCAGCAGGTGGCCGTGCTTCGTCGCCCGCGCCTGCCAGCCGCTGTCGACGACCGTGGTCGCGTTGTCCTCGACGATGATCGCCGGCCCGTCAACTGCGTCGGCGGCGTCGTCGGCACTCAGCCGATCCCTCACGTACAAGGGCACGTCTCGCCAGTCGCCGTCGGTGTACATCGGCACGGTGTCGACCCGGGCCGGTCCGGTGTCGTCCGACGCGAGCCGCAGGCCGGCCAGCTCAGGCTGCTCCGACAACCCGATCGCCTCCACGGAGACGGCTTCGGCCACCAGCGGCCGGTCCATCAGGAACGCGTACGTACGCCGGTACGCCGCCTCGAACTCCGCGACCATCTCCTCGGCCGAGCCCAGCTCCACCTGCAGGGCGGAGTCGGTGCCGTCGTAACGGACGTGCACGCGGCGCACCACCTGGATCCGGTCGGCCGGCACGCCTTCGTCGAGCAGTTCGCCGCGGGTCATCGCCTCCAGCTCGTCGGCGACACCGGAGATGCGTTGCAGCGTGGTGGGATCGAGCCCACACTCGACCGACTGCTCGCGCATCGCGGTGGTGTCGGCCAACCCGATGCCCAGTGCCGAAAGGACACCGGCCATCGGGGGCACCAGCACCGTACGGATGCCGAGCGAGTCGGCGACCGCGCACGCGTGCTGCGCGCCGGCGCCGCCGAACGTCGTCAGGACGTACTCCGTGACGTCGTGCCCCTTCTGCACCGAGATCTTCTTGACGGCGTTGGCCATGTTGGCGACCGCGATCTGCAGGAAGCCCTCGGCCACCTGCTCGGGCGTACGGTCGTCGCCGGTCTGCCGCGCGATGTCGCCGGCCAGCGAGGCGAACTGCTGGCGTACGACGTCGGCGTCCAGCGGCTGGTCGCCGGCGGCTCCGAAAACCCTTGGAAAATAGGCCGGCTGGATGCGGCCGAGCATGACGTTCGCGTCGGTGACGGCCAGCGGACCGCCCCGGCGGTAGCAGGCCGGGCCGGGCTCGGCGCCGGCCGAGTCGGGGCCGACGCGGTAACGGCTGCCGTCGAAGTGCAGGATCGACCCGCCGCCGGCCGCGACCGTGTTGATCGCGAGCATCGGCGCCCGCAGCCGGACGCCGGCCACCTGGGTGTAGAACTCGCGTTCGTAGTCGCCGGCGTAGTGCGAGACGTCGGTCGACGTGCCGCCCATGTCGAAGCCGATCACCTTGTCGAACCCAGCCAGCTCCGACATTCGCACCATGCCGACGATGCCGCCGGCCGGGCCGGACAGGATCGCGTCCTTGCCGCGGAAGTGGCCCGCCTCGGTGAGCCCGCCGTTGGACTGCATGAACATCAGGCGTACGCCGTCGAGCTCGGCGGCGACGTGCTCGACGTAACGGCCAAGGATCGGCGAGAGATAGGCGTCGACGACCGCGGTGTCGCCGCGCGGAATCAGCTTCATCAACGGCGAGGCCTCGCTGGACAACGAGACCTGGGGGAAGCCGAGCTGTTCGGCCAGCTTGCCGACGGCCTGCTCGTGCGCGGGGTGGAGATGGCTGTGCAGGAAGACGATCGCGACCGCGCGCGCGCCCTTGTCGTACGCCTGACGCAGGTCCGCCGCGATCCGGCCGAGGTCGGGCGCCTCCAGGACGGTGCCGTCGGCCAGCACCCGTTCGCCGACCTCGATCACGTGGTCGTACAACTGCTCGGGCAGCACGATCTCGCGGTCGAAGATACGAGGGCGGTTCTGGTAACCGATCGCGAGCGCGTCGCCGAAGCCCTTGGTGATGAGCAGGACGGTGGGGTCGCCCTCGCGCTCGAGCAGCGCGTTGGTCGCGACCGTGGTGCCCATGCGTACGGCGTCGATGTGCTCGGTGGGGATGGGCGCGGGCGGCGCCAGGCCGAGCAGCTGACGGATGCCGGCGACCGCCGCGTCGTCGTACCTGCCGGGGTTCTCCGACAGCAGCTTGTGCGTCACCAGGCCGCCGTCGGGCCGTCGTGCGACGACATCGGTGAACGTTCCACCACGGTCGATCCAGAACTCCCAGCCGGGCACGTCATCGTCCTCTCATCTGCACGGAGAACGTCTCGACCAGCTGAGCTAGCGAATCGTTCAGATACGCCGAGAGCAACTGCCTGGCCATAGGTCCGTCGCCGCCCTCCAGAGCTTGAAGGATCTCGATGTTGCGGACGAGGTAGGGCTCGTGGAAGCTGCGTGGATCCGCCATGATGTGGAACACGAGCCGTAGCTCGGCTAGCAGGCCCTGCATCAACTCCTCGACCCGCTTACTACCCGACAGCGCCGCGATTGCCTGATGGAAACGGATGTTAGCCGTGCCAAGTGCCTGCCAGTCCCGACTTCGCGCAGCGGCCTTGCCTGCCCTCACCGCCTCGCGGACAGCCGTGAGGTCACGCGGTGGCTCCAAGATGTCTCCCACCACCCCGCACTCGACGATCTGCCGCACGCGATAGAGGTCAATGACGTCGTCAAGCGACAGCACGCGCACGAAGTGGCCACGGTTCATCACATGTTTGAGCAACCGCTCGCGGGTCAGCAAACGGAACGCTTCGCGCAGAGTATTGCGCGAAATGTCCAGCGCGCCCCGAATCGCGTTCTCAGGAAGGCGTGTCCCAGGTTCGAAGTAGCCCTCGGCGATTCGCGTACGCAGAACATCCGCGACCCGCTCCGCGGTGCTCGAACGACCGAGCAGTTCGCGATCTCCGAAGGGGCCGAGGACCCACTCGCGGGTATCCGCATCCGTCATATCCAAACTCCGAATTGGTCGCTTGTTCACTTGTTCTCTTGTAGGATTGTTCAACAATCCACACCATAGCCGAAAACCCTCGTTGCTTGTGAGGTCGCCATGACAAGCACGACCCACTCATCTCCCCGGCCACAAGCGAGTTACATCCCTCCAGCGCGAGCTCGTGCGCTTTTCCGTAAGGGAGCCGTGTCGCCGACTGCCGGCTGGTCAGCCGGATTCACGCAGGCCAACCTGCTCGTCGTACCGTCCGACTGGGCTTACGACGTCCTGCTCTTCGCGCAACGCAACCCGAAACCGTGCCCGATCCTCGACGTCACCGAGCCGGGCGTGCCGTACACCCGGATGGCGCCGGGCTCGGACCTGCGGACCGACCTGCCGGCGTACCGCGTCTGGCGTCATGGCGAGCTGGCCGAGGAACCGTCCGACGTACGCGGCTTCTGGCGCGACGACCTGGTGGCGTTCCTGATCGGGTGCAGCTTCACGTTCGAGACCGCGCTGCGGCATGCGGGTGTGCCGTTGCGGCATGTGGAGGAACGCCGGAACGTGCCGATGTACGTCACGAACCGGCGCTGCCGGCCCGCCGGACGGTTGCGCGGATCGCTGGTGGTCACGATGCGTCCGGTTCCGGCCGACCTGGTGTCGACGGCGGTCCGCGTCACCGCGGCGATGCCGGAGGTGCACGGCGCGCCTGTCCACGTTGGGGATCCGGAGTCGCTCGGCATCGCCGACCTCGCCCACCCGGACTGGGGAGACACCGTCACTGTGCACGAGGGCGAGATGCCGGTGTTCTGGGCATGTGGGACGACACCGCAACGGGCCATCATGGTGTCGCGGCCGCCGTTCGCGATCACGCACGCGCCGGGGCATATGTTCCTGACAGACGTACCGGATGTCAGGTATCAGCTGGGCTGAGAAATCAGTACAGTCTGGGCATGGTCGTGCGGTGGGCGTTGCTGGCTTGTGCCGTGGTCCTTCTCTCCTCCTGCGGAGCCGGCGTAACCGACGATCCGCCTCGGGCGGTCGAGGCGAACCACCCGTCCGGCGGGACGGCGCTCTCGCAGCTGGCGACGCTGACGGTGAAGGGGCGGGCGCCGCGGACGGGCTACGAACGCGACAAGTTCGGCGACGGCTGGTCCGACGTGGACCACAACGGCTGCGACACCCGCAACGACATCCTCCGCCGCGACCTTTCACAGGTGGCGTTCAAGGCGCGAACGCGGGAGTGCGTGGTGTCGTCCGGCGTCCTGGTCGACGATCCCTATACGGGCAAGGACATCCGCTTCGTCCGCGGCGGCCGCGTCGAGATCGACATCGACCACGTCGTCGCGCTGTCGGACGCCTGGCAGAAGGGCGCGTTCGGCTGGCCTACGTCGAAACGGGTGGCGTTCGCCAACGACCCGCTCAACCTGCTGGCGGTCGACGCCTCCGCCAACCGCCAGAAAGGCGACGGCGACGCGGCGACCTGGCTGCCGGCGAACAAGGGCGCGCGCTGCGCTTACGTCGCCCACCAGGTGGGCGTGAAGGCGAAGTACGACCTGTGGATCACCTCCGCCGAACACGACGCGATCGACCGTGTGCTGCGCACCTGCCCCTCCGAACCCGCCGCCGTCGACGCGAGCCCGGCCGCCTCGCCCGCCGCCGCGACCGACCCCCGCTTCGACACCTGCGCCGAAGCCGAGGACGCGGGCTACGGCCCGTACGTCCGCGGCAAGGACCCGGAGTACGACTGGTACCGCGACACCAACCACGACGGCACCGTTTGCGGATGAGCAACGGCAGGTTCGCCGAACACCTCGCGCGCGCCTGACCGTCGCTGCATCTCGGAGTCCACGATCAGCCAAACCACACCCCTGTCCTGCGCGAACACCGTGCGGGACGTTCTCGACCGCTCGGCGCGGAGCTGCTCGGCGCGCAGGCGAAAGGTCAGAACATCACTGTCATGAACGTGGTCGAGGGGCGGAAGCCGACGCGGGAGTAGGTGCGGCGCGCTGCCACGTTGAAGTCGTTGACGTACAGCGTCGCGATAGGGGCGACTTCGGACAGGCCCGCCGACACGACGGCCGCCATCGCGGGTGCAGCCAGGCCCTGGCCTCGATACGACGGGTGCACCCACACGCCCTGGATCTGGAACGCGCGCGGAGTGGCCACGCCGATGTCGGCCTTGAAGATGACCTCGCCGCCGTCCAGGCGGACGAAGGTGTGCCCGCGCGCCACCGACGACGACACTCGCGCGCGGTACGACGCTCCGCCATCCCGGGCCTCCGGAGAGATCCCCAGTTCTTCGCGGAAGAACGCCACCGAGCTGCGGTAGACCGCATCGAGCTCCTCGCGCCGCGCCCGGCGTACGAACGGATCGCCGGCCACCAAGGGCGCGCGGTCCATCGTCAGGAACGGCTGGGAAGGCCGCAGCGCCCGCGCCGGGCCCCACGCGGTCTCGAGGTGCCGCCACATCTGCCCCACCGCCAGCTGGTCGCCCCACACCGAGGAGCAGCTACGGCCGAGCCGCCGCGCCCGCTCGGCGAAGGCCGCCGAAGCCGACGGCGTCGCCAGGACGGGGATCAGGTTGGCGCCCGCGTAACACATCGACACCAGCCGACCGCGCTCGTGGAAGCCCCAGAGCTGCCCGCCGAGCCGCCGGAGATCGGTGCCGGCCTCGCGGACGCGGGCATCGACGAAGACGTTGGTGACCGGGTCGCGGTCGAGCAGCCGCCACACGTCGGACAGGTCGGCAGCGTGCAACTGCCTGACGTCCGTCGTGACGTCGAGCATCCGACCTCCTCGAGCCAAAGCGAACACGCCCCCCGGAAACAGGAGGCGACGACTGAGAAGCTACCCGGCCGGCGGTCCGGCTATCTACTTGACCGTGACTTCCGGTGCACCAGACGGTACCCCTTCGGCTTCCATCTCGTCAGCAAGCCGCATCGCTTCGTCGATCAGCGTCTCGACGATCTGGCTCTCGGGCACGGTCTTGATGACCTCACCCTTCACAAAGATCTGACCTTTACCGTTGCCGGACGCCACGCCCAGATCGGCCTCGCGCGCCTCACCCGGCCCGTTGACCACGCATCCCATCACGGCCACCCGCAGGGGTACGGACATGCCCTCCAGCCCGGCCGTCACCTTGTCGGCGAGGGTGTAAACGTCGACCTGCGCGCGTCCACACGACGGGCACGAGACGATCTCGAGCTTGCGGGGCCGCAGGTTGAGCGACTCCAGGATCTTGATGCCGACCTTGACCTCTTCGACGGGCGGTGCCGACAGCGAGACCCGGATCGTGTCGCCGATCCCCTGCGACAGCAGCGCACCGAACGCCACTGCCGACTTGATCGTGCCCTGGAACGCCGGACCGGCCTCGGTCACGCCGAGGTGCAGGGGGTAGTCGCACGCCTCCGACAGCAGCTCGTACGCCCGGACCATGACCACCGGGTCGTTGTGCTTCACCGAGATCTTGAAGTCGTGGAAGCCGTGCTCCTCGAACAGGCTGGCCTCCCACATCGCGGACTCGACCAGCGCCTCCGGCGTCGCCTTGCCGTACTTCGCCAGCAGCCGTGGGTCGAGCGACCCCGCGTTCACGCCGATCCGCAGCGAGACGCCGGCGGCGGACGCCGCGCGCGCGATCTCGCCCACCTTGTCGTCGAACTTGCGGATGTTGCCGGGGTTGACCCGCACCGCGGCACAGCCGGCGTCGATCGCCGCGAAGACGTACTTCGGCTGGAAGTGGATGTCGGCGATGACCGGGATCTGCGACTTCTTCGCGATCGCCGGCAGGGCTTCGGCGTCGTCCTGCGACGGCACGGCCACCCGCACGATGTCGCAGCCGGACGCGGTCAGCTCGGCGATCTGCTGCAGCGTGGCGTTGATGTCGGTGGTCGGCGTGGTCGTCATCGACTGAACGGAGACCGGCGCGTCACCACCGACGAGTACCTTTCCGACCCGCACCTGCCTGGTCTTACGACGCGAAGCCAGGGTCGGCGGCGGAGCGGCGGGCATACCAAGATCGATGCTAGTCACGGTTTACAGCATTCCCCAGGGAATCGAATGATGTTCGTCTGATGGCTTGGACACGATCACGTGTTAGTTCGACAGACGCACGGGGTTAACGATGTCGGCGTACAGCAACAGGACGCCCATCACCATGATGACGCTGGCCGCGGCGTACGCGATCGGCAGCAGCCGGGCCACGTCGACGTAACCCGGGTCGGGCCTGCCGCGCAGCTTGGCCCACGCCCGGCGCACCGCTTCGAACAGCGCGCCCGCGATGTGACCGCCGTCGAGCGGCAGCAGCGGAATGAAGTTGAACAGCGCGATGAAGAGGTTGAGCGCGCCGAGCCACTGGATGAACGCCGCGATCCGGTCGCTGGCAGGCTCGTCCATCGCGGCGATCTCGCCGGCCACCCGGCTGGCGCCGATCACGCTCATCGGGCTGTCCTGCGCGCGCTCACCGCCGAACGCGGCCTGCGCGACGCCCACCATGCGGTGCGGGATGTTGCCCATCGCCTGCACGGTCAGGCTGGTGTAGTTGCCGATCTGCCCGAAGACGGCGCCGATGCTCTGCTGCTCACGGACCTGCTCGGGGGCGACGCCGAGGTATCCGACGGTCTGGATCTTGCTGGGATTGTCGGGGTTGCGGCGCTCGGTGGAGATCAGGTTGGTGTTCAGCGTGAGCTGCTCGCCGGCACGCTCGACCTGGATCGTCGCCGGACCCTTGCCGGCCGCGCGGATGCTGGACGACAGCTGGTCCCAGTTCTCGAGCTTGGTGCCGTTGAACGCCAGCAGCTTGTCGCCCGGCTTCAGGCCGGCCGCCTTGGCGGGAGAGGCGGGGTCGCCCTTCGCGCAGACCGTGCGGTTGGCGCTCACCGGTATCACGCAGTCGGGTACGTCGGCCACGACCAGCTTGGGGGTGTAGACACCGAAGCCCATCAGCACGATCGCGAACATGATGACCGCGAGGATGATGTTCATCATCGGGCCGCCGGCCATGATGATGACCTTCTGCCACCACTTCTTGGTGTAGAAGAGCCGGTGCTCCTCGCCGGGCGGGACCTCCTCGGCCGACGACCGGCGGGCCTCCTCCATCAGCGTCTGGAACGGGCCGGTGCTGCCGCGGCGGATCCGGCCGTCCTTGGCGGGAGGGAACATTCCGATCATTCGGACAAACCCGCCGAATGGGAAGATCTTGATGCCGTACTCGGTCTCGCCCTTGCGCGTCGACCACAGCGTCTTGCCGAAGCCGACGAAGTACTGCGTCACCTTGACGCCGAACAGCTTCGCCGGCGCCATGTGCCCGATCTCGTGCAGCGCCACGGAAGTGAGCACGCCGACGAAGAAGACGACCGCGCCTACGATCGAGATCCAGTTCACGAAGGTTCCTCCCGGCCAATGAGCTCGCGCGCCCGTGCGCGCGCCCAAGTCTCAGCCGCTACGACGTCTTCCAGGGTAGTGACGTTGCCTGTGGTGTGTTCGTCGAGCACACGACCCACCGTGTCGACGATACCGACAAAGGGCAATCGCTCGGCCAGGAACGCTGCGACGCACTCCTCGTTGGCAGCATTGTAGACGGCCGGGGCGGTGCCACCGCGCGTTCCGGCCCGGCGCGCAAGCGAGACGGCCGGGAACAAGGCGTCGTCGAGAGGCTCGAAGTACCAGCTCATCGCCGTCGTCCAGTCGCAGGCGGGCGCGGCGTCGGGCACTCGATCGGGCCAGCCCAGCGCGAGCGCGATCGGCAGCCGCATGTCGGGCGGGCTGGCCTGTGCGAGCGTCGAGCCGTCGGAGAACTCCACCATGGAGTGCACGATCGACTGCGGGTGGACGACGACCTCGATCCGCTCGTACGGGATGTCGAAGAGCTCGTGCGCCTCGATCAGCTCCAGACCCTTGTTGACCAGCGTCGCGGAGTTGATCGTGACGACCGGGCCCATGTCCCAGGTCGGGTGCTCGAGCGCCTTCTGCGGCTCGACGTCGAGCAACTGGGCGCGGTCCCAGCCGCGGAACGGACCGCCACTGGCGGTGAGGATCAGCTTGCGCACTTCTTCGGCGCGGCCGCCGCGCAGGCACTGCGCCAGCGCGGAGTGCTCGGAGTCGACGGGGACGAGCTGACCCGGCTTGGCCCTGGTCTTGACCAGCGGGCCACCCGCGATCAGCGACTCCTTGTTGGCCAGCGCGAGAATGCGGCCGGCCTCCAGCGCGGCGAGCGTCGGCGCGAGGCCGATCGAGCCGGTCATGCCGTTGAGTACGAGGTCACAGGGATGCGCGGCCAGCTCGGTCGCGGCGTCCGGCCCGGCGACGATCCGCGGCAGGGAGTAGTCGCCCGCGGAGTAGCCGTGCTTTTGGGCATAGGCGTAGAACGCGAGCTGGAGGTCCTGCACGGCGGTCGCGCGAGCGACCGCGACGATCTCGACCCGCAGGTCGAGGGCTTGCCGGGCCAGCAGCTCGACGTTGCCGCCGCCGGCCGCGATGCCGACCACCCGGAACGTGTCGGGGTTACGGCGGATCACGTCGATCGCCTGGGTTCCGATGGACCCCGTCGACCCGAGCAGGACGATGTCGCGCATGGCTAAGTGTCCCGCATCCGGTTGAGAGGGACTTGAGAGGACTCAGCGAGAAGATGAAGGAGGCCGGTGCGGCAGTCGCCTCTCGGCGAGTGGCGCAGTACGGCTCCTGCGAACGACCCTGGGGCGCCAGTTCCGTTCCGGTATTCCGTAAAGGCAGTTAGGTGAGGCCCGGGGGACATGGACCGCACCGACCGTGGGGTGTAACGCGTGGGGTCGAGGGGTTAATTCCGGGGATCCCAGACTTTTCCAGATTTCTTCGGAGCTACGCGAACAGCAGGCCGAGGCCCAGCGTCACCACGCCGACCGCGAACGCCACCGCACCCGCGTAGACCAGCGCGAACAGCCCGTTCGGCTTGGTCACGCCACGTCCGGCGACCGACAGGAAGAACCCGCCCGGCAGCAGGATCGCGCCCAGCGGCACCCCGATCCGGGCGACGTAACCGAGAACACCCGTGAGATCGGCCGCGTCCGCGAGCACCTGGATCACCAGGCTCAGCGTCACCCACACCCCGGCGTGCGCGTGGCCGGCCCGGAAGAACGACTTCTGCAGGTCGGTGGCGGGTGCGCCGCCGCGCAGCACCCGGAGCATGAACGTGCCGCCGAACTCGACGCCCACCATCGTGAGCAGCAGGACGCCCGCGATCACCCTCGACGCGTCGGACACTCCACCATGACTCCTCCTCCAAGTTGAGTTAACGGCGTTAACTCGTGAACGGTGTTAACTATTCCGCTAGGATCGGCGCCATGTCAAGCGCGAAGCCCACCCGTGCCGAGCACCGGGACGCGACGTTCGACGCGATCAAACAGACCGCCCGCCGGCTGCTCGTGGCCGACGGAGCCGATGCCGTACGCCTGCGCGCCATCGCCCGCGAGCTCGGCCTCACCGCCCCCGCGCTGTACCGATACGTCGGCAGCCACGAGGAGCTGATGGACCTGGTCGTCACCGAGATCTACGACGACCTGATCGGATCGATCGAACGCGCGGCCGACCAGGGCGGAACGAAGGCGGACGGCGACCAGGCGCTCCGGCGCCTGGGCATGGCCGCGTGGACGTTCCGGCGCTGGGCGCACCAGCATCCCCGCGAGTTCGGGATGGTGTTCGCCAACCCGATTCCCGCCGCCGACTCCGGCCTGCCGGTGCCGCCGCCCGGGTCGCCCCGGTACCGCTTCGCCGCTGTGTTCGCGGCGATCTTCACCGACCTGTGGGAACAGCGGCCGTTCCGCGTACCCGACGAGACCGACCTGCCCGCGACGCTCGTCGAGGAGCTGCGGCGCAACACCGCCGAGCTGCTACCGGGACTGCCGGTCGGCGCACGCTACGTCTTCCTGTGGTGTTGGTCACGAATCTACGGCGCGGTCTGTCTCGAAGTGTTCGGCCACCTGCAATGGGCCGTGAGCGACGGCGAGCGGCTGTACGAGCAGCTGATGCTCGAGCTGCGCGACCGCATCACTTCTTGACCGATCGGTCATATAATCGGCCGGGTGACAGCGCCTGCCAGCGATCCGACCAAGGCGACGGCCAGGGGCAGACCCCGCGCGTTCGACACCGGCGTCGCACTCGAGGCACTACGCGACGCCTTCCACGAGCGCGGCTACCACGCCACCTCGCTCAGCCACCTCACCGAGGCCACCGGGCTGCATCGCGGCAGCCTGTACGCCGCGTTCGGTGACAAGCACCAGATGTTCCTGGCCGCGCTGCGCCGGCACGCCGAGCGTTCCGAGGCGGCGCTGGACGCCACGCTCACCCGGGCCGGGTCGCCCGTCGCGGGTATTCGCCGTGCCATGCACGACCAGGCGATCCGGGCGGCTGACGAAACGGCCGGCGGCCGGGGCTGCCTGATCGCCAACACCACGCTCGAGCTGCTGCCCGGCGACCACGAGGTCGCCGAGCTGATCGCGCGGCACCAGAGCCGGACGATCGGCCAGTACACCGCGGCGATCGAGCAGGGCAAGCAGTCCGGCCAGGTGACGTCGGAACGCGACTCGTCCGACCTGGCGCGCTACCTCTTCACCGTGATCGAGGGCCTGTGGCAGCTGGCCCGTACGACACCCGACAAAGCCGTGCTGACCGCCGTCGTCGAGGCGGCCGTCGACACGTTGCATCGATAGGAGACAGCACATGCGGGACACACTCGGCGCGACCGGTGTCTGGATCGGCCGGCAGCTCGGACTGACGCCGGCTGGCGAAGCGAGGGAGGCGGCGGCCGAGATCGAGGGCCTTGGGTACGGCTCGCTCTGGGTCTCGGAGACGCCGACCGCGAAGGACCCGTTCAGCCTGGCGGCCGTCCTGCTCGCCGCCACCGAACGGCTGCCGTTCGGCACCGGCATCGCCAACGTCTGGGCCCGCGACGCGAACGCGACGCACGGTGCCGCGATGGCGCTGGCCGATGCCTTTCCGGGCCGGTTCCTGCTCGGCATCGGCGTGAGCCACCTGCCCGCGGTCGCGCGGCGGGGCGGAACGTATGAGAAGCCGCTGCAGAAGATGACGTCGTACCTCCACCAACTCGACGCGGTGCCGTACGAGGGTGCCGAGCCGGCCGCCGCTCCCCCGCGTGTGCTCGCGGCGCTGCGTACGAAGATGCTCGAGCTCGCCAGGGACCACGCCGACGGCGCGCACCCGTACTTCACGCCGCCGGAACACACCGCACGGGCGCGCGAGGTGCTCGGGGCCGGGCCGCTGCTGATCCCCGAGCAGGCCGTGCTGCTGGAGACGGATCCGACGCGGGCGCGCGAGCTCGGCCGGGAACACACGCAGTACTACCTGGCGCTGCCGAACTACCGCAACAACCTGCTCGCGCTGGGCTTCACCGAGGACGACCTCGCGAACGGCGGCAGTGACAAGCTGGTCGACGCGATCGTCGCCTGGGGCTCGGTGGACGACGTACGGACGCGGATCAGGGCGCACCTGGACGCCGGCGCCGACCACGTACTCCTGCAGCCGCTGGCCGGAAACTACGACCTGGCCGGCGCGGTGGCCCAGCTTCGCGAGCTCGCACCCGCGGTGACCACGCCGGCGGGGTGATGGCACCGGCTCGCTCTGCGATCTGATCGCTGGACCCCTCGAGATTCGAACAGTTGGTGGACGCGCTCTGAGACAATCAGCGTTCACAGCTAACCCAGCGTGAAAGGCGGAACGATGCCACAGGCAGCTGTCGTTGCCGAGACGTGAACCTGCTCGACCTGGCGCTGATCGTCGCAGCGCTCGGCTTCGCCGCGTCCGGCTACTACCGCGGCCTGGTGGTCGCCGCCCTGTCGGTGGCCGGTTTCATCCTGGGCGCGGTGGTCGGCCTGTGGCTGCTGCCGTTCGTCGTCAACTGGGTCGGGTCCGACCTGCCGCGTACGGTCGTCGCGCTGATCGTCGTGCTGGTGCCCGCGATCCTCGGCGAGTCGATCGGCAGCCGCGCGGGCTGGGCCCTACGCAAGAAGCTCACCTGGGCGCCGGTCCGCTGGCTCGACGGCGTGGGTGGCGTCGCGGCCAACATCGTCGCCGTCCTGTTGGTCGGGTGGATGGCCGGCAGCGCGCTGGCCAACGTTCCGTCGCCCGGGCTGTCCAGCCAGATCCGCGAGTCCCGCGTGCTGGCGACCGTCGACCAGGTGATGCCGGAGCAGGCGTCCACCTGGTTCAGCCGGGCCACGACGGCGCTGACCGAGGCCGGTTTCCCGCAGGTCTTCAACCCGTTCGAGAACGAGCCGACCACGAACGTCCCGGCGCCGTCGAGCTCGATCAGCGCCGCGGCGATCAAGGCATCGCGGGAGAGCGTCGTACGCGTCGTGGGCGACGCGCGTTCCTGCGGCCGGACGTTCTCGGGCAGCGGGTTCGTCTACGACCACGAGCTGGTGATGACCAACGCCCACGTCGTCGCCGGCGTGTCCGAGCCGACGGTTCAGGTCGGCGGGCAGGGCCGGATCTACCAGGCTCGGGTCGTGTTGTTCGACTCCGACACCGACGTCGCGGTGCTGTCGGTGCCCGGGCTGGACGCTCCGGCTCTCGACTTCGCCGACGACGCCACCAGCGGCGACTCCGCCGTGGTGTCCGGCTTCCCCGGCGGCGGGCCGCTCGACCTGGAGCCGGCCCGGGTGGCCTCCCGGCTGCGGGCGAACGGGCAGGACATCTACGGCGAGTCCGTGGTCCAGCGCGACATCTACTCCGTACGTTCGCTGGTGCGGTCCGGCAACTCCGGCGGGCCGTTGCTCACGCCGGAGGGCGAGGTCTACGGCGTGGTGTTCGCGCGATCGGTCACCAACACCAGCACCGGCTATGTCCTGACCGCCGACGAAGTGGCATCGGAGGCACGGGAGGGCGAGTCCAGCGACGGCGCGGTGACCGGGACGCGGTGCGCGCTCTGAGCTCTCGTCGTCAGAGCTGAGCCCGCAGGATGTCGAAGCGACGGGTCACCGTGAATCCCGCTTTGCGGTAGAGGCGGCCCGCCGGCGACTCCTCGCCGGTCCAGAGGAACCATGCGGAGTACGCGCCTCGCGCGCGCATCCGCTGCAGCGACAGGTGCAGCAGTACCTCGCCGAGACCGAGGCCGCGCTGGTCGTCGCGGACGCCGAACGGGCCGAAGCGTTCGAGCCGGTGCTCGTACGCGCCCCACATGGCCCAGCCGACGACCTCGCCGGCCGGGTCGCGGGCCGCGACGATGTGGTCCAGCGGCAGCCCGGAGCGTATGGCGTCGCGGATCGCCCGGGCCCAGTCGGCGCTGAACCGCTCGGCCGCCAGCGCGACCAGCGGAACCAGCTCGTCGACGGTCGGCGGGCCGAAGCGGAACCCGCGGGCCTCCAGGCCGGCCAGCCGGTGTCGTACGGCGTCGGGTGCTTCGTAGCCGGCGAGACGCCGGTCCATCGCGGCGGCTTGGTAGAGCCGGCGAAAGCCCAGGTCGGCGAGCAGCGCGGCGGCTTCGGGGTAGGCCTCGGCGTCGAGGCCGGGCAGCACGTAGCTCGGCGTGTAGGACGCGAAGTCGGCTTCCGTTCGCCCGGCTTTACGCAGCCAGTCCATCGCCGAGGTGAGCAGCTCACGGCCCACGCCCTGGCGGCGGGCGGCCGGGTCGACGAAGAAGAACGGGATCCAACCACGCGCCGGCTCCAGGTCGGCGCCGGTCATGGCGACCCGGCGTACGACGGCGTAGGCGGCGCCGACCAGCCGCTCACCGAGGTAGGCGAGGTGGAGTCCGCCGGGCTGGAAGTTGGCGTCGAGCAGCACCAGGTCACGGAAGCGGTCGACCGTGATCGGGTCGCGCGGCGCGCTCCGGCCCCAGACGTCGACGAGCGCGTCGATCAGGCCGTCTTCCGGGCGCAGGCAGCGGATCCGCGGCGGCTGGTCCACCACGTTCAGGTGAACCTCATGTGCAGGCGGATCACCAGGCCGAACGCGTGGACGTAGGTCTGCACGAGGTCGCACAGCTGGTGCACCAGGAGCAGCCCGCGGCCGGACTCGCCCGCCTCCGGCGGCCGGCGGTCGAACAACGGGTCGCCGATCTTGCCGCTGTCGCGGATCTCGCACACCAGCCCGTCGCCCGAGCGCCAGCACCGCAGGTGGCCTTCGTTGCCGGTGTGGACGAGCGTGTTGGTGGCGACCTCGTTGACCGCGGTGCAGAGGTCGGAGACCCGTTCGGCGGCGAGCTTGGCGCGTTCGGCGAACGCGCGGACGTGCTGTCGTACGCCCAGCAGGCCGTCGCCGAGGCTGAACGTCAGCGAGTCGGTGAGGCCGTGCGGCTCGTGCAGCGGCCGGTTGTAGTCGTCGGCGACGCGTTCGGCGTCGGTGTAGCGGAAACCGGCGCGCTCCGAGCCGTACTCCACGACGGCCGGATGGGTGCGTTCGGCGTCGCTGAGCACGCGGCGGGACAGCCGGGCGGCGTCGTACGGGCAGACGATCGTCACATCGTCGCGGTCGGCGAACGCGAGGTTGATCAGCGCCTCGTGCGACACGGCGGCGGCGTACTCCGCAGGTGAGCGGCCCGCCCAGATCGGCTCGCCGACGAACGTCACCGGGCTGCCGGTGTTGCCGGCCAGGAACGGTCCGATGATCAGCGGGATGATCCGGCCGGGGTTGCGCCCGGCGTCGGCCATGTCGACGTACGTGACGCGGTCGGCGCCCGCCTCGGAGCTGCCGAGCACGGTGCGCACCTGCTGAAGGTTGTTCGGCGGCACCGCGACGGCCACAGCCTCTCCCGCCGCCAACGCCCGATTGACAACGGACGAGATGGCGCACACGAAGTCGTCCGGGCCACGGTAGAGAAGTGCCCGATGGCGAAAGGTCATGCGCTCACCATCGACATCGGCGCGGGTTCGGGCCAGGCGAGCTCCAGAATCCTCCGCAGCACCCGCGGCGGATGCCCGAGAATCAGCCGCCGCTGCGGCGACAACCGCTCCGCCACGCCGACCAGGACCGACACACCACCGACATCGATGAAAGAGAGGTCCTCGAGCTCGAGGTAGACGTCTTGTTCATCCTTGTGCACGTAGGGCTCGAGAGCGTCGACGAGCTGCTGGCGGTTGGAGATGTCAACCTCGCCGATCAGCTTGAGCCCGCCGGGTAAATCCTCGAGCGGCACAATCATGAGCAGGTTGCCGACGCTGCTGGCGCCGGGCCGTTCGGCTGCGGCTGCGCACATGGCCTGCCACCTCCCCGGCTGTCGGGATTAGCCTCACCATAGCCGTCCAAGCTGCGGACGGCCAGGTCAAAGCAGCATGAGTCGTGGCACGGCCGAGTGTCAAGAGCCAACTGACTGATGACCTGCGGCTCCGCTCCCGTACGTGCCGCCGCCACACCTACGAGACGCCACGGCAAAGGACGTGTGGTGCCGCCGGCACGCAGTCGATGGCGAGCACGAGGCGGGCAGCGCGCACGGCCGGGGAGCCGGCGGCGCGAGCAGCCACGCCACCCCTCGTCACGCATTGTCGGGCTGGCTCGCCGCCAGCTGCGACGCAGCCGGGCGAGCGGCTTCGTTCGGTGAGGGTCAGGCGGTTTGTTCGGCCGTCTCGACCACGTTGGTCAGCAGCATGGCGCGCGTCATCGGGCCCACGCCGCCGGGCATGGGGGCGAGCCAGCCGGCCACCTCGCGGACCGACGGGTCGACGTCGCCGACGAGGCCGGCGTCGGTGCGGGTGATGCCGACGTCGAGGACGGCGGCGCCCGGGCGGACCATCTCCGCCGTGATCAGGCCGGGTACGCCAGCCGCCGCGACCACGATGTCGGCCGCGCGGACGTGGGCCGCGAGGTCCTTGGTGCGGGTGTGGCAGAGCGTCACCGTCGCGTTCTCGGAGCGGCGGGTCAGGATGAGCCCGAGCGGTCGCCCGACCGTCAGGCCACGGCCGACGACACACACCTCGGCGCCCTCGATCGGCACGCCGTAGCGGCGCAGCAGCTCGACGATCCCGCGCGGCGTGCACGGCAACGGCGCCGGCTTGCCGTGGACCAGCCACCCCAGGTTGATCGGGTGCAGGCCGTCGGCGTCCTTCGACGGGTCGACCAGCGCAAGTGCCCGCGAGTCGTCGAGCCCGCGGGGCAGCGGCGTCTGAACGATGAAGCCCGTGCACGCCGGATCGGCGTTCAACCGCGCGATCTCCGCCTCGACCTCGCCCATCGTGGCGGTCGCGGGCAGCTGGACCTGCAGGGAGTTGATGCCGACCTGCGCGCAGTCGCGGTGCTTGCCGCGCACGTAGGCCGCCGAACCCGGATCGTCGCCCACCAGGACCGTGCCGAGCCCAGGCGTACGCCCGGCCGCCGTGAGCGCCGCGACCCGCGCCTTGAGCTCTTCGCGGATCGCGTTGGCCGTGGCCTTGCCGTCGAGGATCTCCGCTGCCATTACCTGAAAACCACCGTTCTGCTGCCGTTGAGGATCACGCGATGTTCGAGGTGCCAGCCCACCGCACGGGCCAGCGCCAGGCTTTCGAGGTCTCGGCCCACGGCCGCCAGCTGCGCCGGCGTCATGCCGTGGTCGACCCGGGCGACTTCCTGCTCGATGATCGGACCTTCGTCGAGTGTCGGCGTGACGTAGTGTGCCGTCGCCCCGATCAGCTTGACACCTCGTTCGAACGCCTGATGGTAGGGCCGGGCGCCCTTGAAGCTCGGCAGGAACGAGTGGTGGATGTTGATCGCCCGGCCCATCAGCTTGCCGCACAGTTCCTCGGAGAGGATCTGCATGTAGCGGGCGAGTACGACCAGGTCGACCCGGTGCTCGCCGACCAGTTCGAGGATCCGCTGTTCCTGCTCGTGCTTGGCCGCGGGCGTCACCGGCAGATGATGGAACGGCAACCCGACCGCCTCCACCATCGGGCGCGCGTCCGGATGGTTCGACACCACCGCCGCGATGTCGGCGCGCAACGCGCCGGAGCGGCAGCGATAGATCAGGTCGTTGAGGCAGTGGTCCTGCTTCGACACGAGTACGAGCAGGCGCTGGCGTACGCCCAGGTCATGCAGGTGCCAGTCCATGCCGAAGTCGCGGCCGACGCCCGAGAAGATCACCCGGAAGTGGTCGATCCCGGCACCGGCGTCCTCGACCTCGAAGTGGACGCGCATGAAGAACCGGCCGCCCAGCCGGTCGCTGAACTGCTGGCTGTCGACGATGTTGCAGCCGTGCTCGGTGAGCAGGCCGGATACGGCATGGACGATGCCGAGCCGGTCGGCGCACGACAGCGTGAGCACGTACTCACGATGCGTGGATCGCTGGAGGCCGGTCGCCTCGCCGCCGTCGGTCATGTGCACCATTGTCCCGGTGGCGCCTCGGTTTCTGACTTCGCGGTGTACCGCGCCCAGTCTCGCCGCGGCCGGCAGCGGCGAACGTGGCCCGGGACGGGCGGCTCGATCCTCGCGGCCGACCGCGAGGGTCGTCAGATGGTGGTGCGGACTGCGCACCCGGGACTACGCTGCTAGCCAGCACGGGGATGTCCGGCCGGGTGGTGTGCCCGACGTGGGAGGGAGAGCATGACACTGCGGTGGAACCCCAAGGGCACCGCACGCGGCAAAGTCGTGCTCGTACACGACGTGCTCTCGATGGCCGAAAGCTGGTGGCGACTCGGCCCGGCTCTGGCTGCCCGCGGCTGGGTCACCGTTGCGCCCGATCTCGCCGGCCACGGTGGCATGCCGGAGCTCGTTCGCCCGCTCGACATGTCCACGCTGGTGCAAGGCGTCGTTTCACGGATGCCAGGACAGGTTGACGTACTGGTCGGCCACGGCCTGGGCGCGATCGTCGCGTTGACGCTCGCCGGCCGCTACTCCGGTGCCTGCCGCGCGATCGTCCTGGAGGACCCGCCGGGTACCAACGTCTTCGAGAGCAGCGGCCTGCTCGCGGCGGCGGGAGCGTCCTCCGCACTGGTCCGCTCCGATCGCGAGCGCCTGATCCGGCGCGAGCAGGAAGCCCACGGAATCTGGACGCGCGAGGACGTGGAGTACTCCGTCGACGCCGTCGCCGCGGCCGACGTCCCAGCGATCCTGGCCGGCCTGCGCTGCCGGCTCGGCTGGGACATCAGACGGCTGCTGGCGTACGCCCAGGTGCCGGTGCTCGTGATGGCCGCACCCGACGACCGCGTGGGCTCGACGCCGAGCGACCTGTCGGCGCTGTCGACCCACGACCGGAAGGCGATCCAGTCCCGGATCCCGGCGGCACACTTCAAGGTGCTGGCCGGCGGCCACTTCCTCCACCGGGACACACCGAAGCAGTGGATCTCGACGTTCACGGAGTTCGTGGAGTCGGTGCTGCCCGACACGCAAACGCCCGAGGTCGCCGAGCCCAGGACTCCGCTGATCGCCAACCGCGGCTGAACGAGCGGCCGGACATCGGTCGCAAAAAGCCAACCCGGGGACCCGGAGTCCCGGCGATCCGGACGGTCATCCACAGAGTGACCACGGGCGCCAGGCACCCGTGGTCACGTATATATGGCGGAAAGTCCTCAGCCGAGGAGAGCGTTTATCACCTGGTCGATGGCCAGGTCGAGCGCCTTGGAGCAAATCGTCTTCGCAATCGGGATCCACGCCAGCGACGCACCGAACGTCGGCACCGCCGAGGCGATCGCCGTCGCGATCTGGATCGCGAGGATGGTCAACTGGACGATCGTGGCGATCTTCAGCGCCAGGACCAGCCCTGCGGCGACGAACAAGCCGCCGCCGACCACCATCGAGCCCGTGCCGCCGTCCTCGACGACCTTGGCGCCGGCGTCCGGCTCGATCCACTTCTTTTTGAACGCCTCGATGTCGTGCCCGACATTCTCCGCGGTCACCGTCTCGGCGTGCGGAACCGTCTCGCCGTGGATCTGCTTCAGCTTGCCGCCGAAGTCCATCCACTCCTGGCCAAGCTCGAACATCGAGCCTTCCTTGGACTTCGGCCAAGTGTAGCCAAGCATGTTCAACAGGTCGGCGAGCTGACCTGGGATCGTCAACGATGGTGCGGCCATGATCGCCTACTTTCCGGGGTCAGAGACGTCGCCGAACTTGCTGCCGAGCCTCTGCAGCAGGTCCGCGTGGGTCTTCTCGGACTCTTCGTGGTTGTCGCCGGCCTTGTTCAGCGCGTCGCCGAACGCGGTGAAGTCGTCGGCCGCGGAGGTGAACGCCTCGTCGGCCAGACCGAACACGGTTTGGTACGCCATGCCGATCAGCCCGCCCACGTCGTCGTCACCGAAGATGTCGCCCATACCCTCCGACGTGCTCTTCAGCTTCCCCCACTCGCTCTGAACCTGCTCGCCCTGCTGGGAGATCCCCTTGCCGGAGTCTCGCAGGGTCGACACCTTGATGATGCGCTCACCCATGACTGCTCGTTACCCTCCGTCAGTCGGCGGTGCCCGCCGCGCGTGCGATCTTGCCGAGCATTTCCTCCATGCCGGCGGTGAACTGGCTCATCTGCCGGACCGACTGGTCTTGCAGGTCCAGCATCTGCTCGGCCAGCGCCTCGGGGTCGAAGCCCTGCAGAGCGGCCCCGGCCGACTCGGTGACCTTGGTCTTGAGGTCTTCCAGCGCGGCGTTGACCGCCACCACGATCTGTTCTCCGAGCTCGTCCGACGGGAGCCGCATCGCTCGAGGGTCGACCTCGATCGACTTCAGCGAGCCACCGACGACCGCGGCGGCACGGATCCGGCCGTCAGCGGCCTCTCCCTCGCCGACGATCTCCTCGGTTTCCTCGTCATCCGTGCCGGAGAGGTTGCCGTTGCGCAGCTCACGAAGAGCGGCCCGGGTCTGCTCCATCAACCGGTCGAAGTCGGCCGGTGTCACCTCAGGCTGTTCGCTCACTAAAGACCCCTCGCGTCCCGTTCACGGTCGTTGAAGAACATGCTCGAAGAGCATGGCCAATCTTGCCCCACGGGGAACCACCGTTCAACCACGGCCGCCCGGGCCTGTGGATAAGGCGGCACCACCCGTTCCCGGCCAGTCACGACAGCATTTCCCCAGGCTTCCCCCGAGCTGGGCGCGGGCAACTAGCGTCGACGAGCATGTCAGGACTTCTACGGCCAGTGGTGAACCGCCGCCGTTTTCTCGCTCTTGCCGGAATGACCGGAGTGACCGGCGCGACCGCCCTGTCCGCGCGCCCGGCCGCGGCGGAACCTGTGGAGACGAGTGATGCGACGTTGAGCTTCGCTGTCGTCACCGATACCCACGCCAACGCCGAGGAGCCTGCCCGGACAGCCCTGCTGGCGCGGACGTTCGCCGCGATCGAGCGCGCCGACCCGGGCTTCGTGCTCAACTGTGGAGACCTCACCGACTACGGCGGCGACGGCGAGTACGACGCCTACCTCAGCGCCATTCCACCAGGGCTCCGGCCGAAGCTGCGGCACGTACCCGGAAACCACGAGGTGCGCTGGGACGTCCACGGCCAGGAGCTGTACCACCGGCTGTTCGGGCCGGCGCCGTTCGCCTTCTCCGCGGGCGGCCTGCGCGTGGCCGGGCTGGATCCCACGCAGTTGCTGCAGGAACCGGGCTATTTCGGGCGCGACCACCTGCGCTGGCTGGAGTCCGAGCTACGTGCCGCGCGCGGCACGCCCACGCTGCTCTTCCTGCACTACCCGTTCGGCGCCGAGCACTACTACGTGAACGACCAGGACGACTTCTTCGCCACGGTCGCGGGCTCACCGCTGCGTGGGGTGTTCGCCGGCCACATCCACCGGCAGCAGGTCGTACGGATGAACGGCTTCACGCAGGTGACCGGCTTCGCCGCGAAGGACGGCGCGGGCTACTACTGGGCCGAGCAGGTCGTCGACGCCGGGCATCCGATCCTGCGCGTGAGCCAGGTGAGGCTCGCCGACGACGACTCCGAGACGCGCACCGACGTCACGACGATTCCCCTGTCGGGCAAGGGCGAAGCCGACGCGCTGCGGCCCGTACGCATCGAGGTCGGGCCGGTCTCCGGCGGCACGGCACGCGTCGAGATAACGCTCGGGGACGGCGGGACGCCGAGCGCGGTGGGCGCCCAGCCGTACCCGCAGCACATCTTCGGCGGCGGCTCGGCCGGTACGTGGACGAGCCTCACCACGACAGGCGAACGTACCTGGACCGGTCAGGTCGACGTGACCGCCGTCGTTCCCGGCCGGCACCGGATGCAACTGCGGCTGACCGGGCCGCAGGGCGAGAACGTCGAAGCCACCAAGGCGTTCACGGTGCCGTCCACCTCCGAGACCCCTGGCGTCGCCTGGCGGCACCAGCTGCCGGGCAGCGTGCAGGGCGCGCTCGCACAGCACGGCGGGCTCGTCGTGGCGAGTACGACCAGCGGCCGGGTGCAGGCGTTCCGGCCCAACGTACGCGGGGCGAACCCGGTCTGGTCGGCACAGGTCGGCCCGGTCCATCGCGGTGCGGCGTTCGACGCCGGCGGGCGTACGGTGTTCGTCCCCTCGGCCGACCACCACGTGCACGCGCTGAACGCCTCGAACGGCAAGTCCCGTTGGCGTTTCCCGGCTCCGGAGCCCGTGCTGAGCGCTCCCCTGGTCGCGCCGGTCGGCGGCGAGGATCTGGTGTTCTTCACCGCAGGCACGCGGCTGTACGCGTTGTCGGCGGCGGACGGCGAGCAGCGCTGGAGCAGCGACCTGTACGCCACGCGGCAGAGCCGCAAAATCCAACACCTTTTCGCCGGCCGGGTGGCCTGCGACGGTGAGCGCGTCTACGCCGGCGGTGGCGACGGGAACGCCTACGCGTTCGACGCGCGTACCGGCGAGCAGGCGTGGACGTTCTCCACGACCACCCGCACCACCGCGTACATCCGGCTGATCTACGGTCCGTGGGACGACGTGATCGAGCTGCTGCCGGGCGGCCAGGTGCTCGTGTCAACGGTGGTGAGCGCCTTCGCGCTCGACCGCGCCACGGGCACGCAGCGCTGGGCGGTCGCGGGCAGCCACGTCTACGCGCCGGCACACCTGGTGGGCGACGACGCCCTGCTGCTGTTCGACGAGTGGGGCAAGGCGCAGCTCGTCGACGTCGCGACGGGTGCCGCGCGCTGGCAGGCACAGCTCGACAACCGCAACCGCGTGCTGAACGCGGGACCGGTCGTGGTCGGCGACACAGCCTGGGTGGTGAGCACCACCGGCCTGCTGGCAGGTGTCGACCTGGCGAGCGGAACGATCGGACGACGGCGCCAGCTCGGCCCGGCCAACACGTTCAGCACCCCGGTCGCCGTCGAGGATCTGCTGGTCGTCGGTGACCAGGCCGGGGCGCTCACGGGCATCGTTCTATGATCGGCGGCTGTGTCGACGCAGCCGGGTGAGCTTCCGAGCGAGTTCCGGGCGGCCGGGAAGGTCGCCCGGTTCTCAGCCGACGGGGTCGAGCTGACCGACCGGCGCGGGCGTACGGCGAGCCTGGCCTGGGACGACGTCGCCCGCGTGGGCGAGGTGCGGTTCGGTCTGCGCCGGCGACTCGGCCTGATCGGGAGGATCGGCCGGATTGATCAAACGACCATCCCCCTCGGCGCGATCGATCCACACTGGACGTACGGAGCGATGGGCGCCTGGGTCCGCCGCCACCGCCCGGACTTGCTGTAGGGGGATCAATGGCACCAATCCTGCCCGATCGGGCTGTCAGGACCATCCGGATCGGCATCCCCGCGCTGGTCGCGATCGTGCTCGCGGCCGGCGTGATCGGCGGTGTCATCGGCGCCTACGTGCCGTTCGGCGCCAAGTCGCCGATGGTGGAGCGCGGGGTTGCGTCAATGACCCCAAGCGGGAGCGGAACCTTCCAGGCCGACCACGGCGGCGCGTCGGCGTACCTTCCGCCCGAGGTGGCCTGGACCGACGGGTCCGGCACCCAGCACCTGGGCGACCGGCCGCCCTGCTTGGCAACCCGGGGCGACGAGGCGGTCTCCGCGAAGGTCGAGGCCGCCTACATCGAGGCGCGCGATCCGGAAGGCGGCTCGTACCTCATAGCCACCTGGGTCCGCTGCCTCTAGTCCATCCGAGTCTCGGCGAGGTCCAGCCAGTGCTCGACGGCGGCCGGCGAGTGGTGCCGGATCGACCAGTCGACCTGGCGCAGGCTCATCGCCGCCCAGTAGACCCGCAGCGACCGCGCGTCGAGAGTCGCGTCGAGCAGCTCGTCGAACCACGCCTGGTCGTCATCTGGTAGCCGTCTGCCCCAGGCGTCGAATCGCAACGTGACAAGGCCGAACCGCCGGTCGCCGCGGCCGATGCCGTCCCAGTCGATGATGCCGGTGAGCTGCCCGGCGTCGTCGGTCAGCACGTTGCCCGTGTGGTAGTCGAGGTGGACGAGATCGTCGCCGTACATGGCGGGTTCGGGCGCCGAGTGGCCGACCTCGTGCACCCAGCCGATCAGCCGGCGCGTGCGGTCGTCGTACCGCTCCAGCGACTCGTGGACGCTGAACCCCTGCCCGCTCTCCAGCAGGTGCATCGACGGAACGGGAATGTCCGGAAGGCCGGCGAGCAGCCCGGCGAACCGCTCGGAGAGGCCGATCATCGCCTCCAGCAGCAAACGATCGACGGTCGAAGGCGGCGAGCCCGGCAGGCGCTCCTGGACGACTCCGATGCCGTCGGGCAGCTCGGCGATCAGGTCGTACGCCGGCACCGGCAGGCCGCGTTCCCTCGCGACCGCGAGGATCTCCGCCGAACGCCGCAGTGTGCCGATGTCGCCGGATCCGCGCGTGAGCACGCCGTCGCGGCCGTCGGGCCAGCGGACGTACGCGGCGCCGACCTCGCCGGCCGCGGCCCGGCCCCGAAACTCCAAGCCCGCTTGGGTGGCCGCGTTCACCTCGCGGACCAGCTGTTCGGCATCGAGCTTGGGTACGGGTGCGAGCGCTGGATCATCGGGCAGATCGGGCATGAGGGTCGAGCCTAGACTGGCGACCATGGCCGAAGCCACCGTAAAACCTGACGCCATCGTCGCCCTGCTGCGCAAGGCCGATCGCTACCTCATCATCCTGCGGGCGCCGAAGATCGCCGCCGGCGGCTACTGGGCACCGCTCAGCGGCCGGCTCGAGCCCGGCGAGACCCAGGCCGACGCGTTGGTACGCGAGGTCGACGAGGAGGTCGGCCTCGTCGTCACGCCGACCGCGAAGGTCTGGGAGTGCGACACCGACGACGGTGACTACCTCCTCCACTGGTGGACCGCCGAGATCGACGCCGACGGGCCGCCGCCGGCTCTCGAGCTCGACCCCGCCGAGGTCAGCGACGCCGTCTGGGTGACTCCCGAGGAGTTCCTCACGCTCACGCCCACGTTCGAAGGCGACCGCCACTTCTTCGCGCGGGTGCTGCCTACGCTGGCTTGACGAAGCCCACCAACGTGTAGACCGGCGGACTGCCCGGCCGGCCCTGCCCGTGCCCCGGGAACGTCGTCTCGCCGTGCGGCAGCAGTCCATGGCCGGCCGCCAGCCGCTCGATCAACGGACGCGCGTCGGTCGCCCGTGCGACGGTATCCGGGTCCGGGTCCGGCCGTCCCTCGGCCGCGCGATGCGCCGCGGACTTGTCGACGGTCGTCAGCAGGGCGCCGCCGGGGCGGAGCACGCGCGCGCACTCGGCCAGCACGGGCGCCGCGTCCGGCAACAGGTGCAGCAGCCATACGATCGTCACGGCGTCGAGGCTGCCGGTGCGGAACGGCAACGCGACGGTCGCGTCGGCCGCGATCGCCCGGCCGGGTAGCCGCCCGGCAGCGACCCGCAGCATGCCGGCCGACCGGTCGCACACGACGACGGAGTATCCGTGGGCCGCCAGCCGTGCGGAGACGATTCCCGTACCGCCCGCGAGATCGACGACCGTACGCACGCCGGCCGGCAGCAGCGCCGCCAGCGCGTCCGCCGCAGCGTTCGCCCGCGGCTCGCCACCACGCGTCGAGTCGTACCAGGCCGCCTCACGGTCGTAGTCGAGCATCACTGTCCCTGGTTCGTCCGCACCAGCAACGACTCGATCCGCCCCAGCCAGTCGTCGACGGCTTCCTCGTCGTAGCCGCGGCGCGCCTGGGTGAACCGGACGCCGGACACCTCCGCGGGCGTCAGCGTGGACCCGATCTTGCCGCGCACCTCGTCGACGAACGCGTCGACGTCGGCGAGGGCGTAGCCGGCCCGGAGCACGCCCACCCGTTCGAACCGTTGCCCGGCCGGCTGCTGCGCGCAGCCCAGCAGCTCGGCTCGCTCCCGCAGCAGGTCGGTCCAGCTCTCGGCGACCGGCGCGATCGGGACGATCGGGGCGACCGGCACCACCGGCGTCACCGGCACCACCGCCGCCGGCTGGATCGCGCGGCGCTCGAGCTCCGCGACCACCGAGTCGAGGTAGGCGTCGACCTCGTCCTCGCGGTATCCACGCAGGACGATCGAGAACACGGCCGACCGGACCGCATCCGGCGTGAGGGCACCCCCACCTGCCGTGCCGTCCAGGGTCAGCCCGATCTGGTCGACCAGGGCGTCGACCTCCGCGCAGGCGTATCCCTTCAGCGCGGTACCGAACGTAGGTTGCCGCAGGCTCATCTGCTGCCGTTGGTCGTGGCGGCGAGCTGCCCGCAGGCGCCGTCGATCTCGCGGCCGCGAGTGTCGCGGACCGTGACCGGCACGCCGTGCGCCTCCAGCCGCCGGACGAACTCGCGCTCGTCGGCCGGGTCGGAGGCCGTCCACTTCGAGCCCGGCGTCGGGTTCAGCGGGATGAGGTTGACGTGCGCCAGCTTGCCGGCCAGCAGCTCGCCCAGCAGGTCGGCGCGCCAGGCCTGGTCGTTGATCTCGCGGATCAGGGCGTACTCGATCGATACCCGCCGCTTGGTCTGCGCGGCGTACTCCCACGCGGCGTCCAGCACCTCGGCAACCGGCCAGCGGGTGTTGACCGGCACCAGCTCGTCGCGCAGCTCGTCGTCGGGCGCGTGCAGCGACACGGCCAGCGTGACGTTGAGGCCCTCGGCCGTGAGCTGCGTGATCCGCGGCACCAGCCCGACCGTGGAGACCGTGACGCCGCGCTGCGAGATGCCGAGCCCGGCCGGCGCCGGGTCGGTGAACCGGTGGACGGCGGCCAGCACGGTCTTGTAGTTGGCCAGCGGCTCGCCCATGCCCATGAACACGATGTTGGAGATCCGCCCAGGCCCACCCGGAATCGAGCCGGCCGCGAGCGCTCGCTGCGCCGCGACGACCTGCCCGACGATCTCCGCGGTCGAGAGGTTGCGGGTGAGGCCTGCCTGCCCGGTCGCGCAGAACGGGCACGCCATTCCGCAGCCGGCCTGGCTCGACACGCAGATCGTGATCCGGCTGGGGTAGCGCATCAGCACGCTCTCGACCAGCGCGCCGTCGAACAGCCGCCACACGGTCTTGACCGTGGTGCCGCCGTCGCACTCGAGCGTGCGTACGGGCGTGAGCAGGCTCGGCAGCAGCTCGCCGACCAGCGCCGACCGGCCGGTCGCCGGGAGGTCGGTCATCAGCTCCGGATCGTCGACGTACCGCTCGAAGTAGTGCTTGGACAGCTGGCCGGCGCGGTAGGCGGGCTGGCCGAGCGCGACGACGGCCTCGCGGCGCTCCTCGAGCGCGAGGTCGGCGAGGTGCCGCGGCGGCTTGCCGCGGCGCGGGGAGGTGAAGACGAGATCGACAGGCTGTGAAGACATAACAATGTCGATTGTCCCATGTCGGCCCAAGCCCGTGCTTGTCCGCCGCCGAACCCCCGGCAAGCTTGAAACTCCGTAGAGAACTGGGAGCGAGCATGGTGAGAGCACTGACCCTCGTCGGCCCCCGTCAGCTGGAGATCCGTGAGGAGCCCAGCGCCGCCCTCGGACCCGGCCAGGCCCGCCTGCGCAGCCTGGTCAGCGGCATCAGCCACGGCACCGAGCTCAACCTCTACCGCGGCACCTCCCCGTTCGCCGACAACGAGTTCGACCGCGACCGGCGGCTGTTCCGCCCGCGCCAGGACGACGGCTTCCGGCCGCACGGCATCGGGTACGAGCTGGTCAGCGAGGTCGTCGAGGTCGCGTCCGACGTGTCCGCGCTCAAGCCAGGCGACGTCGTGCACACGCCGGGCTCGCACCGCGACGAGACCGTGATCGACGTCGCGAAGGTGCTCGACGCCCCGCTCCCGCTCACCGTGCTGCGCGGCTCGGACCGGCCGGAACGAGCGGTCTTCCTCAGCCTCGCCGGCGTCGCGCTGCAGGCGGTGCACGACTCCTACGTCAAGCTCGGCGACACGGTCGTGGTGTCCGGGCTCGGCGTGATCGGCCTGCTCGCCGTCCAGCTGGTCCGGATGAACGGCGCGCGCTCGGTGATCGCGATCGACCCGAAGCAGGAGCGGCGCGCGATGGCGCAGACGTTCGGCGCGACCTCGGTCGTCGACCCGCGCGACGTAGAGGAGTCGGTCGGGTTCGCCGTGCACGAGGCCAACCAGGGCAAGGGCGTCGACACCGTGATCGAGACGTCCGGCACGTACAGCGGCCTGCACGCCGCGATCGCGTCGGTCGGCATCGGCGGTCGCGTGGTCAGCGTCGGCTTCTTCCGCGGCGACGCCGGCAACGACCTGCGGCTCGGCGAGGAATGGCACCACAACCGCCCGACACTCGTGTCCAGCATGGGCGTGTGGGGCTGCCCGCACCGCGAGCACCCGCTGTGGGACCGGCACCGGGTCGCCGAGACGGCCGCCGAACTGCTGTTGTCGGACCAGCTCCTCACCGAGCCGATGCTGACCCGGACGATACGTTTCGACGACGCTCCGCAGGCCTACGCCGATCTCGACGCCAACCCGCAGGCCGCGCTCAAGATCGCCTTGTCCTACGCCTAGGAAATGCGCGGGAAAAGTGATTCCCGGGCTGTCGGAAATTCGCTTGACCGAATTCCGGTAGAGTCTGTTAGAACGTCTGTTCCAACTACCTGACCCCCATGACTCCAACCACTTCGACAGCGCGGGAGGGGCTGCCCTGTGGCCTTGATCAAGTCCGAGTTCACGGTCGCCGACCAGCATCACTACGACCGTCGCGGCCCGGCGCGCTGGATTTTGTCGCACCAGCTCCGCAACCCGTGGCACCTCGCCGGCTTCCTGGCCGGCTCGGTGATCATGGTGGCGCTCAACTCCTCGGTCCCCGGCTTGGTCGGCCGGGCCTTCGACGCGGTGAGCAGCAAGGCCCCCGACGCGCCTCGCATCCTCACCGGGATCGTCATCGCGCTGCTCGTGATCGTCTTGTTGCGCAGCGGTTTCGACCTGCTTGCCCGGCTTTGCACCGAGGTGCTGGCCAGGCGGATGGAACGCGGCGCGCGCGACGAGCTCTACATCAGCCTGCTCGGCAAGAGCCAGACGTTCCACAACCGGCAGCGGGTCGGCGACCTGATGGCGCGCGGCGCCAACGACGTACGCCAGCTCGGCCAGATGTTCAGCCCCGGCATCGACCTGATCGTCGACTCCTGCACGCAGGGCCTGGTGCCGCTCATCTTCATCGCGTTCATCGACTGGCGGCTGTTGCTCGCGCCCGGCCTGTTCGCGGTCGCGTTCGTGTTCTCCGTCCGGCGTTACATGCGCCAGCTCAGCCCGGTGTCGTCGCAGATGCGCGAACAATTCGGGGTATTGAATGCCGGGCTCAACGAGGCCGTACGCGGAATCGAAGTCGTCAAAGTCACGGCCCAGGAAAAGCAAGAAGGCAAGAAATTCGAAAAGAGCGCCAGGCTTTACCGCGACTATTTCGTCGAGCAGGGACTCATCCAGGCGAAATACCTCCCGATGCTGCTGCTCGCGGTCGCGACGGCCGGCGCGCTGCTCCACGGCCTGCTGCTGCAGTCGTCCGGCCAGATCACGATCGGCCAGCTGGTCGCCTACCTCGGCCTGATGGGCATGCTGGGCTTTCCCACGTTCATCTCGATCTTCTCGTTCTCCTTGGTGCAGATGGGATTCGCGAGTGCCGAGCGCATTCTCACCTTGATGCGTGAGGAGACCGAGCTCGACCACAACGAGAGCGGCCACACCGGCCGGATCGGCGGCGAGATCGTCTTCGACAAGGTCTCGTTCGGATACGAGAAAGAACCCGTGCTGCGCGATCTCTCGTTCACCATCGAACCGGGCCAGACGGTCGCGATCGTTGGCGAAACCGGCTCCGGCAAGAGCACGCTGACCAAACTCGTCAACCGCATCTACGACTGCGACGAGGGACGCATCCTGGTCGACGGCGTCGACGTACGCGACTGGAACCTCGACTCTCTGCGTTCACAGGTGTCCACGATCGAGCAGGACATCGTGCTGTTCTCGCGCCCGGTGTCGGAGAACATCGCGTTCAGCCTCGGCCAGCAGGCCGACCGCGAGGAGATCGTCCGGGCGGCCAAGGACGCGCAGGCCGACGGCTTCATCAACGAGCTCGACGAGGGCTACGACACCGTGATCGGCGAAAACGGCGTCACGCTGTCGGGTGGCCAGCGGCAGCGGCTGGCGATCGCCCGCGCGCTGCTCACCGACCCGGCGATCCTGGTGCTCGACGACTCAACGAGCGCGATCGACAGCGCCACCGAGGATGAGATCCAGCGTGCGATCAAGCGCATCCTCGAGGGCCGCACGACCCTGCTGATCACGCACCGGCTGTCCCAGATCCGGTGGGCCGACAAGGTGCTGCTGATCCGGCAGGGCCGGCTGGTCGACGAGGGCACCCACGACGAGCTGCTGGCGCGGTGCGCGCTCTACCGCCGCATCTTCGCCCACTACGACGAAGTGGCGACGCCGCCACCACCGGTCGACGGCCAGCGTCTGGTGGGCGCTTCAGAAGGAGGGGACGCATAACCCATGGGCTTCATCATGGAGGGCCTCGATGCCGAGGACTACGACCGGATGTACTCCGACAGGGATCTGATCCGCCGGATCCTGCGCTACTTCCGGCCCAAGGCCGGCTGGATGACTCTGGTCGCGATCGGCATCGTGCTGCAGTCGCTGATGCAGACGGCGTTCCCCGTGCTGATCGCCTGGGGCATCGACCGGATCATCAACCAGGACTCACAGACCACCACCGCGCTGCTGGTCGGGCTCGCGCTGCTGTCCGGCGTGCTCGGCTGGCTGTTCAACTTCGTGCAGAAGTGGTTCTCCGCGAAGGTCGTCGGCGACGTCGTGCTGTCGTTGCGCGAGGACGCGTTCAACGCCGTGTTGAAGCGCGACATGTCGTTCTACGACGAGAACCCCTCCGGCAAGATCGTCAGCCGGATCACGTCCGACACCGACGACTTCGCGACGGTGGTGACGTTGACGATGAACCTCCTCAGCCAGCTGCTGCTGGTCGGCTTCATCACGGCGCTGCTGTTCTCGCGTAACACCGGGCTGGCGCTGCTCGTGCTGGCGGTCTCCCCGATCGTGATCGCGATGGCCCTGCTGTTCCGCCGGATCGCCCGCGACACCACCCGGAAGGCCCAGCGTTCACTGGCTCGCGTCAACTCCACGTTGCAGGAGACGATGGGCGGCATCTCCGTCGCCAAGAACTTCCGCCAGGAGCAGACGATCTACGACGAGTTCCAGCCGATCATCCAGCAGAACTACAAGGTGACGCTGCGGCAGGGCTTCGTGTTCGGCTCGATCTTCCCGGTACTGTTCGCGGTCGCCGGGCTCGCCACCGTCGTGCTGGTCGCGGTCGGCGGACAGTCCGCACTCGGCGGCGGGATCAGCCCGGGCGACTGGTACCTCTTCCTGCAGAGCGTGATGATGTTCTGGTTCCCGCTGACGTCGATCGCGTCGTTCTGGTCGCAGTTCCAGCAGGGCCTGTCGGCCTCGGAGCGCGTGTTCGCCCTGATCGACGACACTCCACGCGTGATCCAGCGCGACCCGGAGCCGGTCGGACGGCTGTCCGGGCGGATCGAGTTCAAGGACGTCGTGTTCGGCTACGTGCCGGAGCAGCGCGTGCTCAACGACTTCTCCCTGACGATCCAGGCCGGCGAGACGATCGCGCTGGTCGGCCACACCGGCGCCGGCAAGTCCACGCTGGGCAAGCTGATCACGCGCTTCTACGAGTTCCAGGGCGGCCGCATCGTCGTCGACGACCACGACATCCGTACTGTCGAGCTTGCCTCCTATCGGCGGCAGCTCGGCGTCGTTCCGCAGTCGCCGTTCCTGTTCTCCGGAACGGTCGCCGACAACATCCGCTATCCGCGGCCGGAGGCGACCTCCGACCAGGTGCTGGCGGCGGCACGCAACGTCGCCGGTGGTGACTGGCTGGACGCGTTGCCTGCTGGGCTGGACACGGAGGTCGGCGAGCACGGTGGTGCGCTGTCGATGGGGCAGCGGCAGCTGGTAGCGCTTGCCCGCTTGCTGATCCAGGATCCCGCGATCGTCATTCTTGACGAGGCGACGGCGTCGGTGGATCCGCTGACGGAGGCACAGATCCAGGAGGGGTTGGATGTCGCGTTGCACGGGCGGACGGCCATCGTGATCGCCCACCGGCTGTCGACGATCCAGCACGCTGACCGGATTATCGTGCTCGATCACGGGCGGATCGTGGAGGAGGGGGACCATCATTCGTTGATGGAGCGGGGTGGGCAGTACTGCGAGGTCTACAACACCTACTTCCGGCACCAGTCGCCGAACTACCGGCCGGGGACTGGCTTTGTGACGGTCAACGGCTAGGTGGTCTGGGTTCGGCTTCTGGCTGCTCTTTGTGGTTTGGCGGTTGGTTGTTCGGGGCTTGGGTTGTTTCGCGGCGGCTTTGCCGTTGTGGGTTGCCTCCGGCGGGTCGGACACTCAGGGCTCGGAACCGGGGGCTTCCCGGAATCAGACTGTGCTGGCGCACAAGCCAGGCACGCGTCGAACAACCCCGACCGGCCCACCATCCGACGAAAGCAGACCGTGGTGGGGACCGCGACGCAGGTGTGAGTGGCCGGTGGATTGGTGGCGGCGGCGGTTAGGACAAGGGCAGGCTCTGCCTGCCCACACACAATCCGCCGCCGCCACCAATCCACCGGCCACGCCCGAAATAAGGCAACCGCAACCCTTGGGACAGGACCAAGACAAAGACCAACCCCAGCCACTGGGACAGCCTCACCCCCACGCGCGCCAACCTCACCCAGCCCCACCACCCGGCAACACCACCGCGAACGTCGACCCCTCACCTGGCGTACTCGCAACCTCGATCCGCCCGCCATGCGCCTCAACCAACTGCCTGGCGATCGCCAGACCCAGCCCCGCACCACCGGATCCCTCGCCACCCACCCGATAGAACCGCTCGAACACCCTCGCCAGGTGCCCAGCCTCGATGCCACTCCCGTTGTCGGCGACCGCGAGTACGACCGACCCAGACTCACGCCCCACAGCGACCTCCACCCGCCCACCCTGAGCCGTGTACCGCAACGCGTTCGACACCAGGTTGCTCAGCGCCTGCCGGATCCGCGCCGGATCGGCGTAGACCGGCACGGGCTCGCCGCTGCCCACGACCGTCAGCGTCACCCCGCCCGCGCGCGCTCGCACCTGATGTGCGGCCACCGCCTGCGCCGCCAAGTCGACCGCATCGCAGTCTTCGGGGTGGATCCGCAGCCTTCCCGCGTCAGCCAGCGCGAGGTCCTGCAGGTCGGCCACCAGCCGTTCGAGCAACGTGGACTCGCCGATCAGCGTCTGAATCAACTTCCGGTCGACCGGCAACACCCCGTCCTGCGCCGCCTCCAGTTGGCTGCGCACGTTCGCCAGCGGCGCGCGCAACTCGTGCGCCACCTCCCCCATCAGAATGGGCCGCCCGCCCCGCCGTACCGCCAGCACTGTAAGCGCGATCGCCGCGAGCAGGGCCGCGGCCACGATCGCGCTCGTCCTTTCCCACCCACCATCGGCCAAGCCCAGATACAGATCGGCCGGCCCCGCGACGTAGGCACTCTTCGCCGCTGCCTGTGCCGCGTCCAGACAGTCCTGCCACTCCGCACCAGCCGCGGTCGCCGCCTCCGGCCGGAGCACAGGGATGCCGTGCGCTCCGGCCACCACCTCGTATGCCAGCCCGCGTACGTCGAGACACGCCGTGGCCTGTTCGACCGTCTCCGCCGCGAGCCCCCGCGCCGCGGCCGTGGGCTGCTCCAGCTCGGCAGGTACGCAGACCTCCTCACCCGGCAGCCGTCGCTCGGGTTCGGCGGCACCGCCTGTTGCGATCGGAAGCATGGCGCGCCGGTTCACCCGTTCCCGGTCGTCCGGGTTCGCCGGCGCATGGTCTCGCAGGCAGTCGATCGCTTGCTCGGCCAGCGCCTGCCGCCGCTGCCGCTCGGCGTCGGTGAGCTGCCACTGGTAGTACGTCAAGGACACCCCGGCACTCGCCGCGACGACGTTCGGTGCCGGCGGCCGGAAGTCGCCCGGCTGCACCCGCGCCGCGTCGATCCGCCCGGCGTCAGTGGCAGTGCCAGTGTCGGCGCCGATGCCGGCCTCGGAAGAGGCCGCGATCGCTTCGCCGTCGGGTGTCGACAGCGCGATCGGCACCCCGGCGCGGTCCGCCAGCTCCCGCAGGAGCGGCTCGACGCCATCCCAGCTTCGGTGCTCGTTCGCGTACGCCAGCAGCTCGGACCGGATCTCCTGCGCCGAAGCCGTTGCCTGGTTCGCGGATCCACCCAGCAGCGCAGTCGCGCAGACTGCGAGCGGGAGGACGGCGAGCACGCACGCGAGCAGCCGCCACGGCAGGCTACGGCGCATGGTCGGCGAGCTTGTAGCCCACGCCGTAGACCGTCAGCAGGTAGCGCGGCCGGGTCGGCTCGGGCTCGAGCTTCCGGCGGAGGTTCAGCACGTGCATGTCGATCGCGCGGCCCGTCACGTCGCGATCGAAGCCGCCGAGGCGCTCGAGCAGCAGCTGACGCGTGAACGCCCTGCCCGGCGACGCCGCCAGGCAGGCGAGCAGCTCGAACTCCGCCGGCGTCGTGCTCACCTCCCGGCGACCGGCGCGGACTTCGCGGCGAGCGGTGTCGACGACCAGATCGCCAACCGCGTAACGCTCCTGAGCTTCGTGCCGTTGTCGTGCCGAGCGCCGCAGCACGGCCTGGATCCGGGCGACCAGCTCGCGCGGCCGATACGGCTTGGTGAGGTAGTCGTCGGCGCCGAGCGACAGGCCGAGCAGCAGCTCGTCCTCGGTGCTTCGCCCGGTGAGCATGATGATCGGGACGTCCAGGCTGGTACGCAGGGTCCGGCAGACGTCGAGGCCGTCCATCGTGGGCAACGTCAGGTCGAGTACGACCAGATCGGGCTGGTCGCGGCACGCCCGCTCGACCGCCGCGCGGCCGTCGTGCACCACCGTGGTCGCGTATCCCTCGCGTTCGAGGTAGCGGCGAACCACGTCGGCCTGCAGGCGATCGTCCTCAGCGACCAGGATGCGCACCGGCATGCCGCTGAGTTTCACCTATGTACCTGTGAGTTGCCCAAGAAACCCCGGCGAGGGCCGCGATCCTGACCAGATGCTGACAATCCATCGGCAGGCTGCCCGGCATGCACAGCAAACAGAACCGACGCGCCATCCTCGCCGCAGCCCCACTGACGGCTGCCGCCCTGCTCGCCCCCAGCCTCGGCGCCGGCGCCGCCCACGCCGAGCGCTCGTCCACGAGCTCCGGAAAGATCCCCGACGACCTTCGCCCCGGAGGCAAGCTCGACCGCTACATCGCCCAGCGTGCCGCCGAGGACGCGTTCTCCGGCACCGTGCTCGTGACCCACCGAAGCAAGACCGTGCTGGAACGCGCGCACGGCCTGGCCGACAAGGCACACAAGGTCCCCAACCGCCCGGACACGTTGTTCAACCTCGGCTCGAACACCAAGATGTTCACCGGCGTCGCGATCGGACAGCTCGCGCAGCAGGGCAAACTTCGCTACTACGAAACGGTCGGCACCTACCTCGACGGCTTCGCGCCCGAGCTCGCCGACCACGTCACCATCCACCAACTGCTGACCCACACGTCCGGCCTCGGCGACTACCACCAGATGGACGGCTTCTTCGAGACCGCGCGTACGTGGAAGAGTGTCGACGAGGCGTGGAACGGCGTGCTGTCGTACGTACGCAAGGAGAAGCCGACGTTCCCGCCGGGGTCGGGCTCGAAGTACAGCAACAGCGGCTACGTCATCCTCGGCGCGATCGTGGCCGCGTTGTCCGGGCAGTCGTACTACGACTACATCCACGAACACATCTTCAAGCCCGCCGGCATGAAGACCGCTGCGTTCTGCACCAACCCGCAGTGGCGTACGGACCCGATGATCGCCCACCCATATACGACCACGCCGTCCGGCGAACGAGAGGAGGCCCTGGATCGTCATCTGTACGTCGGCATGCCGGCCGGCGGCTCATTCTCCAGCACCCGCGACATGGCTCGCTTCGCCGACGCGTTGCACCGCGACAAGCTGCTCGATCCGCCGTTCGGATACATACACCTCAGCCCCAAGCTGCCGCCCACGCCGGAGTCGGACTCGGGCGACGGGTTCAAGCTGGGGTTCGTCGGCTATGGAATCCTGGTGCGCCTCACCGGCGGCCAGTGGATCCGGGGCCACGGCGGCGGCTCACCTGGCGTCAACGCCAACCTGCTGTGGTTCGCCGACTCCGACTACGTGGTCGTCATCCACTCCAACTACGACGACGGCGCCAAGGGCATCGGCGGCGTGGCCGAGGAGATCATCCTCGCGGCCCGCTGACCCAGCCACCCCAGCCACGTACGACCGTGGCGGGCTCGACCGAGACGTCGAGGACGCAGAGATCGGGCATCAACAGCCCGTTCCAGGCCTCGAAGTCGACCAGCTGCCCGGTCAGGGCGGACACCAGCAACGTCCATGCCGTCCCGTGCCCGGCAAGCACCAGATCCTTGCCGGCGTTCGCTTCCCGCAGCCGCCGGGCGGCGGCCGTCACGCGTACCATCGTCGCGCGGCCGGGCTCCCAACCCGGTCGCGCCGGCGTATCCAGCTCGGCCATCGACGCGTGGACGAACGCCCGCCACTGCTCAGCCCCGAGCCACGGTCCGGCCGGCCGGACCATCTCACGTAGGTCTTCGACGACCTCCACGGGCGCGTCGGTGAGGGCGCGGGCCGTCGCCAGTGCCTTCGGCTCGGGCGAGGAGTACCAAACCGCCGAGGAAGGCAGGGCGCCCGACGTCCGGAGAGCCGCCAGCCCTTCGCCGGCGTCGGGCGCGAGCTCCCAGAACTCGTTGGCCCGTTCGTCCGGCGCCGGCTTGCCGTGCCGTAGGAGATACAGCAGCACGGTCAGCTCGCGACCGGGACGAGCACCGTCATCACCAGCCAGAGCGCGAACGCGCTCGGCAGCAACGAGTCGATCCGGTCCATCACGCCGCCGTGGCCGGGCAGAACACTGCCCATGTCCTTGATGTCCAGGTCGCGCTTCAGCATGGACTCGACCAGGTCGCCGAGCGTCGCCGTGATCACGCCGACCAGGCCGAGTACGAGGCCGGCCCACCAGGCGCCGTCGAGCAGGAGGACGACGCCCAGCAAACCGACCGCGAGGCAGCTGAGTGTCGAGCCGGCCAGCCCTTCCCAGGTCTTGCCGGGGCTGATCGTCGGCACCAGCTTGTGGCGGCCGAACAGCACACCGGCGGCGTACCCACCGATGTCGCTCGAGACGGTGATCGCGACGAAGACGAACACCCGGGCGGCCCCGTCGTCCGGCCGCAGCATCAGCAGCGCGAAGCCGGCCATGAACGGCACGTACAGCGCGACGAACACCGACGCCGTGATGTCGCGAACGTAGCCTTCACGGCCGCCGATCAGCCGCCAGAAGCAGATCACCAGCGCGGTCAGGCCGAGCGCGCTGACCAGGACCGCCGTACCGCCGACGTAGCCGCCGATCAGCATGCCGAGCACGCCCGCCAGCAGCGGAAGCAACGCGAGCCGCACCCCGCTCGGGCGCAGCGCACCGGCCAGCTCGGTCACCGCCACGCCGACGAGCAGGACGACCAGGCCTACGAAGATCTCCTTGACGATGAACAGCGCCGCGATGACGGCACTGGCGAAGAGCACACCGACGCCGGCCGCGGCCGCGAGATTGCGGCCCAGCCGACTTCCGAGCCCACGTGTCCGCGCCGGCTCCGCGTCGTGCGCCCCCGAGGTTTCAGTCACCGTGTCCTGCGCCAAAGCCGTCAGACCTCGAGGATCTCTGCTTCCTTGTGCTTCAGCAGCTCGTCGATCTGGTCGACGCGGGACCGCGTGATCCCGTCGAGGCGCTTCTCGGCGCTCCTGACCTCGTCCTCGCCGGCCTCGCCGTCGCGGGACATGTGGTCGAGCGTCTCCTTGGCGTGCCGGCGTACGTTGCGCACGGCGACGCGGGCCTCTTCGGCCTTGGAACGCGCGAGCTTGACGTACTCCTTGCGGCGTTCCTCCGTCAGCTCCGGCAGCGCGATGCGGATCACGGTGCCGTCGTTGGACGGGTTGACCCCGAGATCGGAGTCACGGATCGCCTTCTCGATCGCCGACATGGCGTTCTTGTCGTAGGCCGTGATGACGACCAGGCGGGCCTCGGGAATGTGGAACGAGGCGAGCTGCTGGATCGGGGTCGGGGTGCCGTAGTAGTCGGCCTCGATCTTGGCGAACATCGCCGGGTGCGCACGGCCGGTTCGAATCGCCGCGAACTCCTCCTTGGCGAAATCGATGCCCTTGCCCATCTTCTGCTCCGCCTCGCGGATGGTCTGCTCGATGGTCACGGTCGCGGTCTCCTCGTCATAGCAGTGTCTGTCAGGTCTGCTCAACCACCAGACGGGCGTCCGCCCGCCTTTGCCCGGCCTCGTCCTCGGCTCGATCACCTCGGTGCCGGTCCGTGCTTCAGCCCGGCCCGACGTAGGCCTCGCGCGCAGCCGTCGTGGCTGCCCGCCTCAGCCTTCGGTCGAGACGAGTGTTCCGATCGTCTCACCTTGGACGACGCGCGCGATGTTGCCGTCCTCCAACAGGTTGAAAACGACGATCGGGAGCTGGTGCTCCATGCACAGGCTGAACGCGGTGGCGTCTGCGACCTGCAGGCCGCGGTGCAGGCACTCGGCGTAGCTGATCCGCTCGAATTTCTGTGCGTCCGGCACCTTCTTCGGGTCGGCGTCGTAAACGCCGTCGACCTGGGTGGCCTTGAGCAGCACTTCGGCACCGATCTCGAGCGCGCGCTGGGCGGCCACGGTGTCGGTGGAGAAGTAGGGCATGCCGGAGCCCGCGCCGAAGATCACGACCCGGCCCTTCTCGAGGTGCCGGATCGCGCGGCGCGGGATGTAAGGCTCGGCGATCTGACCCATGGTGATCGCCGTCTGGACGCGGGTGTCGACGCCCTGCTTCTCGCAGAAGTCCTGCAGGGCGAGGCAGTTCATCACGGTGCCGAGCATGCCCATGTAGTCGGCACGCGCCCGGTCCATCCCGGACTGCTCGAGCTCGGCGCCACGGAAGAAGTTGCCGCCGCCGACCACAGCCGCCACCTGGATGCCGGAACGTACGACATCGGCGATCTGGCGGGCGATGCTCTTCACGACCAGCGGGTCGACGCCGATCCTGCCGCCGCCGCAGACCTCGCCGGACAGCTTCAGCAGCACCCGGCGGTAGGGCGCCCGCCTCGCTCCGGACGACGAAGCGGCCGAGATCGTCTCAGTCATGTTTCTTCCTCCACGATCTCGGCCTCCTTGTCGTGCCGTTCTCTACGTCGCCGCCGGCTGGGTCGGGCAGCTCAGGACTGGCCGGCCTCGAACCGCGCGAAGCGGCTGACGCTCATGCCGGCGTCGGTCAGCACCTGGCCGATCGACTTGCCCTTGTGCTGGTCCTGGACGGACGGCTGCTCGAGCAGCACGGCGTCCTTGAAGAAGCCGGTGACGCGGCCTTCGATGATGCGCGAGAGCGCCTGCTCGGGCTTGCCCTCGTTGCGAGCAGTCTCCTCGGCGATCCGGCGCTCACGCTCGACAACCTCGTCCGGAACGTCCTCACGACGGACGTACTGCGGACGCATCGAGGCGATCTGCATCGCAACGCCACGGGCCAGGGCCTCGTCGTCGCCTTCGTACTCGACCATCACGCCGACCTGCGGCGGCAGCTGCGGGTCGCGGCGGTGGAGGTAGAGCGCGGTCTTGCCCTCGAAGACGGCGACGCCGCCCAGCGCGAGCTTCTCGCCGATCACGGCGGCGAGCCCGTCGATGGCCTCGGCGGCGGTGCGGCCGTCCTCGAGCTTGGCCGCGGCCAGCTCGTCGGCGCCACCGACCTTGTTCGCGGCCGCGACCTCTACGAGGTCTTCGGCCAGGTCGATGAACTGCTCGTTCTTCGCCACGAAGTCGGTCTCGCAGTTGAGCTCGAGCAGCGCGCCGTTCCGGCTCACGACGACGCCGTTGGCGGCGGTGCGCTCGGCGCCGCGCTTGGCGGCCTTGGCCGCGCCCTTGACGCGGAGCAGGTCGACGGCCTTCTCGAAGTCGCCTTCGGCTTCCTCGAGGGCCTTCTTACAGTCGAGCATCCCGGCACCGGTGAGGTCCCGGAGACGCTTGATGTCGGCGGCGGTCACGTTCGCCATAGCAGTCTGGTCTTTCCTCGTGTGATCGCGGGTGGTTGGGGTGGGTCGAGCTCTACTGCTTGGGCTCTTCCTCGGTGGCGGCGCTGTCGGCGGCGGGCGCCTCCGGAGCTGCTTCGGCGGCGGCCTCCGGGGCTGCCTCGGTCGCGACTGCGGTGGCGGCCTCCGTCGCGGCTTCCGTCGCGACTGCGGCCTCGGGCTCCGCGGTCACGGTGGCGTTGGCCTCACCGTTGGCGGACTCCTTGCCCTCGAGCAACAGCTCGCGCTCCCACTCCGCCAGCGGCTCCTCAGCAGCCAGGCCGGAGGTGGCGCGGTCGCTCTCACCCTCGCCGGCGCCGGCGCGGGTCATCAGCCCGTCGGCCACCGCGTCGGAGATGATCCGGGTCAGCAGCGCGACCGAACGGATCGCGTCGTCGTTGCCCGGAATCGGGAAGTCGACCTCGTCGGGGTCACAGTTGGTGTCGAGGATCGCGATCACCGGGATGCCGAGCTTCTTCGCCTCGTCGACGGCGAGGTGCTCCTTCTTGGTGTCGACGATCCACACCGCGCTCGGGACCCGCTGCATCCGGCGGATACCACCGAGGGTGCGGTCGAGCTTGTCGCGCTCGCGACGCAGCTGCAGCAGCTCCTTCTTCGTCATGCCGGAGCCGGCGACGTCGTCGAAGTTGAGCTCTTCGAGCTCCTTCAGGCGCTGCAGGCGCTTGTAGATCGTCTGGAAGTTCGTGAGCATGCCGCCCAGCCAGCGCTGGTTCACGTACGGCATCCCGACCCTGGTCGCCTGCTCGGCGATGGCTTCCTGGCCCTGCTTCTTCGTACCGACGAACAGGACGGATCCGCCCTTGGCGACCGTGTCCTTGACGAAGTGGTACGCCCGGTCGATGTACGACAGCGACTGCTGCAGGTCGATGATGTAGATGCCGTTGCGCTCGGTGAAGATGTAGCGCTTCATCTTCGGGTTCCAGCGACGGGTCTGGTGTCCGAAGTGCACGCCGCTCTCGAGCAGCTGCCGCATGGTAACGACGGCCATGGCCGCGTCTCCTCCTCTGCGCACTCTGTGTGTTCGTCACTACGAGTGCGCGGCTCGGTTGTTCGGCGCCGGACGGTGTTGTCCGCCACCCCTGACGCCTGTGCGCACCGAAGCCGTCGGGGCTGTCCGCCCCTGGGACCGAGTGGTACGCCCGCTCCGCGGTTGGGAGGGTGAACAGGCGTGCGTAATGTGTTGTGCTTTGTTGCTCTGGCGTCGGGCTGCGTCAGGGCAGCACGAAACGCCCGCCAAAGTGTACTCGACGCAGGGTAGTGCTCGGTGCCCCGGAGCGGTGGGCTTGGGTGCGCCCGTTTTGCCGGGTTTTCTGGCCCACTTCTGTCCACACCTCGGCGTCGTCCACAGCTTCCCGGCCGCCCCTCGCGAATTCCGCCGAACGGGCAGATCCTCGTCCGCATGCACCCCCTGCCACCCGCCCCTCAGCTGGCGATCACCGTCGCCATCACCAGCGCCTTACTGGCGTTCCACAGCCTCACCGCCGCCCAGACGGTTGCCCTCATGCCCACCGCATGGATGGCCAGCACTGCTTGGGTGGATGCACGGCCCGACGCCACCCGATCGCTCGCCGCCCCTCCGCCCTCGAGCTCACCACCCATCGCGCGGGTGGCCAGCTCCGCCTCCGCGGCGATCGCAGTCCGATCGGATGCTGCCCAAGCCAACCCCGCGCCACCCACCGCCCCGGCCCTCATCCACGGTCGCCGCCAGGCCCTCGTCCTCGGCGCCAGCTCCGCTCCCTCGCTCCCACCATCGCGCTGGATCTGGCCACTCGCTCCGCGACCGCAAGTCATCCGCCGCTTCGAACCCCCGGACTCGCCCTGGGGCCCCGGCCACCGCGGCGTCGATCTACTCGCCACCGCCCGCCAACCGGTCCGAGCGGCCGCAGCCGGCACCGTGACCTTCGCGGGCGTGATCGCCGGCCGCGGCGTCGTCGCCATCACCCACGGCAGCGTCCGCACCACCTACGAACCGGTCAACCCCCACGTCCACCTCGGCGACCACCTCACCGCCGGCACCCCACTCGGCGACCTCCAACCGATCGCCACCCACTGCGCGCCGCGAACCTGCCTCCATTGGGGCGCCCTCCGCGGCACCACCTACATCGACCCACTCCAACTCCTCGCCGCCGGCCGCCCCCGCCTCCTCCCCCTCGACGATCCGCCACCCACCACCCACTCCGGCACCCCAGTCGTGCCACCCCGCCCACCCGACTCGCCGCTTCCCTACTCCTCGCCCGCCATCCCGCCACCCCTTGCAGCAACCGTCGCCTCCGCCCTCGCGATCACAGCCCTTGCCACCACCGCAGTCGCCGAGATCGCCGCCTCTCTCACCGCCACCGCGCCCACTGCCTCCATCCCCGCACGCGCCGAGCCCGCTGTACCTCGATCACCGCCGCGATCGGTGCCGACACCGCCACCACAACCGCGCTCGCCGAACCTGCCGCCCCTCCGATCGCCAACATGAGCCACGCCAGGTCCCCACCGCTGCCCGTCCGGCCACCGCCGAGCCCGGGGCCGTTTCCACCCCCACACAAGACGACGAGGCCAGCACGGCCGTCGCTTCCCCTCTCGACACCGCACCCGGCGCGGCCGTCGCTTGTTCAGCCAGCGCTGCGATCCCAGCTTCGATCACGGTCACCGGCTACACCGTCGCCCGAGCCGTCACTGTGGCCGTCGTGAGCTCCGCGGCCGGATCGCCGCAGATTGCCGAGCGGCTCGCCCAGGTCAGCGCGCCCGCGCGAGGACCGCGCGGACCTCCGTCGGTGCATCAGGCGCGCGGGTGGGCCTGCTGGTAGACCTTGCGCAGCCGCTCCGCCGAGACGTGGGTGTAGATCTGGGTCGTCGCCAGGGAGGCGTGGCCGAGCATTTCCTGGACACTCCTTAGGTCGGCGCCGCCGTCGAGGAGGTGGGTGGCCGCCGTGTGGCGGAGGCCGTGCGGTCCGAGGTCCGGTGCGTCAGGGACGTCGGCGAGCCTGGTGTGGACCAGCCGCCGTACGGCCCGCTGGTCGATCCGGCCGCCTCGGGCGCCCAGGAACAACGCCGGGCCGCTACCCACTCGCACCAGCTTTGGCCGGCCGCGGGTCAGCCATTCCTCGAGCGCCTGCTCGGCGGGCACTCCGTACGGCACGGTCCGCTGCTTGTTTCCCTTGCCCAGCACGCGAATTACCCGTCGCTCGTCGTCGATGTCGTCGACGTCGAGGCCGGTGAGTTCGCCGACGCGCACGCCGGTCGCGTAGAGGAGCTCCAGGATCGCGCGGTCGCGTACTCCGACCGGGCTGCCGTCGTCGCTCGCGAGTACAGCGATCTCGAGTAGCCGCCGCACGTCGGCCTGTTTGAGTACGGGCGGCAGGTCACGGTGTGCCTTCGGGCTGCCCAGCAGGGCACCCGGGTCGCCGTCGAGCAGCCCACGCCGGTGCGCCCACGCCGTGAACGTCCGCGCCGCTGCCGCTCGGCGGGCCAGCGTTGTGCGCGCCTTCCCGGAGGCTTGCATGCGCCCGAGCCAGCTGCGTAGCGAAGCCAGATCGAGCTGCGCCACATCCTCGGAGATGTGGACCAGCAGGCTCTCGATGTCACCGAGGTACGCCCGCACGGTGTGGGCCGAGAGGTTCCGCTCGGCGGCCAGGTGTCGTTCGAACTCCGCGAGTACGGAAGCCGCCGCCTCGGAGCGTACTGAGCGAACCTCGTCGCCTGGAGTCGCGGTCACCTGCTGACCATGACAAACCGGCGGGCCAGCCTGCAAGGCCAACAGGCCGGGCCGCACCACAAATCCGCTCCGGCGAAGCAAACGTCCCGTGCTCGACTACGACGCGAGCACGGGACGGCGGTCGAGCTACGCGCCGGCGGCCCGCCGCTCAACCGTTGAGGACTTCAGCCGACGTTGAGCATGGAGGCGAAGTCGATCTTCCACTCGCCGTCGACCTTCTTGACCTTGAAGTCGGTGGTTTCCTCTTTGCCATTCGCCTTGACCGTGGCCTTGACCGTGGCTGTGGTGTCGGTCTCGTTGCTGACCTCGGTCTTGACCAACTCGGCGTCCGAGGGGGCGGCGTCCTTCTTGAGGGCGTCGCACGCCTGCTTGCGGGCCGCCGGGTCGTTGAGCTGCTTCGTGGCCTCGGGCGGCAGGTCACCGAAGTCGATGGTGTCGAACACACCGTCACAGTCACCGGCCTTCGCCGCGTTGACGAGGTTCTTCACCGCGCTCTCCGGCCCGCTGCCGCCACCGAACACGCCGGTGAGGAACAGAACCGCGACGACGATGCCAACGACAACGACACCGCCGACACCCAGCAGGATCGGAAGGAGCTTGCTGCCACCGCCGGAGGGCGGCTCCCCGTAACCCTGGTAACCGGGGCTTCCAGGCGCACCGGGACCGCCTGGGCCGTAGCCCTGGCCCTGCTGCCCGTATCCCTGCTGCCCGTATCCCTGCTGACCGTAGGGCTGCTGCGGCTGCTGGCCCTGGCCGTACGGCGACTGACCTGGCGCACCGCCTGGTCCCTGCTGTCCGGGATATCCAGGTCCCGGCTGCGGACGCCCCGGTTGCTGCGGGTAGCCCGGTTGCTGGGGCTGGCCTGGCTGCTGGGGCTGGCCTGGCTGCTGCGGATATCCCTGGCCGGGGTAGCCCTGACCTGGCTGTCCTTGCCCGGGCTGGCCGCCCTGACCTGGGTAACCCTGGCCCGGATAACCCTGGCCAGGCTGCTGGCCACCACCCTGTCCGGCGCCCCAGCCGCCCTGGCCTTGCCCGCCCTGACCGCCTGCGTTGCCTTGGCCGCCGCTGATCCACGGGTCCTGCGGTCCCTGCGGAGGTTGTCCAGACATCACTGCCTCCCTTGCCGGGGGCCGTGAAGCACCGGGTCGACGCCTGACCCCTCGTAAGCCGATTCCCTGATGTGCCCGGAAACAGTACCCAACAACCTGATGATCATCACATCTGCGGTACGGGCGGACACCCACCGCTGCGCTGGGCGGTTGGAGGCGGTGCGCTGTGTCATCCGGTCATCGGCGGCTCCGATCTCCGGTGGCGGCAGCGCCCGCGTTCCCGTTCCGACAGGCGCCACGTACCGGACAGGTGCTCGACGAAGTCGAGCATCCACAGCGTCCCCAACGCGGTCAGGGTCTCCGCGATCGGTACGCCGGCGGCGGTCGCGATGGTCCCGGCTGGGCAGTATTCGCTCACCGGAACCGCCTCGAGTACGCGGCGGGTACGCGAATCGAGCCGGTCGCGCGCCTGCGCACCACCCAGCTTCGGCGGCGCCAGCTCCTCTCCGATCCGGCCGAGGTGTTCGGCGATCTCGGCCGCGTCGGTCACCAGCATCGCCGCGCCGTCGCGGATCAGCCGGTGTACGCCCGCCGACTCGGCGGCGGTGATCGGGCCCGGCACGCCCATCACCTCGCGTTGGCAGCGTTCGGCCCAGGCGGCGGTGTTGAGCGCCCCGCTGCGTAGAGCGGCCTCGACCACGACGGTCCCAAGCGTGATCGCCGCGATGAGCCGATTGCGGATCAGGAACCGCGGCCGGGTCGGATGCGTGCCGGGCGGCACCTCAGACAGCACGAGCCCGGACTCGGCCGCGATCCGGTCGAGCATCGACTTGTGCGGTCGCGGATAGGCGAGATCCACGCCGCACGCGAGTACCGCGATCGTCTGCCCGCTGGCCGCCATCGCACCCCGATGCGCTGCGGCATCGATCCCGTAGGCAGCGCCGGACACCACCGTGAACCCGCGATCGGCCAGGCCCGCGGACAACTCGGATGCGACGTACTGGCCGTATTCCGACGAGGCGCGCGCACCGACCACCGCGACGGAACGTTCGGAGATCCTGGCGAGGTCGGCATCGCCGCGTACCCACAGCGCGAGCGGCGAACCACCCCAGCCACCGTCGACCGTGCCGGCGTGGGTGAGGAGCTCCAGCGACTCGGGCCACTCGGCGTCACCCGGACAGATCAGCCGCGCTCCGACCTTCGCCGCCGCCTCGAAGTCGCGCTCCGGATCGACCGCCGGCAACCGCGTGCGATAGTCCGCCAACCGGGGCCGGCCACGCCCTTGCTTGACGGGAATGGCCCTCCCCTCGACGTCGACCCGATGCCCGACCGGCAGCTCACCCTCCCGGATGGCGGCGAGGGTGGCAGCCGCCCCTTGCTTGGCGACCAGCAACCCGAGCGCGAGATCACCGGGCTCGGCCACGGCGAGAAGAGCGGCCCGCGCCACCCGCTCGACGTCTGGCACCGGCTGAATCGGCTCCGGTATCGCGAGCGAGCTGCCAGGTTCGCCTTGCGTGGTGGGCTCGTCCGGATCATCCGGCAAGCACACGAGAGTCATCCGGCCCTCCTCACGTCGTCGGCATCCGGCCGCCGCCGATGCTCGATCCGAACCACGCGCCGCTCGATGCACACTCGCCAGTCGAACTGGCCACCGCTGTCGACCAAAGCCGCGCCGGCGGCCGAAGCCCCAGACAGACACAAGGCCCTCATCCGGCCCTCCTCACGTCGCGAGCTGCCGACCGCTGCCAGTGCTCGATCCAAACGACGCGCCGCTCAAGGCACGCTTGCGAGCCACCCGGGCCTCCGCAGGCAATCAAGGCCGATAGGGCGCCTACGGCGGCGGGCAGACACGTGTCGTTCATCCGGCCCTCCTCAGGTTGCGTTCGCCTTGCCGCGGCGGATGGCCGAGGCGGAGGGTGAGCGCTTCGAGAACGTCGCCGCGGGTGGGGCGGTCTCGGGCTGCCAGGTCGGCGATCGACCAGGCGATCCGGAGTATGCGGTCGGCTCCGCGGGCGCTCACCATTCCCGTGGCCAACTGGGACTCGACGACCGACATCGCGCCCGGTTCTGGCGCCCATTGGCGGCGCATCTCGTGACCGGGGACTTGGGCGTTGAGCGACCAAGCCTCCGCCGCGTACCGGAGTGCTTGGCGTTCGCGCGCGACCGCCACCCGGGCAGCGATCACGGCGGTCGACTCTGCTTGACCGGTGAGGCCGGACAGATCGGCGCGGGACAACGGCTGGACGTACTGCGTGATGTCGATCCGGTCGCGAATCGGGCCGGACAACCGGCTGCGGTAGCGCAGCTTCGCCTGCGGGGTGCAGGTGCAGTAGGCGCCCTTGCCGTAGCTCTTCCCGCACGGACAGGGGTTGGCGGCGATCACGAGCTGGAACCTCGCTGGAAACCGCGCCGTGCCGTTGGATCGGGAGACCAGAACGTGACCGCTTTCGAGCGGTTGTCGCAGCCCATCGAGCACCGTAGGCCGGAACTCGTAAACCTCATCGAGAAACAGGACCCCGAAGTGTGCGAGCGAGACGGCTCCAGGCCTGGCCGCCCGAGTGCCGCCGCCGACGATGGCCGGGAGGCTGGCTGTGTGGTGGGGATCGCAGAATGGCGGACGCCGGACGAGCGGTTCGTCGGAAGGTAGTACGCCTGCGACCGAGTGAATTGCGGTCACTTCCAGGGCTTGCGCAGTGGTCAGTTCGGGCAGCAGGCCGGGTAGTCGTTCGGCCAGCATCGTCTTGCCGGCACCTGGCGGGCCTGAGAGGAACACCGGATGTCCGCCGGCGGCGGCGATCTCCATCGCTCGACGCGCTTCCAGCTGGCCGAGCACGTCGGCCATGTCCACGGCGTCGGAACGGTTGAACCGGCTGAGAACCTCGACGTGGCCGCCGTCAGCCTGCTCTTCGTACGGCGGCTCGTCGGGAATCTCCTCCTCGCAGAGCAGAGCGAGGACCTGTCGCAGCGAACGTACGCCGAACACTGTGATCTGCTCGATCAGCCGTGCCTCGCCGACGTTTGGCTCGGGGACGATGAAGCGGCGATGACCGGCTTGGGTGGCGGCCAGCACGGACGGCAGGACGCCGTGCACCGGGCGGAGGCGGCCGTTGAGGCCGAGCTCGCCGAGGAAGACCACACCGTCGAGGCGCTCCGCGGGGAGGGCCTCGGCCGCCGCGAGGATCGCGACCGCGATGGCGAGGTCGTAGTGGGAGCCGGCTTTGGGGAGGGTCGCGGGCGACAGGCCGACGATGAGTTTGCGGGCGGGCCATTCTTTACCGGAGTTGGCGATGGCGGCCTTGATCCGGTCGCGGGCTTCGCGGAGGGAGACGTCGGGGAGGCCGATGAGGCTGAAGCCGGGAACGCTGCCGCCGATGTGGGCTTCGACCTCGACAACGTGGCCGGTGACGCCGACGAGGGCGACCGACATGGCACGGGCGAGACCCATGGTCAGCACACTCCCCTGATGTGGTCGATGATCGGGTCGGTGCCGTGGCGGCGGAGTACGCCCACGACGTCGATTCGCACCGTGCGGTAGCCGAGCCGGTGGGATCGGAGCCAGGCGCACGCAAGCCAGCCGAGGCGCCGGGCCTTGTGGTCGGTGATCGCCTCCAGCGGTGAGCCGAAGCTCAGGCCGGAGCGGGTTTTGACCTCGCAGATCACCAGCTGCTTTCCGTCTCGCGCCACGATGTCGATCTCACCGATCTCGCAGCGCCAGTTGCGGTCGAGCACGATGAGGCCGGATCGCCTCAGATGGTCGACCGCCAGTTGTTCTCCCCAGCGGCCGAGGATGTCCTTGTGTCGCATCGGCATGTCTGTCACCTCCGTGCGTCCAACAATGAACGGGCGGAGGGGTGGTGGGCGTTAAGTCCGAATTGTCTTGTGCATAGCGCCGAGCTGTGGATGACGAGTGGTCAATTCAGGCGGGCGCGACGGTGGACGTGAGGTGGGGGCAGGGCGTTAGGGCCAGGGCATGGCGTACGAGAGCTGCGGGCAGGGCCCGGGGATGGTGACGCTGGACAACGCCGTCGGACGGGCAGAGCTGCCGGAGTCAGGCTGGCAGTGCTGGCGAGGCCTCTGCCGGGCGGCCCAATAAGCCTGGGCCGGGCACACCCGGGCTGGCAGGGTTCAACTGGGAAGCAACGGTGCCACCGGCCAACTGGGGGCGGCGCGGCCGGCTCAGACGTCCTTCGGGAGCTCGAGGTCGCTCTTCGCCAGTTCCTCGACGTTCACGTCCTTGAACGTCACGACCTTCACGTTCTTCACAAACCGGGCGGGACGGTACATGTCCCACACCCACGCGTCCGACATGGTGACCTCGAAGTAGGTCTCGCCGCCTTCGCTGCGGACTTTGAGGTCGACGTTGTTCGCGAGGTAGAAGCGGCGGTCGGTCTCGACGACGTACTTGAAGATGCCGACGACGTCGCGGTACTCCCGATAAAGCTGGAGTTCCATCTCCGTCTCGTACTTCTCGAGGTCCTCAGAGCTCATCGGTCACGCTCCTCTCCGCCTACGTCGGCTCCTACGCCAGCCGTCACTGGCGTCCCATTCTCACCCATCTCCGCAACCTGTGCCTGCGATGGGCCAGTACCGGTCTCTCCGGCGAATCGGTCGCGCCGCACGGCCGCCGCGCGTACGACGTTGTCCCAGCGGCGGTGTTCCGGACACGGACCGTGACGCTCGAGGGCTTCCTGGTGCTCAGCGGTGCAGTAGCCCTTGTGCGTCGCGAAGTCGTAGACCGGATACCGCTCGTGCAGCTCCTTCATGACGCGGTCGCGCGTGACCTTCGCCACAACGGAGGCCGCCGCGATGCAGGCGACCACCCGGTCGCCCTTCCAGACCGCCAGGCCAGGCGCCCCCAGCCCGTCGACCGGGAAGCCGTCGGTGAGGACGTACGACGCCCGCGTCTCCAGCGCGAACAGGGCCCTGCGCAGCGCCTGGACGTTGACCCGGTGCATGCCCAGCCGGTCGCACTCCGCGGGCGAGGCCGACACCACGGACCACGCCACAGCCCGGTCCATGATCTCTGCGTAACACTCTTCGCGCGCCTGCTCGGTGAGCAGCTTGGAGTCGGCCAGACCAGGGACCTCGCCCCGGCGGCCCTCCGGCAGGATCACCGCACCCGCGACCAGCGGGCCGGCGCAGGCGCCACGCCCGGCCTCGTCGACGCCGGCGACAGGCACGAGCCCAGCCCGGACCAGCGCGCGCTCATATGCGTACAACCCGGCCTCTCGTCGGACGACCACCCGACGGGTACGACGCATGGAACCTCCTGGCCTCCTCGGCCGTACTCTCACCCAAAGCAAAGCCTCGCACCGGACGTTACCGCGCCCCACGGACAAACCCACCGGCCGCCCAGAGACCGCCGCGAGACCGTCCGGAGCGCGATCGGCAAACCCCCAGCACGGCACGGAGCCGCTACAGCCCCGCCTCTGCGTACGTCGGTGGCCGCGACAGCACCGCGGCCCGGTTCAGCGGCCAAACGACGACGAACGCTCGTCCGATCACATGATCAATCGGGATCGTGCCCTTGGCCTGGTCGAACTGGTGCCACCGCGAGTCGGACGAGCCGGAACGGTGGTCGCCCATCACCCACAGCCGCCCGGCCGGCACCGTCACGGTGAACGGATCGTCGGACGGGTTGTCCCTGGGAAAGAGGTACGCGGTCTCCTGCAGCGGCTTCCCGTTGACCGTCACCCGCCCCTTGGTGTCGCAACAGCGCACCTTGTCGCCGGGCAGGCCGATCACACGTTTGATGAAGTCCTTCTCACCGATCGGCGCGAAACCGAACAGCTCCCCCGCCTTACGCAGGACCCCCGTCACCGCGTTGGACGGCTCGGGGATGTCCACCTCTTCCTTCCAGGAATCGGTGCCGGCGAAAACGATCACGTCGCCACGCTGCACATCGCCGAGGCGATAGGCCAGCTTGTTGACCAGCACCCGGTCGTTGGGAACGAGAGTGTTCTCCATCGAGCCCGACGGGATGTAGAACGCCTGGACGAGGAACGTCTTGATCAGCAACGCCAACCCGAGCGCCACGATGACCAGCACCGGGAGCTCACGCCAGAACGAACGGTTCCGGCGCTTCTCAGACGGCTTCTCCGAGCCGCCCGCCGCCGTCGCCTCAGCCACGCCGTCGAGCTCGTCTCCGCCACGGCACACGGCCCCGCCACCGGCTCATCGCGAACGCCGTCGTCAGCGGCAGCCCGAGCCCCACGGCCGCGAGGGGTACGGCGTCGGTCGGGCCCATCGCGAGACCGGCCTCGGCGAACGCGGGCGGCCGGGACAGCACTGCCAGCCGGTTGAGCGGCCAGACCACCACGAACGCGCGTCCGACCACGTGGTCGATCGGGATCGTGCCCTGGCCCGCATCGGTCTTGTGCGCCCGGGAGTCGGCCGAGGCGGAGCGGTGGTCGCCCATCACCCACAGCCTGCCCTCGGGCACCGTGACCGCGAAGTTTTCCAGCGACGGAGAGTCGCCGGGATAGATGTAGTCCTTCTCGGACAGCGGCTTGCCGTTGACGGTGATCCGGCCCTTGGGGTCGCAGCACTTCACCTTGTCGCCGGGCAGGCCGATCACCCGCTTGATGAAGTCCTTCTCACCGATCGGCGCGAAACCGAACAGCTCGCCGGCCTTACGCAGGACGCCGCTCACGGCGTTCTCCGGCTCGGGGATCGTGATCTCCTGCCAGGAGTCGGCGCCGTTGAACACGATCACGTCGCCACGCTGCACATCGCCGAGGCGATAGGCCAGCTTGTTGACCAGCACCCGGTCGTTGGGAACGAGAGTGTTCTCCATCGACTCGGACGGGATGTAGAACGCCTGGATCAGGAAGGTCTTGATCAACAAGGCCAGCCCGAGCGCCACGATGATCAGAATCGGGAGCTCGCGCCAGAAGGAACGCTCCTTGCCGCGGTGGGCCTTGGACTTGCCACCACCACTGCCGGAGTCAGGCTTGTCGTTCTCGTCGTTCGACCGCACCCTTGTCTTATCCCTCCGGGCCTCCGCGCGACCAGGCGCGATCTCCTGTTCGTTCATCGCTGAGCCTAATCCCCGTACCTGGAAAGACCGTCAGGCGCGCGCGGACGACTCGCGCTTCTCCTTGATCTTGGCGGCCTTGCCGCGCAGGCCACGGAGGTAGTAGAGCTTGGCCCGGCGCACGTCACCGCGGCTCACGACCTCGATCTTGTCGACGATCGGGCTGTGCATGGGGAACGTACGCTCGACGCCCACACCGAAGCTGACCTTACGGACGGTGAACGTCTCGCGGAGCTTGGCGCCTGCGCGCCTGATGCAGACACCCTGGAAAACCTGGACTCGCGACCGGCTGCCTTCCACGACCTTGACGTGAACCTTGATCGTGTCGCCCGCCTGGAAGCTGGGAATGTCGTCCCGCAGCGATTCGGCGTCGATGACATCGAGAATGTGCATGATCTCTCCTCGTGGTGCCACAGGTCACCACCAGTCGCGGTGGATTCGTCTTGTCGTGCTCAGGTAGCGCGGGCGCCGCATCCGAACTCCCCCTGTGGCAGGAGCGCAGGAGCGTTACGCGTCGGGGCGCCAGCGGTCAAGTGTCGCACATCGTCCCCAGAACCGCGAAATCAGTCCTGGTCTGAACGCTTGGAGGCCTTCGGCCGCAGCAGGTCGGGCCGGCGCTCGGCCGTACGCCGCAGCGATTGTTCCCTGCGCCAGGCGGCGATCTCCCCGTGGTGCCCGGACAGGAGTACGGAGGGTACGGCCAGTTCGCGCCACTCGGCGGGCTTGGTGTAGACGGGGTACTCCAGCAGCCCTTCCCCGGCGTGCGACTCCTCGACGAGCGACTCCGGGTTGCCGAGTACGCCGGGCAGCAGCCGGGCCACCGCCTCGACGATCACGAGTACGGCCACTTCGCCGCCGGCCAGGACGTAGTCGCCGAGCGAGACCTCCAGTACCCGCATCCGGGTCGCCGCGTGCTCGAAGACCCGCTGGTCGATGCCTTCGTAGCGGCCGCAGGCGAACAACAGCCACGGCTCGGCGGCCAGCTCGTGCGCCAGCGCCTGGGTGAACGGGACGCCTGAGGGAGTCGGCACGACCAGGGTGGGCTGACCGTCGCCATCTGCCGGCGCGATGGCGTCCAGCGCCTCGCCCCAGGGTTCGGGCCGCATGACCATGCCCGCGCCGCCGCCGTACGGTGTGTCGTCGACCGTTCGGTGCCGGTCGTGCGTCCAGTCGCGCAGGTCGTGGACGGACAGCTGGACCAGCCCGGACGAGACCGCCTTGCCGACCAGCGAGAGCTGGAGTGGGGCGAGGTAGTCGGGAAAGATCGATACGACGTCGATCTTCATGGTGTGGCGTCTTCGCTGGTCAGCAGGCCCTCGGGCGGATCGACGAGCAGGCGGCGGCCGTCCAGGTCGACCTCGGGCACGATGTCGCTGACGAACGGAACGAGCACCTCGCCGCCCTGCTCGGTGCGTACGGCCAGCACGTCCTGCATCGGCAGGTGCAGGACCTCGCGGACCTCACCGAGCGCGACGCCGTCGACGGTCACGGCGGCCAGGCCGACCAGCTGGTGGTCGTAGAACTCCTCGGGATCGTCCGGGCGCTCGTCGTCGGATACGTCGACCAGCAGCTCGAGGCCGCGGAGGTTCTCGGCGTCCGTCCGGTCGTCGCATCCGTCGAACCGGATCAGCAGCTTGTCCTGGTGCCAGCGGAGGGTGTCGATGGTGAGCACGCGTTCGTCCCCGGTGCGCAGCTGCACACCGGGGACGAAACGTAGCTCTGGCTGGTCGGTACGGACGTCGACCGCGACCTCACCGGTCAGCCCGTGCGCCCGGCCCACTCGTCCGACGACGAGTTCCATCCTGGATCGTGCCTCCCAAATATGACCTGGCGCTCGACGCTTAACCGGTCCTCTTTGCAGGCACGATCTAGCGAGCGGCCACTTCGATGAAGTCGATGCGGACGCTGCGGCCCTTGTCGAGCGCGGCCAGTACGGTGCGGATCGCCTGCGCGGTCCGGCCACGACGGCCGATGACCCGGCCGAAGTCGTCCGGGTGCACGCGAACCTCGTAGGACCGGCCGCGCCGAAGCTCCCGCATACGCACGTGAACGTCGTCCGGGTGGGCGACGATGCCGCGAACGAGGTGCTCGAGGGCCTCGGGGATCATGCTCAGGCCTCGCCCTCGGCAGCCGGCTTCTCCTCAGCGGCGGCCGGGGTCTCCTCAGCGGCAGCCGGAGTCTCCTCGGCGGCGGCCTTGGGGGCATCGGCCTTCTTGTCGGCCTTCTTCTCAGCCGACTTCTTCGTGCGCTTCTGGCTGACGGCCTCGCCCTCGGGCTCGGAGTGCGCCTCGCGCAGAGCCTCGTCGAACAGCGAACGCTTGTCGGCCTTCGGCTTCGGCTGGAGCAGCGGCGCCGGAGCGTCCTCGCCCTTGAACTTCTGCCAGTCGCCGGTCTTGCGCAGGATCGCGAGCACCGGCTCGCTCGGCTGCGCGCCGACCGACAGCCAGTACTGGCAGCGCTCGGAGTCGACCTCGATGTGGCTCGGGTCGGTCTTCGGGTGGTACTTGCCGATCTCCTCGATCGTCTTGCCGTCCCGCTTCGTACGAGAGTCGGCGACGACGATGCGGTAGTAAGGCGCACGGATCTTGCCCATGCGCTTCAGCCTGATCTTGACGGCCACGGGTGTGGTGTCTCCTATGGTCTTAGGTGGGTGAGCCGCCGCGTGCCGCGTGGGGGTGCGGCGCGGACCACTCGGGTGGACCCGGCAGGCCACGGGTTAGAGGGCGCGCGACCAGCGGATTCGACCGCCCATTGTGCCAGACGTTCGCGCGGAGACGAAACGCAGTCGCCCTCGTACTGGACTACCGACCGTCACGGCCCTCGTCCTGCTCGCGTCTGGCCAGCTCACGGGCGGAAACCGGGCGCATCCCGCTCGCGACCTGCATGGCTTCGGCATCGCTGCGACGGCCGCGGTCGAACTCCAGTCGTACCACCTGGTCGGCGACGATCGCGAGGTAGCAGACGGTGGCGGTCGCGCTGACCCGCCACAGTCCGGGGGCGACCTGCTCGGTGTGCACGGCGTCGACGGCGCCTTTGCGGACGAGGTCGACCCACAGCGAGGTGCCCGCTGATCCGGCGTAGTGGACGCAGATCGAGTCGCGGTCCGGGAGTACGTCCACGTGGTCGATCCGCCAGGCCGGGTCGCTCAGCAGCACGGGGACGAGGCCGGTCGACGCGATCTCGCGGCAGCGTACGGCGAGATCGAGCGGGCGGGCGAACACCCACTCGACGGCGACCAGGCAGGCGAGGGTGGCGGCCGCGGCGCGCGTTGCGGTGGCCGGGGTGTTCGGGGTGAGGAGCCAGGTCCAGGCGCAGATGGCGGCGCCGTACGCGAGTAGGCCGACCAGCTCCTCGCGGGCCCTCGCGACCTCGCGAGCCAGGCCGATCAGGCGGCGAAGGAGGACGCCGAGGACGAGTACGGTCAGCGCACTCACGGGCGGGACGAGCCATGGGTACGGCGCGTCGAACGCCGCCAGCACGACGATCGAGCCCGCAGCCGTCGCCGGTGGAAGGAGGGCGCGGCCTGCCAGCTGATGAGTCAGCCGCGACAACGGATGACCGTCGACATCGCGCAGCATGCCGATCCGCCGCCAGGCGGCAGCTGCGCCCGCGACAACCCCACAACAGAGGGCGGCGGCCAGGATCGGAGTCGGCATGCGCCCAGCCTCTGATCTGACCGTATGTGATCACATGAGTACAAATCCCTAACGGGCGACTGTCGCGCTACTCAACCGTGCCGGCGCGCTCGGGAGTCCGCCGCAGCGATCGGCCGGCGGGGACGGTGGCCCGGCGACAACGCGGTCCGGCCCCGGCATGGCGACAGGTCGACGGGCAGTGGCCCCGCCGGTGGCAGCACAACGACGGCGCAGCTCCGCAGGTGGCAGCGGAACTCTGCGGCAGCGCTACCTGGCGGAAGCGCCACCCGGCGCGGCGGCAGCGCGGCCCGCCGACGCAGCTCCCCCGGTGGCAGGTCGGTGGCAGCTCGGCTCGGCTGGCACATCGCCAGCCGGTAGTGGCGCGGCAGCGGCCCGCCAGTCCCGGCGCTAGCAGCACGGCTCGGCAGCGTGACGGCAGCGGAACCCAGTCGACGAGAGCATGCTCCGCCTGCGAGAACGCGGCGGCAGCGGAGCTCCGCAGGAGGCAGTGCGACCTGGCGACAGCACAGTCAAGCCGGCACGGCGCCGCGGTCGATGGGCAGGGTCTGCCGGTGGCCGATAGGTGGCAGGTCGGCTCGGCTCGATGGCGGCATGGCCAGCCGATCGCCGCGACGGCTGCTCACCTCCGCCGGTCGCAGCGGGTCGGCCGCGCGGCTCCGCTGGCGGCAGGCCAGGGCAGCTCGGCCCGATAGCTGCATGGCCCAGCCGGTCGCAGCGCAACGTCAGGGCGGCCCGGCTCGGCGGCTGTCCGGCGGCAGCGCAAGTCCACTGGCGGCGGCACGGCCCAACCCGGTGGCGGGGTCGGTGTCCGCACAAGCTCCGCCGGTGGCGGCGACCTCAGCCATCGCGGGCGCGGGTGCACGGCGGATGTGCTCGCGCGGACGCATTCACGCTGGCCGGCGCACAGCGGCAGGTTGCGGGACGCGGGGGTGATGCACCGCGGCGGGCAGGTGCCAGGCGTTGATTGGCTGGGCGGGTGTGGCTCAGGAGCCGGCTTCTTGACGGAGTTCGGCCAGGGCGGACCGCAGGCGGCTGAGGGAGTCGGCGATCCAGGGGATCGCCAGTGGGTCCTCCGACTCCAGGGCGGCCCAGCGTTCCTCGTCCGTTTCGCCGTAGAGGAGGCTCGTGGCTACCCGGAAGCGGAGGGCGCTCGGATCGTCGCCGAAGGCGGCCCCGGTCAGGACGCCGATGCCGTAGTGGTCCAGCAGGTAGTCGGTGAACATCGAGGCGTCCTGGGTGACCTGGTGCGGGAGGCCGGAGCGGAACGACTCGAGGTCCGGGTACAGGTAGAACGCGCCCCGCGGTGGTCGGCACGAGGCACCTGCTGCCAGGAAGCTGTCGTAGACCGCTCGCGCGACCGACGCGTGCAGGCGGCGGGAAGCCGCGACGTGGGTCGTGATCGTCGGCGGTTCGGCGAGGACGTGTTCTGCCACCTGTTGCATCGGCACCGCAAGGCTCGACCAGACCTCGCTGCCGATCCCGATGAGCTCCTCCCGCAAGGCAGAAGCGCCCACCGGCAGCCGGGCCAGGCCGATCCGCCAGCCGCCGAGGGCCATCGCCTTCGACAGGCCGGTCGTCACAACCGTACGCGACGGCAGCAGCCCCGACGGGCTGGTCACCGAGCGCGGCTCGTACGCCAGGTCCCGGTAGATCTCGTCGCTCACTATCCAGAGGCCGTGCCGCTCCGCCACCTCGACCACCGCGCGCATCAGCGCGGCACCCGCGATCGTGCCCGTGGGGTTGTCCGGTGTCGTGAGCACCAAGGCGCCAGGTGTACGACCGGCCGCAGCCGCGGCAGACAGCGCAGAGTCCAGCGCAGACGGGTCGGGTACGCCACCCGCCTCCGCGGCGATCGGCACCGAGATCACCGCCTTGCCCGCTAGCGACGCCTGCGCGGCGTAGCTCACCCAGCTCGGCCGGGGCAGCACCACGTCGCCCGGGATGGCGGCCAGCAACGCGAACAGCAGGGCCTTGCTCCCCGGTGCGTAGATGATCTGATCAGGATCGGTCGGCAGCCCGCGCCGGGTGAAGTACCCAGCGGCGGCCGCCCGCGCGGACTCCGAGCCCGCGACCTTGCCGTAGGAGTTGCTGCCCGATCGCCGCGCGGCCGCGGCCAGCACGTCCGCGACCTCCGGGAGGACCGGCAGTCCGGCCTCACCGAAGCCGAGGTGGAGCACCTGCCGGCCGCCTGCTCGCAGCGCCCGGATCCTCGCGTCGATGGCGAGCGTCGCCGACTGCCTGACCAATGCCCCAGTCCTCCCGATCGGGTCCCACTCATATACCTATGCCGGAATCGGCGGCCCGTCCAGAACTACCGACGGACGCGACTCTCTCCAGCCGGAGCGGGAAGCCGAGGCCGGCCAGGTTGATCCGCCGGCCACGAGCGAACGTCTGGCCGAGCAACCGTCGCTCGAACGCCACGGTCGAGCCGGCGGCAACAGAAGATGAGACCCCCTCATGCCCCGTCAGCGTAGTTACCAGGAACCCCCGCCGCCACCGCCTCCACCACCGCCGGACGAGCCGCCGGAGAAGCCGGAGCTGCCACCGGAAGACCCGCCGGACGACTGCGTCGCCGACATGGTGCTGCCCGCGGCACTGGAGAAGTTCGACATCGACGTACCCAGGTGCCCGAAGTCGGTGACGCTGGAGCCGACGTACCAGTACATCGTCGTGCCGCCGCTCACGCCGCGGCTCTCCGCGAGGTCGCTGAACACCTTCGCCCACTTGTCGACCACGCCGAACACCATGGCGTACGGCAGGTAGCGCGAGAAGATGTCCTCGGTCGCCTCGAACTGGAGCTGGTCGGCCTCCGCGGTCTCGAGGTAGCGCTTGAATCCCTGCACTCGTTGGTGCATCTCCGAGCCCTTCGCCGTACGCCCCGGCATCGCCCGCGCCGAAAGCCGCAGGATCAGCCCGGCCACCGCGAAGCCGCCGAACAGCAACGCCAGCCCGAGTTGACCGTTGCCGACCGACGCGCCGGCGAGGATGCCGCCGGCGATCAGCAGCGTCATGCCGCCGACCCTCCAGCCGGCCCGGGCGCGGTTCGGATCCTTGCGGTACCAGCCCTTCGAAACCATCTCGCGGTAGAAGTCGTCGATCAGCTGGCGGTACGTCCCCGCGAAGCTGTACTTGAGATCCGACAGCTTCACCTCCTCCAGCTTGCCGGCGAAGATGCGGTCCAGCAGCTTTCGTTCGTACGCGGTGACGCGGTCGTTGGACGGGGCCGGAAGCTTCGTGAGCTTCCAGTCGCGGTTGCTCCAGAAGTTCGGCGCGGGGATCTCCTCCATCCGCAGGTAGCGGCGGACCGCCAGATGCACGACCGTCGCGGAGACCTCGACGCCGGATGCCTTCTCGTCGATCAGCGTGCCGGCGAGGCCGGGCTGGACGTTCTCCGGCGGGCTGAACTCCGGCGCGACGGCCGCCTTCATGCCGAGCGGAACGTCATACGTTCGTTGGTCGCGGCCGTTCCGCCAGTACGACACACCCGCGAACACCATCGCCAGGATGGCGATACCGCCGCCGAGGCCGTACTGCAACGGACCCGTGGTCGCCGCCAGCTCGCCGATCGGCCCGCCGGTGCGGTTGTTGGAGTCGACCAGGTGCGCCGCCGGAACGTTCACCACTCCCTTGGCCAGGCCGACGACGATCGTCAACCCGTCCCAGGTGCTGACGTCCTTCTGGGCGAACGTCGCGGTCTGCGGGCCGACGACCTTCGCCGAGGCGCAGCGATCGTCGTTCTTCCAGTCGTCGGTGAAGCAGGCGACGCGGTTGATCCCGCCGGGCGCGTGCACGGTGACGTTCGCCTGGTCGATCGGTACGGACCAGGCGGTTCCGATCGCGTCCCAGTACAGCTCGTCGTGGTCGTCGAACGCGTTCAGCCCGGCGGTCACGACGTAGCTGATCTTGTACGTCTGCCGGCCGTTGATGGTCTTGTCCTCGTCGCCGATCCGCAGGTGGATCTCGTCGTCATCGTCGTCGACCTCGAGGTCGGCCGGTGCACCGCTGGGGCTGCTGACCTTGATGTCCTCGATTCCCCAGATCCGGTCCTGGCCGTCACGGGCCTCTTCCCGGTTGGGGATGTCGCGGGTGATGCCGTGCTTGTACTGCGCCCCGAAGTCGTACTCGATCGTCTCGTCGACCGTGAACTGGCCGTCATGCCGGATGCCGAACTCGACGTCGTACTGCCGGATCCGCTCGTTGTCGGCGGCTTGCGCGCCGCCGGCGCACCACAGCAGCCCGAGCAACAGCACACCGGCACCGGCCAAAAGTCGCAAAACCCCACGCATACGACGAGAGGCTAACCGATCGGCCGGGCGCCCGCAGCTACCAGGAGTGGCCGCCGCCGTCGGACGAGCCGCTGGGCGACCTGTCGTGGAACGGCGGAAGGTCGCTCGCGCGTCAGCGGCGGGCCTTGCGGGCGTCGGCCAGCGAGCGGGCCGCGTCGCGGTCGGCCTCGCGTTTGGCGATCGCCTGGCGCTTGTCGTAGAACTTCTTGCCTCGGGCGAGCCCGATCTCGACCTTGGCGCGGCCGTCGGAGAAGTAGAGCGAGAGCGGGACCAGCGTGAGGCCCTTCTCCTGGGTGGCGCTCTGCAGCCGGTCGATCTCCTTGCGGTGGAGCAGCAGCTTGCGGCTGCGACGGGCGGAGTGGTTGGTCCAGGTGCCGTGGGAGTACTCGGGGATGTGGGCCTGCTGCAGCCAGGCCTCGCCGTTCATGATCAGGGCATACGCCTCGGACAGGTTCGCCAGCCCGGCCCGCAGCGACTTCACCTCGGTGCCGGTCAGGACGAGACCCGCTTCGAACGTCTCCTCGATGTGGTACTCGTATCGCGCGCGGCGGTTGGTGGCCACCGCCTTGCGGCCCTTCTCCTTGACCATCCCTCTATCTTCCCTCGTGGGGGTTCCAGGGGGTAATCCCCCTGGGCTAGCACGACGAAAGATCTTGGTGAGGCGTCGTGTGCTGAACAGGATCCACCCGGATCTTTCGCTCGCGCCAGTTCTTTTGGCAGGAGGCTAGAGGAAGTACATCGGGTTCACGGTGGAGCCGTTGCGATAGACCATGAAGTGCAGGTGGCAGCCGGTGGAGTAGCCGGTGGTGCCGACGTAGCCGACCGTCTCGCCGCGGCTGACCCGCTCGCCCACGTGCACGGCGTAGCCGGACAGGTGGTTGTAGGCAGTCACCGTGGACTTGCCGCTCATCCAGCCGTGCGAGATCAGCACGCGGTTGCCGTAGCCGGCGTTGTAGTAGCGCGCGATCACCCGGCCACCGGCGGCAGCGTGGACGGGCGTGCCACAGCCGGCGCCGAAGTCGGTGCCGTCGTGCAGCTTCCAGCGGTGGAGGACCGGGTGGAAGCGCATGCCGTACGGCGAGGTGATCGGGGCGGAGACGGGGTACGACAGGCCACTGCCGCCGTCGCCACCACCGCCGGAGTCGTCGTTGCCACCGCCGTTGTCGCCGCCGTTGTCACGCTCGCGGCGTTCGCGTTCGCGCTCGCGGCGCTGCCGTTCGCGTTCGGCGGCGGCTTCCTTGCGTGCGATCTCGGCGAGCATGCGCTGGATCCGGCCGCGCTCGGCGACCAGCGCGTCGTAGCGGCGTTCGTCGTCGGCCTTGGCGCGCTGGGCGGCCTGCCGGGCAGCGTGCCGGTCGGCGACCAGTTGCTCGACCTTGGCCTCGGCCTGCTTGGCCTGGCGTTCGAGCTCGCGCATCCGGACGAGGTTGGCGGCCGCCTCGGCCCGGCGCTGCTCGGCGCGCTGCTCGAGCACCTCGAGCGCGGCCTTGCGGGACGCGACGTCGGCGCGCAGGGCGTTGAAGCGTTCGAGCGCGTCGGCCTGGCTCGCGGTGATGCTGTCGACCATCTGCATCCGGTCGACCAGTTCCTGCGGATCGCCGCTGGCGAGGATCGCGGTGATGTCGTCGACGTTGCGCTGCTGGTACGTGGCGTTGGCGAACGCGCCGATCTGGCGGCGCTGGTCGCGTACTTTCTGCTCGGCGTCGGCGAGCTCGGCCTTGGCCTTGTCGACGGCGTGTTGGGCCGCCTGCAGCGCCTTGGCCGACGCCCGGTCCCTCGCCTTGGCGGCGACCAGTCGTCCGTGCACGTCGGCGAGCTTCTTGCGGGCAGTGCCGAGCTGCACCTCGGCCGAGCGCAGGGCGGTCGTGGCCTGCTTGAGATCGGCCGACGACTCGTCGAGATCCTCTTTCGCGCCGTGGAGCTGGCGCTCGACCTTCTTCAGATCGTCCTTCGGCTTGGCCTGTGCCTGCGGCTCGCCGACGACCGCCAGCGCGCCGGCGGCGACGCCACACGCGATGAGGGCTGCGACGAGCGCCACTGCCTTACGGGATACGCCACGCAACACCACAAGCGCCACCTCACTGTGCTCATCCGGCCCCGCGGCCTGCGGCCGCAACGGCCCATCCCGCCCGCTCCTTCCGGGCGTACTCTCTGCCGAGAATAAGCACTACCCACGCGAGGACCTGGTCATAACGCTCACACCGCGCGTGTCGCGGTGCACGTCCTGTAACGGACACGCGCTGGCCGGCGGTCGGACGTCAGATGTTGAGGTACTTCCGCAGTGTCACGGCCGACGCCACCACAGCCATCAGGATGCCGAGGCCCGCGAGGATCGGCATCGTCGTGAGCGTCTCGTCCCAGCCGATCCAGGGCACCAGCTTGATGTCGCCGCGCAGCCGGCTGGTGAGGAACGGCGTGAACGACAGCGTCAGGCACGCCAGCGCGGCACCGATGAGCGCGGCCACGATGCTCTCGACGATGAACGGCAGCTGGATGTACAGGTTGGACGCACCGACCAGCCGCATGATGCCTATCTCACGCCGTCGGCTGAAGACGATCAGCCGGATCGTGTTGCCGATCTGCAGCACGGCCGCGACCAGCAGCCCGAGTGCCAAGCCCATCGACATCCACTGGAGGCCGTTCAGTCCCTTGAACAGTGGCTCGAGCATCTCGCGCGAGTCCCACACCGACTCCACACCGGGCAGGCCCTGCACCGCCGACACGACGCTTTCGTACTCCTGTGGGTTCTTCAACCCCACTCGGTACGACTCCTGCATGTCGCCGACCCGGACGAAGTCCGACGTCGAGGAGTCCTTGTACATCTCCTTGTAGTTGTTGAAGGCCACCTGCTGGCTTTCGAAGTAGACCTTCCTGACTTCCTTGTTGCCGTCGAGCGTGCGCCTGATGTCGTCCTTCTGGGCTGAGGTGACCGCTCCGTCCGCGCACGACTCCGACACCTGGGTGTCGTTGCACATGTAGACCGCGATCTGCACCTTGTCGTACCAGAAGCCCTTGGCGAGGCTCACCTCGGAACGAATGAGCGCGCCGAGGCCGAACAGCACGAGGGAGACCCACACCGTGACGATGACCGCGAGGGTCATGGTGAGGTTGCGGCGGAGGCCGGTACCGAGCTCGGAGAAGGCGTACCTGATCTGCATGTTCTCTAAGAAGTCTTCCTCTGGGATTTAGCTCTGGTAGCCGTAGACGCCGCGGGACTGGTCGCGGACCAGCTTGCCGCCTTCGAGCTCGATCACCCGCTTGCGCATCTGGTCCACGATGCTGGCGTCGTGGGTCGCCATCAGGACGGTGGTGCCGGAACGGTTGATCCGGTCCAGCAGCTTCATGATGCCGACCGAGGTCGTCGGGTCGAGGTTTCCGGTCGGCTCGTCGGCGATCAGGATCATCGGCTTGTTGACGAACGCCCGGGCGATCGCCACCCGCTGCTGCTCACCACCGGACAGCTCGTCGGGCATGCGTTGCTCCTTGCCGTCGAGGCCGACCAGCTCCAGCACCTGCGGCACCCAGTCGGCGATCTGCCGCCGCGGCCGCCCGATCACCTGCAGCGCGAACGCGACGTTCTCGAAGACGGACTTGTTGGGCAGCAACCGGAAGTCCTGGAACACCGTACCGATCTGCCGGCGCAGGCGCGGGACCTTCCAGTTGGCGAGTCTGGACAGCTCCTTACCGGCGACGAAGACCCGGCCGCGGGACGGCTTGAGCTCACGCAGAGCGAGCTTGAGGAAGGTCGACTTGCCGGACCCGGAGGTGCCCACCAGGAAGACGAACTCCCCCTTCTCGACATCTACCGACACATCGCCCAAAGCCGGGCGTTTCTGCCCGTCATAGACCTTGCTCACGTTCTCGAAGCGGATCACAGCAGGGCAGTTTACGTTGCCCGGCCATGACGTGGTCGCAGTTGCCCAGACGCGGGGCTTATGACGCTAAGTGACTGATCGCCGCCGCCAGCCCGTCGACGACGAGGGTGACCACGACCGTTTCTGCACCGATCGCGGCGGCGGCCAGCGGCATCGCCAGGATCGGGTGATCGACACCGACCGGACTCAGTACCGCGGCCAGGCAGACGGCGAAGACCGGGATGCCGGCCGGTTAGTTCTTTGGTTCGGTTTCGCCCGTTTTGCGCCAGCGGATGCCGGCCTCGATGAAGTCGTCGATCGCGCCGTCGAAGACGGCCTGCGGGTTGGACACCTCGTGCTCGGTGCGCAGATCCTTGACCATCTGATACGGATGCAGAACGTACGACCGCATCTGATCACCCCACGAGCCCGCCACGTCACCGCGCAACGCGTCGATCTTGGCCCGCTCCTCCGCCTTCTTCAACGCCAGCAGCTTCGCCTTCAGGATGTTCATCGCCGTCGCGCGGTTCTGGATCTGGCTCTTCTCGTTCTGCACCGCGACGACCACACCCGTCGGCAAGTGGGTGATCCGCACCGCGGAGTCCGTCGTGTTGACGCTCTGGCCACCCGGGCCCGACGAACGGTAGACATCGATCCGGAGCTCTTCCTCCGGCACGTCGATCTCGTCCGTCTGCTCCAGTACCGGAACCACCTCGACCCCCGCGAACGACGTCTGCCGGCGCCCCTGGTTGTCGAACGGAGAGATCCGCACCAGCCGATGGGTACCCTGCTCCACACTCAACGTGCCATAGGCATACGGCGCCTTCACCGCGAACGTCGCCGACTTGATGCCGGCCTCCTCGGCGTACGACGTGTCGTAGACCTCGCTCGGGTACTTGTGCCGCTCCGCCCACCGCAGATACATCCGCATCAACATCTCGGTGAAGTCAGCCGCGTCGACGCCACCCGCGCCCGCCCGGAGCGTGATCAACGCCTCCCGGGAGTCGTACTCACCCGACAGGAGGGTACGGACCTCCATCGCCTCGATCGACCGGCGAAGATCCGGCAACTCCTTCTCCGCCTCGGCCATCGTCTCGGCGTCGTCCTCGGCCACGCCCAGCTCGACCAGCACCGCCAGATCATCCAGCCGGCGCCGCAGCGAACCCACCCGCTCCAGCTCGTTCTGCAGCCCCGCCAGCTTGCTGGTCACCCGCTGCGCGTTCGCCTGATCCCCCCACAAGTCAGGCGCAGCAGCCTCCTCCGACAACTCACCGATCTGCTTACGCATCTTGTCCAGGTCGAGCACGCTCTCGATGCTGCGCAACGTCGCATCGAGCGCTTTCATCTCGCCGTCGAAGTCAGTACCAGCCACAGCCCACCAGCCTACGCGTAGGAACGGGCCGGCTCCGGGCGGCATAGTCGCTGGGAGCCGGAGAAAGCGCGGTCGCGGAGACTTCTCCGCGGGCTACGCCTGTCAGTTGGTCGCGAACGTCTGTGCGGTCGCGTCGCTCTCGACCGGAACCTCGGTGCGGCCGTTGGTGACGAAACCGATGATCGGCAGCTTGGCGTTGCCGTTGCAGGTGACCGTCACCTGGGTGCCGGCCCCGTTGACCGCGGCCGCGCACTGGATGCCTTCGGAGCTGGCGGCGTTGTCCGACTTGGCGATCGAGATGTAGTCGTTGACCGACTGCTGGGCCAGCTCCTGGCTGAGCTCGATCTCGTTGCCGACGCCACTTTGATAGATCTTGGTCTTGTCGAGCGCGTTGGCGGCCTCCAGCGAGGCGCCGTCGGCGAGCGAGTGCAGGCCGCGCTGGTAGACCCACAGCTGTGCGGCGTCGGTGACGACGACGAGCAGCATGATGATCGTGGTGCCGAACGCGATGATCAACGGAGAGATCGTTCCGCGCTCGCGGCCACCTCGCCTGATCCGCCTCAACCCGCGCCTGCCTCTCATTGGCCCGCTCATTGCCCCGCCTGCCGATACTCACCGTACGGCGTCCGATGGACGGTGGACACGTTGATCGAGGGTGCGTACCCACCCAGGATGCCGGTGAACGGGAGCGGGATCTGTGCCTCGACGGTCGCGACCGCGACCGAGCCGGGCTGCAGGCACCCGCCCTCACACGTCATCTTGAGCGTCCCGTCGGTGCCTGGATCGAGCTGCTGGTCCTGGAACGCGAGATTGAACGCGCGCCTGGCCGACGCCTCGGCGTCGGCGGTGTTGGCCCCCAGTGTGTAGGCCCGTCCGGCGTCGCGAGCGGCAGCCGACGTCGCGTACATCGCCCGCTGGACGTTGAAGACGCCCAGCATGATGTAGACCAGCGGCACCAGGAAGAGGATCGACAGGAACGCGAACTCCACGATCGCGTTGCCCCGCTCCCCGAGCCCGAGCCGCGCCCGGGCGCGGGCCCGGAACCGCCGCAGCACCTCGCCACCGCTCATCCAGCCTCACGCCCCCTGCGGATTGGGTTCCTGGACCGACCGCCCGGTCACGGTGAACGGAAACGCGCCGAGCCACCCCAGCCCTGGCATCCGCGCCTGGATCGTGGCCACGACCAGCCCGTTCTGCGGTGTGACGTTGACGCTGTCGATCAGGCTGCCGGAAACCACGGCCCGCGCACACTGGCTGGCCGCCTGGTCTCCCGAACCCGCGGGAGCGTTGTAGCTGGCCTCCACCCGTGCGCCCTCGTGCGCACACGCCGCCAGCGTGTTGCGCACGTACAAGAACAATCCGAACTGGAAGATCGTCACGAACAAGGGGAGGAGAACCAGCATGACCATGGCGAACTCGACCGGCGCGGCTCCACGTTGTGCGCCAGCCGAGGTCACACGCCGCCAGCACCGGATCAGGGCCGACGGCCGTCGCTGCCGGCTCATCAGCCGTTGTAGCTGTTCCTGGCCTGGTTGAGCGCCTGCTCCAGGAGGTTCCGCAGCTGCGGCCCGAGGAAGGCGAACAGCGCACCGACCACGATCAGGGACATGACCGCGATCAACGCCCAGCCAACCAGGTCTCCACGCTCACGCCGGCCCGCGGTCACCAGGCGGGTGTGCACCCACGCCGCGGCAGCCAGTGATTTGTTCGTCATAGTCCTCATCATCGCCGATCCTCTCTCACGGTGACAACGTCTGCAGTCCGATAACGCCTGGAAAGAACGCGAACAGCAAGGTAACGGGCAAAACCAGAAAAACGATCGGCACCATCATGCCAATCTCCTTCTTGCCGCCCGCCTCCATCAGCTCGCGCTTGCCGGCGTCGCGTACGTCGGCCGCCTGTGCGCGCAGGACGTCCGCCAGTGGGGTTCCGCGTTCGACGGAGATCGCGAGCCCGTCGACGAACCGGGCCAGCAGCGAGAGGTTGGTGCGGTCACCGACCGCCTCCAGCGCCTCGACAAGAGACTTGCCGGTACGCGCCTCCGCCAGGGCGTACTGGAACTCCTTGGCCAGCTCGCCCTTGCTGACCTTGGCGACCCGCTCCAGCGCGCCGATCGGGCCCTCGCCGGCGGTCACCGACAGCGCGAGCATGTCGGCGATCGTCGGGAACTCCGCGATCATCGCCTGCTCGCGCTTGACGATCTGACGGGCGAGCTGGCGGTCGCGCAGCAGTGGGCCGAGGATGAACGCGCCGACACAGACCAGCAGCAGCGGGATCGCCGAGAGCCCGCGGCTGAGCAGCCCGATCAGCGTGATCGCCAGCGCCAGCCCGAAGCAGACCGCGCCCCAGATCAGCTGCTCGACCCGGAACTCCTCCAGGGTGGTCTCGACACCCGCCTGCATCAGCCGCCGGCGGATGGCCTTGCCGCCGCCGAGCACCCGCTCCAGCGTGGTCGCGCCGGAACGGAAGTAGGGCCGCAGGATCCGCTCGAGCGTGGGGAACGGCGTGAACGTGCTGTCGGTGAAGTCGAGTCCGGCGGGGTTGACCGCGTCGCGAACGTACGGGCCGAGCCGGTCGTCGAGCTTGACCTTCCGCATCGCGGGAACGCGGACGATCAGGAAGTACAGACCGAGGCCGACGAGCACGCCCAGCAACGCACCGGTGAAGCTCATCGCAGCACCCTCTTCTCCTCCGGCAGCCGGCCGATCCGCAGCATGACGCGGTAGGCCAGGGTCATCAGGCCGACTCCGATGCCGAGCACGATGAACCCGGCGAAGGAGTTGTAGGCCGACACGAGATCAGGCTGGAACGCCATGAAGATCAGCACGGCGAACGGCGTGGCGATCGCCACCCGGGCGCCGTTGACCGTGAACGACTGGCGCGCCTCCAGCTCCGAGCGGGTACGGATGTCTTCCCGCAGGAACGCCGACAGCGTGCGCAGCAGCCGGCCGAGGTCGCTGCCACCGACCTCACGAGCGAGCCGGATCGACTCGATGATCCGGTCGCCGACCGGGTCGGCCAGGCGGTTCTTCAGTGAGTCGAGGCAGTCGTTGAACCGGCCGGTCGCGCGGTATTCCTCGGCGAAGCGCTGGAACGGCCGGCGCAGCGCGTCCGGCCCGCGGACGCCGATCTGGGTGAGAGCCTCACCGAGCGACAGGCCGGCGCGGACGCTGGAAGCGAGGTTGTCCACGACGTCGGGCCACAGCTCGCGCAGCTCCTGCCGGCGGGCGCGGGCCCGCATGCGTACGAGCAACAGCGGGATGTAGGCCGAGCCGAGCCCGAACAGCAACGCGATCGGCCAGGCCCGGGAGATCGCCAGCAGCGCGATGAAGATGGTCAGGCCGACGCCGATGCAGGCGCCCAGCAGCTGGCCGGGCGTGACGGCCTCGACACCGGCCTGCGCCAGCAGCTCCTCCAGGCGCTGGCTCACCGTCCGCGAGGCGATCTTCTCGGGCTTCGGCGAAGACTTCAGGAACGTCCGGATGATCAGGACCAGGCCCAGCCCGAAGAACAGGCCGAGGAGTATGCCCATCAGGCAGCTCCCTCAAAGCGTGGGGCAAGCAGCCGGGACAGGTCGTAGCCGATGCGCTCGAACCGGTCGGGGTGCGGCGGGTAGCCGTCGGCCCGGATCAGGCGTTCGTTGCGCAGGATGAAAATCGGCTCGAGTTCGATGACGTCGCCCTCGACCCGGCCAGGGACAGCGCAGATCTCGCGGACGCGGCGGCGTCCGCTCTCGATCAGCTGGGTGTGCACCACGATGTCGACGGCGCCGGCCACGGTCGGAACGACGAACCGTGAACCGATGTTCTCGCCGGCGAGCAGCGGAAGCGTGCACATCTTGGTGATCGCCTCACGGGCGGAGTTGGCGTGGATCGTGCACATGCCGGGCAGGCCGGAGTTGAGCGCGATCAGCAGGTCGAGGCACTCCTCGGCCCGGACCTCGCCGACGATCACCCGGCTGGGGCGCATTCGCAGCGCCTCCTTGACCAGGTTGCGCAGGCGGATCTCACCGGTGCCCTCGAGGTTGGACTGGCGGGTCTGCATCGGCACCCAGTCGGGCAGCGGCACCTTGATCTCGAAGACCTCTTCACAGCTGATCACGCGCTCGCGCGGCGGGACGGCCGCGCAGAGGCAGTTGAGCAGCGTGGTCTTGCCGGCCTGAGTGCCGCCGGCGACCAGGACGTTGAGACCCGCGACGACACAGGCCTCCAGGAACGCGGCGCCCTGAGCCGACAGCGTGCCGAGCTGCACCAGGTCTTCCAGGTGCGTGGCACGGACCACGAACTTCCGGATGTTGACGGCCCAGTGCGTGCGCGTGATGTCGGGGATCACGACGTGCAGCCGGCTGCCGTCGGGCAGCATCGCGTCGACGAACGGCGTCGAGAAGTCGATCCGGCGACCGGTGGTCTTCAGCATGCGCTCGACCAGGTCGCGTACCTCGTCGGCGGTGAGCACGGTCGTGGTGAGCTCGCTGCGCCCGCCGCGGGCGATGAACACCTTGGACGGCTCGTTGATCCAGATCTCTTCGATGCTGGGGTCGTCGAGGTATTTCTGCAGCGGGCCGAACCCGGCGATCGCGTTGAAGACCTCGCGGGCGATCTCCCTCGGGTCGCCGAGGGGAGGCAGCGTCTGAGTGAGCGTGCGCTCATCGTACCGCAAGATCGTGTCGTCGATGATCCGCCGGACGGCGTTCGGCTCTTTCAGCGGATCCAGTGCCTGCCGGCGAACCGTCTCGCGTACTTCACCGTCGATTATGTCGATGGCCGTCATCGCTTCGTTACACCCCGCACAGCTTCCACGTCACAGCCCCTTGCCCTGCTCGTCCGGACGTCAACGGGATTCACCCGCCGAGATTCTGTCACGCGACCAGCGCTGACGCGAATCCCTCGTCCACAACCACACAGATGCCCCAGGCCGGGCAATGGTTTCACTTGGACACTATTGCGTACGACCCTGTACGCGACCTGGACTCTGTTCGCTCAGCGGGCGTGGTGCGGGCTGATGGCTTTATGGCTGACCTACCCAGCGCGAGGGCGAGGTTACCTGCGTAGTGCCTCCGGGGTTGCTGGCGACGACCTGGCAGGCGATCTCCTTGCCGTCCAGGCCGGGGTCGAGGTCGAGCTTCCGCTTGGTCGCGCCGGGGATCGGCTCGTAGGACGGCCACGGGCCCTGGTAGGTGACCGTGACCCAGTGGGTCTTCACGCTCACCGGGGGCAGGCCGTTGCGCAGGCTCCACTTCGGGCTGGCGCAGCGGACCGTCCGGCCGGCCTCGACGTCGCCGGTGATCTCGGCGGCCTTGGAGGGGTAGGGCTGGCGGAGCAGGAAGGGGGCGTATGCCCATTTGCGGAACGTCGCGGCGTCGGCGAAGTACGCGGGCGAGGCCTCGCCGCACTTCTTGTTCGCGGTCTCGCCGCCGAAGCTGAACACGCCGACTAGTTCGGGCTGGCCGGCTCCGCCGGGATTGCCGTACTTGTCAGGCTTACCGGCGCCGACCACGGCGGGGCTGCCGCTGTCGAGGTAACAGCCGGTGATCGTACGCGGGCCGAGCAGGTCCTGGGCGCACATCACGGTCGCGGTGTCGACCTCGGCGGGGGTCGACCGGTGGCAGGCCTCGTTGCCGAGCGCGGACAGGTCGCCGCGGGCGAGGATGTCGTCGCGGAACGGCTTGCCGGGGGCAGCGCTGCCGGTGGTGCCGTGCGAGTACATCGAGACGACTTCTTTCGGCCGGGGACGCTGGGCGGCGATCGGGACCGGCTGGATGTCGGTGACCGGCTTGTCGAGGAAGATGACGGCGAGGTCGTTGCGCGCGCTCGCCTGGTTCGGGTCGTCGGGGCTGACCGGCGAGGGCAGGATCTTGTAGCCGGACAGGACGGAGATGCCGCTGACGCCGCGCTTCTCACCTTCGTCCTTCGACAGGACGCGGGCGTTGAGATGGACGTCGATGCCGCTGGGATCGATGCGATCGACACAGTGCCCGGCGGTGAGCACCCTGTCTGGAGCGATCAGGACGGCGCCACAGCCTGCGCGCTGGAGCAACGGGGCGTCCACGTCATACGCGAGCGTGGCGACCCAGGGCGCCTGATCCTGGTCCGGCAGCTCGGTGACGGGCTTTCCGCCAGACATCGCCAAGGCCGGAGCGGCCATCCCCACCAGCACAACCACAGCGGCGGCTGCCGCACCCGTCATCCGTTTCATGGCAGACGAACCTAATGTGCGGCGTATGCCGGATACCTCCGGAAACCCCCGGACCCACCCCTGATTACCGCCCGTCAACCCGCGCTGGGGTGGTTCGCCACGCCAGTGGGTGCTTCGCCACGTCCCGGGGCGTGGTTAACCAGCCAATTACGTGGTTAACGTGGTCATTCGCGTCCTCCGGGGTCAGCTGCCGGCGGGTAGCAGGCGGCGCACCACCTGGAGGCCCACCGAGAGCCGCGCGAGGTCGGCGACGTCGCCGTCGACGATTTCTTTGAGGGTGAGGCGGGTGCGTTCGACCAGGCCCGAGTCGTGGGCTTCCCATTTCGCCACGCGTTCTTCGGCGTTGGAGCCGCCTGCCTGGCTGGCGGTCAGGACGTTGAACGTGAGCTGGGCGTGCACGCTGTGCAGGTCGTCCCGCAGGGCGGCGCGCGCCGTGGTCTGCCACCGGTCCTCGCGGGGTAGGGCGAGGATCCGTTCCAGCAGCCGCCCGAGCTCGAGCCGCTCCCCCAGCGTGAAGTGCACCCGCGCCACATCGAGCAGCGGGTCGTCCGTGCGCCGGGAGGTCTCCACGATTCCGAGTCCGGCGTACGCGGGCTGGTGCACCGCCACCCGCATCGCCAGCTCGTCGGGCACGCCCTGCTGCAGCAGCGACGCGAGCCGGTCCTCGTACAGCGCCAGCTCGCGCCCCACCAGGACCTCCGGCAGCGTCGTGATCAGCTTGGAGAGGTCGTCGGCGAAGAACGACACCGTGCCGGCCATGTCCAAAGGCGAACGGCGGTTCTGGATCAGCCACCGCGACGCCCGCTCGGCGATCGTCCGGGTCTCCAGCCGCATCCGCACCTGAACCGCCGCGTCGATCTGATGATCGAGCCCATTGACGGCAGCGACCACCTCGTCGATGCCGAAGATCCGCCGCGCCACCGTGTGCGCCCGCGCCAGGTCGGCCGCCGAGGCACCGGTCTCGAGCGACAGCCGGTGGTAGTAGGACGTCCCAGCGACGTTGACCATCCGGTTGACCGCCTCCGTCGCGATGATCTCGCGCCGCAGAGGATGTCCCTTGATCTGCTGCGAGAAGCGCTCCCGCATCGGCTCCGGGAAGTATTCCAGCAGGTCGGCCAGCAGGTAAGGCTCGTCCGGCAGGTCGGACTGCAGCAGCTCCGACTCCAGCACGATCTTGGTGTACGCCAGCAGCACCGCGAGCTCCGGCGCTGTGAAGCCCTGCCCCTGCGCCTGCCGCTCACGCAGCTGCCGCGGGTTGGGCAGGAACTCCAGCTCCCGGTCGATGAGCCCGAGCTTCTCCAGCCGCCGGATCCACTCCGCGTGTACGTGCATCAGCGCCGGCGCCGCCGCCATGGCGTTCTGCAGCGCGATGTTCTGCGCGTAGTTGTTGCGCAGCACCAGGTCGGCGACCTCATCAGTCATCGCCGACAGCAGCTCCGCGCGCTGCTTCGCGGTCAGGTCGCCGTCGCGCACCTGCTGGTCGAGCAACACCTTGATGTTGACCTCGTGGTCGGAGCAGTCGACACCGGCGGAGTTGTCGATGAAGTCGGTCGTGATCCGCCCGCCCGCGGAGGCGTACTCGATCCGCCCCAGCTGTGTCAGGCCGAGGTTGCCGCCCTCACCGACCGCCTTCACCCGGAGATCGGCGCCGTTGACCCGCACGCTGTCGTTGGCCTTGTCGCCCACGTCCGCGTTGGATTCCGAAGCAGCCTTGACGTAGGTGCCGATGCCGCCGTTCCACAGCAGGTCGACCGGCGCCTGCAGGATCGCCCGGATCAGCTCGCTCGGCGTCAGCCGCCGCACGTTGCCCTCGATCCCGAGCGCCTCCCGCACCTCGGGCGTGATCGCGATCGCCTTGGCCGTACGCGGATAGACGCCGCCGCCGGCGGAGATGAGCGAGGTGTTGTAGTCGGCCCAGCTCGACCGCGGCAGCTCGAACAGCCGCTTGCGTTCGGAGTACGACGTCTCGGCGCTGGGCGACGGATCGAGGAAGATGTGCCGATGGTCGAACGCCGCGACCAGGAGAATGCGCGGCGACAGCAACATGCCGTTGCCGAACACGTCACCCGACATGTCGCCGACGCCGACGACCGTGAAGTCCTCGGTCTGGCAGTTGCGGCCCAGCTCGCGGAAGTGCCGCTTGACCGACTCCCACGCACCGCGCGCGGTGATGCCCATCGCCTTGTGGTCGTAGCCTTCCGACCCACCGGAGGCGAACGCGTCACCGAGCCAGAAGCCGTACGACTTCGCGACCTCGTTGGCGATGTCGGAGAACGAGGCCGTCCCCTTGTCGGCCGCGACCACGAGGTAGGTGTCGTCGCCGTCGTGCCGGACGACCTGCCGTGGCGGCACGACGTCGCCGTGGTTGAGGTTGTCGGTGATGTCGAGCATCCCCGAGATGAACGTCTTGTACGCCGACACGCCTTCGGCCAGCCAGGCTTCGCGATCCGACGGGTCGGGCAGCCGCTTGGCGTAGAAGCCGCCCTTCGCGCCGACCGGCACGATCACGGCGTTCTTGACCATCTGCGCCTTGGCCAGGCCCAGCACTTCGGTGCGGAAGTCCTCCCGGCGGTCGGACCAGCGCAGCCCACCACGCGCGACCGGCCCGAACCGCAGGTGCACGCCCTCGACCTGCGGAGAGTAGACCCAGATCTCGTACATGGGCCGCGGCTCGGGCAGCTCGGGGTTGGCGCGCGGGTCGAACTTGAACGAGACGTACGACTTGTGCTCGCCGGCCTCGTTCGGCTGGTAGTAGTTGGTACGCAACGTCGAGCGGATCAGCGTGAGGAACGAGCGAACGATCCGGTCCTGGTCGAGGCTCGCCACGCTGTCGAGCGCGTTCTCGATGCGTTCGACGACCTCGTTGCCGCGCGCCTCCCGCGTCTCGTCGCTGGCCGTGAGCGCGGGATCGAACCTGGTCTCGAACAGCTCGACCAGCAGCCGGGCCAGCTCGACGTTGGCGCAGAGCGCGTCCTCGATGTAGCTCTGGCCGAAGATCGTGCCGGTCTGGCGGAGGTATTTCGCGTACGCACGCAGGATCATCGCGTGCCGCCAGGTCATGCCGGCGCGCAGCACGAGCCCGTTGAAGCCGTCGCTCTCGGCCCGGCCGGCCCACACGGCGGCGAACGCGTCCTGGAAGTGTGTCCGCACCTGGTGGAACGGGACGCTGGACTCGGTGTCGTAGTGGAGCCCGAAGTCGTAGATCCACGCGGGTGTGCCGTCGCGGCGGACGATTTCGTACGGCCGCTCGTCGACCACCTCGACGCCCATCCGGGCCAGCCGCGGCAGCACGGTCGACAGTGACAGCGCCGATCCGGTCCGGAAGATCTTGAACCGGCGCTCGCCGGGTCCGGCGTCGACCGGCTCGTAGAGCGAGAGCGCGAAGTCGCCGTCGGGAGCGAGCTCCTCCAGCCGGCGCAGGTCGGCGACGGCGATGCGCGGCGGGAAGTCGTCCTTGTAGGCCGCGGGGAACGCGTCGGCGTAGCGCGCCCGCAGCCGGGCCGCCTCTTCCTCGCCCACCTGGTCGACCAGTGCCTCCGCGAAGTCGTCGTACCAGCTGCGGGTCGACTCGGCCAGCGCGCGTTCGAGCTCCTCGACGTCGATCTCGGGGATCGGCTTGCCCTTGGGTACGCGAACGACGAAGTGCAGCCGGGCCAGCACCGACTCGGAGAAGCGCAGCGTCCAGTCGATGCTCTCGCCGCCGTAGGCCTTCAGCAGCAGCTTCTGCAGCTTCAGGCGTACCTCGGTGGCGAAGCGGTCGCGCGGGAGGTAGACCAGCGCGGAGACGTAACGGGCGTAGTCGTCGCGGCGGACGAACAGCCGCAGCTGGCGGCGCTCCTGGAGGTAGAGGACCGACAGCGCGGTCGGCAGCAGCTCCGCGACCGAGACCTGGAAGAGCTCGTCGCGTGGGTACGTCTCGAGCAGGTCGAGCAGCGACTTGCCGGAGTGGCTGTCGGCCTCGAAGCCGGACGCACGCAGCACCTCTTCGGCCTTGCGGCGCAACACCGGGATCCGTTGCAGGCTTTCGGTGTAGGCGGCCGAGGTGAACAGGCCGAGGAACCGCCGCTCGCCGACGACGTTGCCCTCGGCGTCGAACGCCTTGATGCCGATGTAGTCGAGGTAGGCCGGACGGTGGATGGTCGAACGGGAGTTGGCCTTGGTGAGGATCAGCAGCTTCTTCTCGCGAGCCTTGGCCTGCACCTCTTCGGGAAGCCTGCTGATCGCCTTCGGCGTCTGCTGGTCGGCGCGCAGGACGCCGAGGCCGGTGCCGGGGATCGCGCGCAGCACGTCGCCCTTGCCGGTGTGCTCGAGGGAGTATGCCCGGTAGCCGACGAACGTGAAGTGGTCGGTGGCGAGCCAGTTGAGCAGCTCGCGAGCCTCGGCGATCTCGGCGTCGGGCAGGCCCGTCGGCGGGTCGGCGAGCTCTCCCACGATGTCGAGCGCCTGCTGGCGCATCTTGGGCCAGTCCTCGACGGCCTCGCGTACGTCGCTGAGCACGCGGCGGAGGTCACCGGCGATCGCCTCGAGATCGGCCGGCTCGGACTCGCGGTCGATCTCGACGTGGATCCAGGACTCCTTGATCACGTCGGGCTGGGGCTCGCCGTCCGGGTCGGGCCGGCGGTCGAGGCCGCCGAGCACCTCGATCAGCTTGCCGGTGAGGTCGCGGCGCACCACGATCTGCGGGTGGACCACGAGGTGGATGCCGCGGTTCTGCCGCGACAGCTCCATCGTCACGGAGTCGACGAGGAACGGCATGTCGTCGGTGACGACCTCGGCGACGGTGTGGCTGGTGGACCAGCCGTGCTCCTCGACCGTGGGGGTGAAGACCCGGACGGAGGCAGTGCCCTGCGGACGGTGCTGGGCGAGGCGGTAGTGGCTGCGAGCGGCGCCGTAGATGTCGACGGGATCTCGCTTGGTCAGATCATCGGCGGCTACGTGACGGTAGTACTCCGTCAGCAGGGCCTCGACTTGTCCGACCGCCAGTGCGCCAGCCGATCGGCTGTGCTCGGCGACCTTCGCCGCGTCGGCGAGGATCGCGTCCTTCGTGTCGTCCCATGTGCTGGCGGTCGTTCCAGACCCCGGCACCGAATCCGGCCCTGTCTCCGGCCCTGAAATAGGCATAGTCCTCTTGCCCCGCATGAGCTCGTCCGGCGAGACGCGCGGTCACGCCGGAGTCGCACCACTTCGTGCAACCTCATCCGACCTTAGTCTGTGTCTTGGCAGATGTCCGCCGCCGGACCGTGTTTGGATTTGCCCATGGATCTTCACCGGGAAACCACGTACGCCGCCGACCCGGAGGCCGTCTTCGCGATGCTGGTCGACGAAGACTTCCTGCGGCGCCGGGCCGAGGCTTCACATGCGCTGTCGTACGACGTCGATGTGACGTTCAACGCGGGCACGGCCACCTCGAAGGTGCGGCAGAGCCTGCCGGCCGAGGTGCCCGACTTCCTGCGCAAGCTGGTCGGCAACACCATCGAGCTGACCGAGACGATCACGTGGGAGCAGCCGGAGGGCGATCGCTCGCGAGGCGGGCGGATCGAGGTCGTGGTGGCGAACGCGCCGGTCACGCTGAAGGGGACGATCACGCTGTCGCTGGGCGGGAACGGCACCCAGCAGGTCGTTGACGCCCAGCTCAAGGCGTCGGTGCCGTTGATCGGGCGCAAGATCGAGGAGGCCGCGCAGCCGGCCGTGATCGCCGGGATCGACGGGATGAAGGAGCTCGGGCAGGAGTGGCTTCGGCGCTGAGGCTTGGCTGAGGCTTGGCTGAGGCTTTGCCTGCGCTCGGACCGGCGTGTCGGCGCGACACCGTACGGTGCTTCCTGCCACTGTCGAACCTGAGGCAGGGGAACAGGACGACTGTCCGGAGGTGCCTTGATGACTGAAACGACCACGTACGAATGCGTGACCTGCGGATCGCCGCAGGTGTTCGAGCACGTTCTCACCCTCGACGAGCGCCGCAGCGACGCCGAGGAGTGGGCCTGCACGGTTTGTGGTGCGGCCCTGTTCGTCGACCCCACGCTCGACCTCGAGGGCGCAGTGCCCTCGCAGCGCTCGTCCTCCGTCCGCGTCGCCTGAGCTGACCGGCTGATGCGGCTTCGAATCCTTCGCGCGGCCGGCAGCCACGACGCGCTGCTCGCCTGGCTCACCGCCGATCTGCCCTTACGCGGGCGGTTGGAGCACTGAGGCGAAGCCTTTACCCGGGTCACCGGTCCGCTGCCCGACAAACTGCGTTCCCCTGCCGGCGGCGCGTCGGGTGACCCGGGAGGCCAGCCGGCCCGTCAGCCCATGTGGGGGTAGCGGTAGTCCGTTGGCGCTACGAAGGTCTCCTTCAGGGAGCGGGGCGACAGCCAGCGGATGAGGTTCCACGGCGAGCCGGCCTTGTCGTTGGTGCCGCTGGCTCGCGCACCGCCGAAGGGCTGTTGGCCCACCACGGCGCCGGTCGGTTTGTCGTTGATGTAGAAGTTGCCGGCCGCGTACCGGAGGCGGTCGCTCAGGGCGGAGGCTGCCGCGCGGTCGTCGGCGATGACGGCGCCGGTGAGGGCGTACGGTGCGGCCGATTCCATCTGGGACACCACGGAGTCGAGGGCGGAGTCGTCGAAGACGTGGACCGAGAGGATCGGGCCGAAGTATTCCGTGGTGAAGATCTCGTCCGACGGGTCGCTGCCCACCAGCACTGTCGGGCGGACGAAGTAGCCCACGCTGTCGTCGCAGGTTCCGCCGGCCGCGACCTCGATCGACGAGGTGTGGGCCGCGCGGTCGAGGGCCTTCGCGTGCTTGGCGAACGCGCGGTCGTCGATCACGGCGCCCATGAAGTGCGTGAAGTCGGCGGGGTCGCCCATCGACAGCGACGAGACCTCGTCGATCAGGTCCGATCCCATCCGCGACCACACGCTGCGCGGCACGTAGGCCCGCGAGGCCGCCGAGCACTTCTGCCCGGAGTATTCGAACGCGCCCCGCACCATCGCCGTTCGCAACACCTCAGGCGACGCCGACGGGTGCGCCAGGATGAAGTCCTTGCCGCCGGTCTCGCCGACGATCCGGGGGTAGGTTCGCAGCCGGTCGAGGTTGTCGCCGACCGTGCGCCACAGGTGCCGGAACGTCGCCGTCGAGCCGGTGAAGTGGATGCCCGCCAACGCGGGCGACGCCAGAGCGACGTTGGACACCGCGATCCCGTCGCCGGGCAGCAGGTTGATCACGCCTGGCGGCAGGCCGGCCGCCTCCAGCAGGCGCATGGTGTAGTGAGCCGACAGCATCTGCGTCGGCGACGGCTTCCACAGCACGACGTTGCCGAGCATGGCCGGAGCGCAGGGCAGGTTGGCCGCGATCGCCGTGAAGTTGAACGGCGTGATGGCGTAGACGAAGCCCTCGAGCGGGCGGTAGTCGGTGCGGTTCCACACGCCCGGCGACGACAGCGGCTGCTCCGACAGGATCTGCCGTGCGAACGCGACGTTGAACCGCAGGAAGTCGATCAGCTCGCAAGCCGCGTCGATCTCGGCCTGCTGGACGGTCTTGCCCTGCCCCAGCATCGTCGAGGCGTTCAACGTGTCGCGCCACGGCCCGGCCGCCAGGTCGGCCGCGCGCAGGAAGATCGCCGCGCGGTCGTCGAACGACAGTGCCCGCCACGCCGGCGCGGCCGCCGCTGCCGCGGCGATCGCGTCGGACGCGTCGGACTCCAGCGAGTGCCGGAAGGTACCCAGGACGTGGTGGTGGTCGTGCGGCATCAGGACCTCGACCGGCTGGCCCGAGCCCATCCGCTGCTCACCGCCGATGGTGGCGGTGAGCTCGACCTGCTCGGCGGACAGCTCGGCCAGCCTGGCCGAAAGACTCGCGCGCTCATGGGTGCCGGGCGCGTAGGTCTTGACGGGCTCGTTGAAGGGTAAGGGGGTGCGGGTTACGGCATCCATCCCGACGTTGCTCCTAAGCTCGTGGCCAGATTCCCTTTTCGCGGTCGACGGTGCTCAGTTTCGCCACGGTCCGAGGACCGTGAGGTCCGCGGACGGGCGGCTTCTTGCGCGCGCTCGACCGACTTGGGAGTCACGCCGACTTGCGAGCCTGCTTTTTGGGCGTCTTCTTCGCAGCCGGCTTGGGTTTCTCCTGCTCGGATTCTGCCTCGTCACGCTCCGCACGCTGCCGCTTGGCCGCCTCGACGCTGGCCTGCAGCGCCGTCATCAGGTCGACGACCTGGCCGGCCGGGCCTTCCGCCTCGACCGTCTGCAGCTCGACACCCGCCGACTTGGCCTGCACCAGCTCCTCGAGCGCGGCGCGGTATTCGTCGTGGTAGCGGTCCGGCTCGAACGTCGTCTCCAGGGTCTGGATGTACGACTCGGCCATCGCGATCTCCTGCGGACGGACCTCGACGTCCTCCGGCGGAGTCGCGAACGTGGCGTCGCGTACTTCGTCGGGCCAGAGCAGGGTCTGCAGGATCAGCAGACCGTCCATCGGCCGCACCAGGCCGAGCGACTCACGGTTGCGCAGGGCCACCTTGACGACGGCGACCTGCTCCGTCTTGACCAATGCCTCACGCAACAGGACGTAAGGCTTCTGGCCAGGCCCGTCGGCCTGGAGGTAGTAGCTCTTCGAGACGTAGATCGGGTCGATCTCGTCGGAGCCGACGAACTCCAGCACCTCGACGGTGTGCTTGCTCGGGAGCGGCAGCTCCGCGAGGTCGTCGGCCGTGAGCACCACCATCTGGCCGTCAGGCAGCTCGTGCCCTTTGGCGATGTCGGAGTACGGAACTTCTTCGCCGTCGAGCTCGCAGATCCGGCGATACCTGATCCGCCCGCCGTCCTCGACGTGCACCTGGCGGAACGAGATGTCCTTCTCCTGCGTGGCGGCGTACACCTTGACCGGGATCGTTACCAGGCCGAAGGTGACCGAACCTTTCCAGATCGCTTGCACGGGAGGGCTCCCCCTCTTTCGGGGCGCGTCCGATCGCGGGTTGGACGCGCCTGACTTATCCACCATGATCGGTTCACGCTCCCGAGGCAAGTCGAACGGACTGGTCTGCAGTGCCTATTCGACAACATTCCCACCAAATGCCGCAGCTCACCTGCGGTTTTGGAGCAAAGTACGCACACGGAAGCGTGTCAGCGGGGGCGTAATGCCTGGGCGTGTGCGGGTGTGGGATGCATGCTGCAATCCTACGTGCGACCACCGACAACGGCCGGGGAAACGAGCGACCGATCAAGGGTCGGTCAGCACCCCGTCGGAGGCCTGTCCGGCGGCTTGGTCGAGGGCCCGCGAGCGCCTCGTCCAGCAGCCCGGTCAGGCGCTCTCGGACAGCTCGCGGATCGCCAGGTGCGCGTGCCCGCCGGACTCCGCCAGCGCCGCCCGCGCCTGCTCGGGCGTCACCTCGCCCAGCAACGACACCAGCGCGGTCTTCAGCTCCCCGTCGGCCGCCGTCAGCGCCTCCGCGCACACGTCCTCCGGCAGTCCCGTCGCCTCGCGCAGGATGCCGAGCATCCGCCCGCGGAGCTTCGCGTTGGTCGCCACCACGTCGACCATGAGATTGGAGTACGTCCGCCCGAGCCGCACCATCACCGCGGTCGAGAACGCGTTCAGCACCAGCTTCTGCGCCGTGCCGGCCTTCATCCGGGTCGACCCGGCCAGCACCTCCGGCCCGGTGTCGACCGCGATGAACACGTCGACCTCGCCGCCCAGCGGTGTCAGGGGGTTGGCCGTCACCAGCGCCGTCGACGCTCCGATCGCCCGGGCCGCCCGCAGCGCGCCCGCGACGTACGGTGTGCGTCCGCTCGCGGCGAGTCCCACCACCACGTCGCCGGGCTTGACCGACTCCCTGATCTCGCGGCCGCCCGACTCGGCGTCGTCCTCGGCGTCCTCGATCGCACGTAGCAACGCCGACGGCCCGCCCGCCATGTGCGCGATGAACCAGTCCGGCGGCACCGCGAACGTCGGCAGCAGTTCGGCCGCGTCCAGGATGCCCAGCCGGCCGGAGGTGCCCGCGCCGACGTAGTGCACCTTGTCGCCCCGCCGAAGGGCCGCCACAGCCAGATCGACGGCCGTCGAGAGCTCCGGGAGCACCGATCGTACGCAGGCGGCGACCCGCTGGTCCTCGTCGTTGATCAGCTGGAGCACCTCGAGCGTCGGCACCCGGTCGAGAGCCCGCGTCCGCGGGTTGCGCGCCTCCGTGGGGGACACGACCCGCACGATCGGCTTGCCGGCCGCACCGGCCGCGCCGTCTACACCGCCGACGCCATCCACTCTGCCAACGCCATCCACGCTGTCCACGCCCTCACCACCCCCGCTACCGCCAGCTATCGGTTCGGACATCAATGCCGCCCTCGGGGCGCCGACACTCGCCTCCCGCTCACCGCGTCGTAGGTGACCTCGAGTGCGTCGAGCGTTTCTTGGTAGTGCCGCCGCGCGATGCCCACGAACAGCGCGTCGATCGCCGTCAGCTGCGCGATCCGGCTGGCCGTCGCCCCGGAACGGAACGTCGTCTCGCGCGCGGCAGTCGTGATCACGTGGTCGGCGACGTTCGCGATCGGCGAGCGCGGGAAGTTGGTCAGCGCCACCGTCGTGGCACCCCGGTCCTTGGCCACCGACAGGAACTCGATCGTCTCCGAGGTCGCACCGGTGTGCGAGATGCCGAGCGCCACGTCGCCCGGCCCGACCAGCGCGACGCTGGCCAGCGCGACGTGCGTGTCGCCCCAGGCGAACGCCAGCCGCCGGATCCGGTGCAGCTTCTGCTGGAAGTCCATCGCGACGAAGCCGCTGGCGCCGACGCCGTAGATCTCGGTCCGGCGGGCTTCGGACAGCAGCTCGACGACCCGTTCGAGCTCGGCGATGTCGAGCTGCCGGGCGGTCTCCTCGACCGCGCGCGAGTCGGCGAACGCGATCTTCTCGACGACCTGCTCCATCGTGTCGTCGGGGCCGATGTCGCTGCCGACCACGCGAGCCCGGTCGCCGGTGCGTACCGACTCCCGCGCCGACTCGGCGGCCAGCCGCAGGCGCAACTCGGGATAGCCGGCCAGGCCGAGCGCCTTGCAGAACCGGATGACCGTCGTCTCCGACGTTCCGGCCGCGCGGGCCAGCTCGGTGATGGTGCGGTTCGCCGCCTGGGCAGGGTCCTCCAGCACGATGCCGGCGACCCTCTGCTCAGCCGGCGAGAGCGAAGGTGCGAGCGCGCGGATACGGATGACGACACCCTCCGCTACCGGATCGGCGGCGGCTGTGGCCTGCGCGGGTCCAGGAACCTTCGAAGTCTTCGGCATAGTGAGAAAGTAACTTACTTTGTTTACGTTTGGGGCCAACTGGGGCCGGTATTCACCGGACACTTTGGGTCCACCCGGCGGTCACGAATCGTTCCGGGTGCTTCTCCCCGTCGAACAGCGTTCCCGATCGGTCACCCAGCCGGATGTCGTCCACGTAGATTCCCCTGCCCTGATAGACGGGATCGGTGACGTAGCGCCAGCGAACGAGCACGTCACCGGGCGGTTCGTCGAGCTCCGCGAACGCTTGCTGCCAACGGCGGCCGGCGAATCCGGAGATCGTGCCGTCATACGAACTGACCTTTCCGCGGCTCCAGCAGATGAACGGCACCGCGTCCCACGTCGCTCCCCCGTCGCGGGAGAGCTCGAGCGAGAGTGTGTCGGTCTCCTCGGAGTCGACGAACAGGTCGAACCCGAGGCGGGTCCGCGAGGAACGCAGCTCGACCGGAAGCGTCAACGTGGCCGTCGATGCGTCCTGCCGGCCGGCGAACCAGGCCGTGTGCCCGCGCTGTGGCGTGACGTCGAGCGCCTGCGCGACGCGCTGGGTGGCGACCCGCCGTGCCGCGTTCACGCTGCTCCAGGCACGGTTGGGGTGGACGCGGTTGGTAAGCAAGATCACGAAGCTGCGCGACAACGGGTCGATCACGACCGAGGTACCGGTGAAGCCGGTGTGCCCCGCGGTCTGCGGCGCGGTGAGCCCGCCCATGTAGAACCGCTGGCTGAGCTCGAAGCCGAGCCCGTGGGCGTGCGTCGGGAACGCTTCGTTGTAGTCGGTCAGCATCTGCTCGACCGTGTCCGGCTGGAGGATCCGGGCACTGCCGTAACGCCCGCCGTTGAGGACCGTCTGGCACAGGATCGCCAGATCGCTTGCGGTGGAGAAGATTCCGGCGTGCCCGGCGACTCCGCCGAACGACCAGGCGTTCTCGTCGTGCACGCTGCCACGCACCATGCCGCGTGGCGGGTTCGCTTCGTACTCCGTCGCCGCGATCCGGTCCAGCTTGGCGGCCGGCGGGTTGAAGCCGGTGTCGCGCATCCCGAGCGGCTCGGTGATTCCCTTGCCGACAAGGGCTTCCAGCGGCTCGCCGGTAACGTGCTCGGCCAGCACGCCGAGCGTGATGAGGTTGAGGTCGGAGTAGGTGTAGCGGGTGTCCGGCGGTGCCGACGGCACGACTTCCAACGTGGCTTTGACTCTCGCCGCCTTGTCCGGCCAGTCGCGCCACAGCGGCAGCCACGACGGCAGCCCGGACGTGTGGGTCAGCAACTGGCGTACGGTCACGGCCTGCTTGCCGTTGGCGGCGAACTCGGGCAGGTACGACGCGACTGGCGCGTTCAGGTCGATCAGTCCGCGTTCGACCTGCTGCATCACGACGATCGACGTGAACAGCTTGGTCACGGACGCCATGTCGAAGATGGTGTCGCGCCGCATCGCGACCTGCTGGTCGGGCGGCAGCTCGGTGCCTTCGGCGTCGGCGTACTTCACGGCGTAGCCCATCGCCTCGTGCACGGGGATCTTGCCGTCGTGCCCGACCAGGACGACCGCGCCGGGGTACAGCGGCCTGGCCGTGCCCTGAGGCTGCATGAAGCCTCTGAGCTCGGTCAGCATCGCGTCGATCTCTTCGGTGCGCAGACCCGCCTCCCGCGGTGTCGAGGGCCGCAGCCGTGTGTTCGGCGCGAACCCGGTGTACGGCTCGTCGAAGCCACGATCATGCCTCGCCGGACGTTCGGTCGCGCCCGCCGGAGTCCCCGACAGCGCGGCGGCCAGCACGGCAAGACCTGCGAGACCTCTAACGAACCTGTTCATCAGCTCATCTCCGGTAGAGCAGGTAGGGGCGGCGCTGCCGCTGGAAGGCGCGTACCTCGTCCTCCCAGGCACCGACGACGTCGTCCAGGCCGGCGCCGGCGTCGATCATCGTGCGCAGCCGCGGCGAGCCGGAAAGCTTGTCGATCCAGTACGGCCGCTGCGGGTCGTAGGTGTCGTACCGCCACTGGAACTGCTCGTAGCGCTTGGCCTCGATCAGCATCGCGGCCGCCGTCGGCACGGGCTGGAAGCGGTGCAGGTCGCTGATGTGCAGCTGGACGCCCGCGCAGGTCTCGTTGACGTACTTGTTGAACGTCGGCACGAAGTACGCCTCACGGAACTCCACGCCGGGCAGCCCGAGCTCGTTCAGCCGGTCGCCCCAGTGGTAGTCCAGGTAGGGCGCTCCGATCAGCTCGAACGGACGCGTCGTGCCGCGGCCCTCCGACAGGTTCGTGCCCTCGAACCAGCAGGTTCCGGCGTACACCGCCGCGGAGTCGGCGGTCGGGATGTTCGGTGACGGAGGTACGAACGGCAGCCCGAGGTCCTGCGCGCGCTGGCCGGGCTGCCAGCCCTCCACGCGTACGACCTCCAGCTCGACCTGCGTGCCGACCTCGGCGGGCAGGAACTCGCCGTTGTAGAAGCGCGCGAGCTCGCCGACCGTCATGCCGTGCTGCTGCACGATCTCCTTCAGGCCGACGCCGCTGGTGAACGCGGACGTCATCATCGCCCCGTCGGCCGCACCGCCGATCGGGTTCGGCCGGTCGAGCACCACGAACTTCAGGCCGAGCGGCGCGGCGGCGGCCATCGCGCGGTAGAGCGTCCAGATGTAGGTGTAGAAGCGCGCGCCGATGTCCTGGATGTCGAAGACGACGGTCTCCAGGCCGGCCTTGGTGAACAACTGCCCGAGCTTCTCCGTGTTGGCGCCGTAGGCGTCGTAGACCGGGATCTGCGTCCGCGGATCGACGGTGTCGCCTTCCGACCCGCCGGCCTGCGCGCTGCCGCGGAAGCCGTGCTCGGGCCCGAACGCGCCGACGATGTCGAGCCCTTCCTGCGCGGCCAGGTCGTCGACGATGTGCCGGGTGTCGCGCAGGATGCCCGTGGGGTTGGAGAAGATGCCGACCTTGCTGCCGCGGAGGATCCGCCAGCCCGAGGCCGCGGCGACCTCGGCTCCCGTCCGGAGCCGATGGCTCGTGCCGCCGGCCTCGGCAGGGCCGGCGAAAACAGCACTGCCGGCACCGGCCGCGACGCCGGCGCCCGATGCGACCGCGGTGGCGAGCACGTTCCGGCGCGTAGTGGTGTGCATGCTGTTGCCTTCCAGAATTGGCACAGTCCTGCTTCTCTCAGCTCGCTCGGTATCCGTACGGGTACAGCGTGACGCTCGGATCGTCGGCGCTGACGATCGCGATCGGCAGCCGGCCACGCGCTCTGACCTCGCCGACGAGGACCTTGGTGAGGGCGCGCATACCGACGGCGTTGTAGACGTAGGTCGCGACGTAGGTGTCGACGCCCGGCAGGTACGCGATGTCGTGCGGCTCGGCGGTCGCGACGACGACCAGCGGCCTGCCGGTCGCCTGCAGCGCGGCGACCAGCTTGCGTTGCTGGCGCTGCGGGTCGACGTCCTGGTCGTTCCAGGCGCGCATCGTCGACACCACGACGAGGTCCTGCGTCTGGGCCCGGGCGACGGCTTCGGCGATGTTCGCGTCGGTCGGCCTGGAGCCGGTGGCATACGCGGTCGCGGTCGCACCCCTGTCCGCGAGCCCCTGGGCGACGGTCTGCGTGGCCGTCGCGCCGTAGCCGGTGACGAGGATCTGCTTGCCCGCCGCGGCGATCGGCAGCCTGCCGGCGTCGTTCTTCACCACGGTCGTCGTCCTGGCGGTGATCTGGTCGGCGATCGCGAGGTTGCGCGGGTTGCCGACGTACGCCTCGGCACGGCCCTCGTCGACAAACGGGTCGCCGACGATGCCGAGCTGCCGTTTGAGCCGCAGGATCCGGGTCAGCGCCTGGTTGAGCCGCTGCCGGCTGATCTCGCCGCTGTTGACGGCCGCGAGCACGGAGTCGTACGCCAGCGGGAAGTCCGGCGGGCGCAGCAACTGATCGACGCCCGCGTTGATGGCCAGGACGGGCACGCGGTCGTCGCCGTACTTGTCGCGTACGCCCTGCATGCCGAGCGCATCGGTGATGACGACACCGTCGTAGCCGAGCTCGCCGCGCAGGATGCCCGTCATGATCGGCTTCGACAGCGTGGCCGGGTCGCCGGACGGGTCGAGCGCCGGGAAGACCAGGTGGCCGGTCATGATCGAGTCGATGCCGGCGGCGATCGCTGCCTTGAACGGCGGCGCGTCGATCCGTTCCCACTGCTCCCGGGTGTGGCCGATGACCGGGATGCCGGTGTGGCTGTCGATCTTGGTGTCGCCGTGGCCCGGGAAGTGCTTGGCGGTGGCGGCGATGCCGGCGCCGTGCTCGTACCCCACGACCTGTGCGGTGGTGAACGTACGGACGAGCGAGGGGTCGGCGCCGTAGGACCGGTTGCCGATCACGGGGTTCGCGGGGTCGACGTTGACATCGGCCACCGGCGCGTAGTCCTGGTTGATGCCGAGTGCCGAGAGCTCGCGTCCGGCGAGGGTGGCGGCCTGGAGCGCCGCGCCCGGGTCGCGGGTCGCGCCGAGCGCCATGTTGCCGGGCCACTCGGTCGCCGGCGGGCCGACCCGGACGATGTAGCCCGTCTCCTGGTCGGTGGAGATCAGCAGCGGGACACCCGCGCCGGTCGCGGTCGCCGCCTGCTGCAGGCCGTTGGACAGCCCCGCGACCTGGCGGGGGTTGGCGATGTTGGCCGACCAGGTGAAGTACGCGACGCCGCCGAGGTGGTATTTCTCGAGCACCTGGGCCGGCGTGGTGATGCCCGGGCCGTACGTGCTGGCGTTGCGGGCGTCGGAGGTGTCGGCGGTCGCGCCGTAGACGTGGTTGACGAAGAGCTGGCCGACCTTCTCCTCCGGCGTCATGCCGGCGATCGTGCGGCGGATCCAGGCGTCGGCCTGGTCGCCCGGGTGGGCCTGCGCCGGTGCGACCGTGCCGGCGACGGACGTACCGAGGAGCAGCACCGTGAGCAGAACGCGGTTCGGGCGCACAGCCCCTCCCGGCGGTCTCGATCCCTGCAGCGAAACTTCTTCCCGGAACTCCCCGTACGCCCGCAAGGTACCTACGAACCGCGCGTGGGTCAAGGTGTAACCGCACGGCCTCGACCGCGACCTGGTTGCCAGAGCACGACCCCTGAAAGCGGTGCAGCATGTTCACACGCCGGTTCTTCGCGCTTCTCGGCGCGACCGCCCTGGCCAGTTTTCTCCCAGCGGTTCCACCGCTTTCCACACCAGCGCAAGCGGCGACGAACACCGCCGTGAGCTTCACCTTCGACGACGGGCAGGCCACGCAGTACGCCTCGCTGCCGATCATGTCGAGCCGCGGCATGGCCGGCACCTACTACATCAACTCCGCGCTGGTCGGCAGCTCGTCGTTCTACATGAACTGGTCGCAGATCCACGACCTGGCCAACGCCGGCGCCGAAATCGGCGGGCACACGCTCCACCACACCGATCTGACGACGGTCAGCCGGACCACGGCCACGACCGAGGTGTGCCAGGACCGGCAGAACCTCATCGGTCAGGGATTCTCAGTGACATCGTTCGCGTATCCGTACGCATCGGTCAACTCGACCGCCGAGAGCGTCGTCGCGGAGTGTGGGTACGCCAGCGGTCGCGGCGTCGGCGGCGTGCGCACCGGCAACATCTGCACCGACTGCCCGTGGGCCGAGACGATCCCGCCGGCCGACCCGATGTGGCTGCAGACGCCGGAGCCCGTCGCCAGCAACACGACGTTGGCGCAGCTGCAGGCGATGGTCACGAACGCGGAGAACAACGGCGGCGGCTGGGTCATCCTGACCATCCACGGGGTCTGCACCAGCTGCGGCTCCGACGGGCTGAACCCTTCGACGCTGGCGGCGTTCCTGGACTGGCTGGGGCCGCGGGCCTCCTCCGGGACGGTCGTTCGTACGGTCGGCGACGTAATGAACCCCGGCCCGCCCGGGCCGGACGTGACGCCGCCCACGACCTCCGCGACGTGCAACGGCGGGAGCTGCGCGGGCTGGTTCCGTACGCAGCCCGTGAACGTCGGCCTGAGCGCGACCGACAACCTCGGCGGCTCCGGCGTGGACCGGACGCGCTACACGACCGATGGCTCTGATCCGCTGACGAGCTCCACGGCTTCGACCTACAGCGCGCCGTTCCCCGTCACGCAGGGCCAGACCGTGCGGTACGCCTCGATCGACCTGGCGGGGAACGCGGAGTCGCCGCGAACCCTGACCCCGCAGTTCGACCTGGCCGGCCCGTCCGTCTCGATCACCGCACCGGCAGAAGGCGCGAGCCTGCGCCGTAACCAGGCGGTGACCATCCAGGCGACCGCGACCGACACCGGTGGCTCGGGCGTGACCGGGGTCGGCTTCTACCTGGACGGGACGCTGCTGGGCAACGACACGACCTCGCCGTACACCCGGGCGTGGACGCCGCGCAACGGCCAGCTGGGCGCGCACACCCTGACCGCCGTCGCGACCGACGCCGCCGGCAACACCACGACGTCGGCCGCCGTACACGTGACGGTGGTGCGCTAGCCGAGGGCCTGGGCCGTGCACTGGGCCCAGGTCACGGGCTCGCCCCAGAAGCCGGCGAGGGTGTCGAGGAACTCTCGTTTGCGCCGCTGGTCACCGTCGTAGGTGTCGACACCCTCGAGCAGGACCGCGGCGGGGTAGCCGCGCAGTCTCAGCTCGATCAAGGTGGCCAGCACGCACACTTCCAGGACGAGCCCGATGACCACGACCGGGCCGCCGGTGTCTGGTGGGCCGAGCGCACGGCCGAGCCACTCGTCGAACGCGGCAGGATCCTGGCGGGCGGGGCCCGGTGCGGTGTCGGGCCGGCCACCACCGTCGCGCACCCAGGTCGGGGCGATGTGAGCCTTCACCCACGGCGCGACGGGCTTGACGTCGGCCGGAATGGCGGACTCGTAGCCCCACTGTCCGGGCGCGCAGGTCTCGCGATCGGCATCGCCCGCCGAACTGCGGTAGTCGGAGACCACCTCGGCGACGGCGATCCCCCGCTCCCGGATGTGGGGCACCACAGTCCGCGCGATGAACTCGACGCACGGCTGCCCCTTGAAGTGGACGCCGCCGGGGGCTACGAAGTCGTTCTGGAGATCAACACTGACCAGTCGCATCCGGCAAGTACAGCAGCAGCCACCGACACCCGGAATCTTCTGCTCGGCAGGTCGGCGGTGACTGGCATCCTTGTCCGCTATGCGAGCGATGCGAGTTCCAGCAGGCGCTTCCGGGCACACGGTGGCGGTCGGCTATCTCGAGGTGCCCGGTGACGGGCAGCTGCACGTCTACGTCGCCGGGCTCGGGTCGGCGGCTACCGCGATGTACCCCGAGGCCCTGCTGGATCCCGCGCTCGCCCGCCGGCGGTCGATCCTCGTCGACCTGGCGGGCACCGGGTGGAGCGATGTCGCTCCCGCGGCGAGCGGGTTCGGCTACACGATCGAGGAGCACGCCGGCACGATCGCCGCTGTGATGGAGGGGCTCGGGGAGCGCGACTGCATCGTCGTCGGGCACAGCCTGGGTGGCGCGGTCGCCATCAGCCTCGCGCATCGGCGGCCCGACCTCGTCGCGCGTCTGGTGGTCGCCGAGCCCAACCTCGACCCAGGCGTCGGCCAGATCTCCGGCCACATCGCCTCCCAGTCGGAGGAGGCGTTCGTCGAACGCGGTTACGGTACGTTGCTCGCCCTCCTCGACGCCGACGACGAGCCGAGCGTCTGGCGGGCCACCCTGCGGCACTGGAGTCCAGCCGCCCTGCACAAGACGTCCGTGTCGCTGCTGGCCGACCGCACGCCCACGTTTCGCGAGCAGTTGACGGCCGCGGCCATGCCCCGCGCCTACATCCGGGGCGAGCTCACCGACACTCCCGAGAGCCTCGACGGGCTCGAAACGGCCGGCGTGCGGTTGCTCGACGTACCCAAGGCCGGGCACCCGATGGTCGACGACAATCCCGCCGGCTTCGCGGCCGCGCTGGCCGAAGCTCTAAGGTGAGCGGAGCGACAGTTGGAGGATTCATGCGGGTCTATCTCGGCGTAACGCTCGGTGAGCTCGCCGCCGCGATGACGCAGGGCGGCTTCGGTCCGGCACCGCTTCTGGGCTGCGCGGTCACGCCAACCCTGCGCGAGTGGTACGCCGAGGCGGATCTCGAGGAGCTCGAGTACGCCGCCACCACCGATGCCGCGAAGATCTCGCTGGCCAAGCTCGCCACCTCGCCGAACGAGCGGCCACGCAGGGTTGTGGTCGCCGTCGACGTCGCCGACAACGCCGTGAAGCCCGACAACGCCGGCGGTCGGTCGGCCGTCCAGGTGTTCGACGTCGTCCCGATCGAGCAGATCGCCTCCGCCCATGTCGACGAGGACGAGGCCGAGCCGGTCGTACGCGCCGCCGCCGAGGCCTGGCCGCAGGCCGAGGCCGGCGACGACGATGCGGCGTTCACCGTCGACGAGGCGTCCGGCTTCGAACTGCTGTGGTACGCCCGCCAGGAGATCCCCGACCTCCTCCAGGAGGACGAGGCCTGACCCTGAGACGCCTCGGCGAAGTCTCAGGGTCGGTACGGGGGATCAGCCGGTAGCCGCCGGAACCCTTTCCAGTACACGCTTACGGCATGCGAAATCTGAAGCATGTCCTTCACGTTTCCAAGGTGGTGCTAGCTCCACTACTCGCGTTCGGGCTGGCTACAGTACTCGTCGCACCGGCCGGTGCGTCGACCGCGCCGAGCCCGGCGAGCGCGACGAACAAGTGCCGAGACCACAGCGAAGTCCAACGCAGGTTGGACGAGCTCACCACAACCCACGGCCTGCCCGGCATCACCCTCGAGGTGACCGGCCCGGTCTGCGGCCGCTGGATCGGTACCAGCGGCGTTGCCAACCTCGAGACCCGGCAGCCGATGCCGCGCCATCCGGCGTACCGGATCGGCAGCATCACCAAGACGTTCACCGCGACGATCGTGCTCCAGCTCGTGGCCGAGCACGAGGTCGACCTGGACGCGCCGGTCGAGCGTTATCTCCCCGGCCTGATCGGCCGGAACGGCTACGACGGCAGGCGAATCACCGTACGGCAGCTGCTGCAGCACACCAGCGGCCTGCCGGACTACACCGAGACCCTTTCGGAGGACATCGACAGCTGGCGGTACGAGCACGCCGAGCCCAGGGAACTGATCGACACCGCGCTCGGCATGCCGCCGCCCGACCAGCCCTGGTACTACTCGACCACCAACTACATCGTGGCGGGCCTGCTCGTCGAACGCGTGACGGGCAACAGCCTCGACGCCGAGCTCGACCGGCGGATCATCCGGCCGCTTCACCTGCGCGACACCTACTGGCCGGGCGACGACGTCACGATCCGAGGCCCGCACCCGCACAGCTACTACCCCGTCGAGAAGAACGGCTCCGTCGTCCTCGAGGACACCACAGAGTTCAACATGACGTGGGGCGGTGCCGGAGGCGCGCTGATCTCCAGCAACGCCGACCTCGACACGTTCTTCGACGCCTTGCTGACCGGCAGGCTGTTGCCCCGGCGTGAGCTCGCCGAGATGCGCCGCACGGTCGAAGCCGATCCCGATCGGCTCTGGCCCGGCGGGCGGTACGGCCTCGGGCTGATTTCCACGCCGTTGAGCTGCGGCGGCCTGTCCTGGGGCCACGGTGGTACGACCCCAGGCTTCCGCGCGATGTCCGTCCGCACGGCAGACGGCCGGCAGCTCTCGATGGTCATCAACTCGGTGCCGGCGACCGAGGCAGCCGAGATCGCGTTCCAGAACGTCATCGACACCGCGCTCTGCGAAGCGCGCTAGGAGGTAGAGATCCGATGAGATTCCCTACGCGCGCGGGCATCGCCGCGCTCGCCGGCGCGGCACTGCTCGCCGGACCGGCCGCCGCCCAGGCCGCGTACGCCGGGCCTGGTGTGGCCGGGCCGGATCGCTATGCGCACCAGAAGATCGACTGGAAGAAGTGCCAGCTGAACGCCGACGACGAGGTGGGCAAGGAGCTGGACCAGGCAGGCGCGCAGTGCGCCGACATCACCGTTCCGCTCGACTACTCCCGCCCCAGCGGCCCGGCGATCACCGTCGCGATCTCCCGCCTGCCGGCGACCGACACCAAGCGCCGGATCGGCGCGATCGTGCTCAACGGCGGCGGGCCGGGCGGTCCTGGGATCGACATGCCACCCAGCATCAAGGAAGCGATGGGGAAGGTCGGTGAGCGGTACGACGTGATCGGGATGGATCCGCGCTTCGTCGGGCGCAGCACGCCGCTGGACTGCGACTGGCCGACCGGCAGCATGATCCGTTCGGCGGGCCTCGACCGCGCCGACTTCGACCGTTCGGCGGCGCTGGCCCGCGACCTCGCCGCGCGCTGCGGGCGGAACGCGGGCGACGTGCTGCCGTACGTCTCCACCCGCAACACCGCGCGCGACATCGACCTGATCCGGAGCGTTCTCGGCGAGCGGAAGCTGTCGTACCTCGGCTACTCCTACGGCACGTACCTCGGCGCGGTCTACGCGGAGATGTACCCGCGTCGTGTGGATCGGCTCGTGCTGGACGGCCCGATCGACCCGGACGCCTATGCGCCACGGTTGCTCCAGCAGTCCGGTCCGGCCAACGAGCAGGCGCTGGCGTCCTGGGCTTCGTGGGCGGCCGAGCGCGATGCGACGTACGGCCTCGGGAGTACGCAGGCCGAGGTGCTGGCGACCGTGCACGGGCTGTTCGCCACCGCGAAGCGGGAGCCGCTGCACGTCGGCGACTTCCGGCTCGACGTGAACATCCTGCCGACGGTCTTCTTCTCCATGCTGGGCAGCGATCTGGAGCCGGCACGAGTCGAGCTGGCCAAGGCGGCCCGCGTTCTCGCCGACGCGGCCGAGCAGGGATCGGCGGAGCCGTCCGAGTCGCTCGAGGCCGCGTTGCGGTTCCTCCTGACGGCGGAGGGCTCGCAGTACGGCAGCGTCCAGGCCGCCATCCTCTGCGGCGACGTGGCTTCGCCGTCCGGTGAGGTCGAGAAATACTGGCAGGACATCGAGCGTGACCGGGCGGCCATGCCGTACGCCTCGCCGGTCGTGAACAACCTCAACCCGTGCGAGTTCTGGCCGGACGCGCCGCGGGAGCAGCCGACCAGAGTGCGCGCCCACGTCCCGTCCCTGATCGTCGCCGCCACCGGCGACCCGCGGACGATCTATGCAAACGCGGGTGCCCTGCAACGCAAGCTGTCGGGCTCGCGCGTGGTGACCATCCCGAACGCCAACCACCACGGCGTCTACGGCGAATACGGCAACGCCTGCACCGACGAGACGGTGAACGCCTACCTCGCCAGCGGCCACCTGCCGAAGCGGGACGTCACCTGCCCGCGTTAGTCAGCTGACCAGAACCACTCACCTGCACGTCGACCGGCCGAGCGGTGCCTTCCACGGCACCCTCGGCCGCCTCCGCTGACGCCGTCAAGCAGACTCGCCGCAGACATCAACCAGGAACGGCCTCAACTTTCCTGACGAGTCGTCCGGGCTCACCTCTCGCGCCCGGCTCCGCTTCGACCCTCCACCCTGTAGGGCAGACACAGCCCTTGCTTCTCATCATGGCTTCAGAGAAGTCGTCTTCGCCCTCCATAACGGCCTTGTAGAAGCTCACAGGTCCGCGGAACCTGGCGTGAGCGAAGTCCGCCCTGTCTCGAAACTGCGCGCCCACGAAGCTGACCTGGCCCTCAAACACGGCGCCAGCGAACCTGGCGTAGGCGAAAGCCGACTTCACGAAGACGCTGTCACCGCGAAATTCGGCGCTGCCGAACTCAGCCATGCGCAGATCACAACCTGGCAACTCGAAGTTCTCCAGGGCAGCACCGGTCAGGTCGATGCCCAGGCATTCCCATTGCTCCTCGTTACTCGCGGCCGCCCAGGCCAGGTGCCGCGACAGGATCCCTTGGGCTTCGAGGCGCACCTGCCGCTCTTGTCGCGCCACTCCGGCTTCCTCACTACCGGTTGTTTCGTCTGGGTGGACGAACGGCATTCGGAGGTAGGCACAGATCAGGTCCACGACGGTCTGGCGATGCTCTACGTGGGCCTGGCCCAGGCGCTCGAGCGTTTTCAGTCCGGCCAGCCTGACGGCGGCTTTCTCGTGTCCGAGATGCTCCGCGGCTGTCGAGAAGAGCTCGGTGACTCGCCGCTCGACCGCGTCGGACTCGGTGTGGACCTGGGCTCGCTCGTTCAGCCACTGCCGCCGCACGGCTAGCAGCAACGCGGTCACGCCACCGGCGCCCGCTCCGACGGTCAGGCCGGTCTTGATGGCGTCGATTCGCAGCGCTGGGTTCTGGCCGGCTTCGTGCAGGAGCCATGCCGTCGACGCCCAGATCGATACCGCCACCAGGACAAGTCCAAGCGGGACAGACCACCACGGTAGGACGCGGAACTCCTTACGTCGCAGGTGCCCACCGGCTGATGTGACGGCCACGCCAATGCCGAGGAAGACCAGGAAGCCGGCCAGCACCGCCAGTCCGACCCGAACCCCGCCCGTCCCGACGAACGAGAGCTCCAGCAGGAACACGCCGGCGCACGCCAGTGTCATCCCGGCCAGGCCGACGCTCCGTGGCAGGCTCCGCCAGGTGGTCAGGACTAGCATCGTCGCTAGCCACAGAGTGGCCACCTGCCCATAACCGATGACGGCGAGATACAGCGGCCAGACGAACGCCCAGTCGAGCGCGAGCTCGACCACAGTCAGGACGGCACCCAGTACAGCCAAGAGGCCGCACCCGATGACGAGCCAACCCGATCGACCCAGCAACGCACCACAGACCGCCGCGAACAGGGTCGACAGCCCGGCCAGGACCAGGCAGATCGCCAGCCATTCCGGCGCGACCACCCACAGCCCGCCCAGACACATCCAACCACCGGCGGCGAACACGACGGCCGTGTTCCGGAACCAGGCCGGAGCCACATCCAGCTTCGACTCGAGCTGTCGCGCGAAGATCGACATCCGCCCTCCCCGTCAAGCGATACTCAGGCTTTTCCGGTGTCGGCGGGTTCGCTCACCAGCCGGAAGGCCTTGCCGTCCGACAGGGGGTCGGCGACTACGCGCCAGCCCGCCGGCGCGTCGGCCTGCAGGGTCTTGGCCAGGACGTCGCGGGCGGCGAGGCGGACTTTGCGTTCCTCCGGGGTGAGGCCTGCCGGGCCGCCGCGCGCGGGGGTGCGGAGGTACGCCCCCAGCACCGAGACGACGGTGGGGCGGTGTTCGGGGTGGTCTCGGGCGAGCTTCTCCAGTGTCATCAGGCCCGCCAGCCTTACCGCCGCCTGGTTGTCTCGCAGGTGGCTGGCGGCGGCCGCGAACAGGTCGCTCACCGGCCGGGCGGCTTCGGCGCCGGTTGCGCGCTCGGCCACAGGACCGGCCACGGGAACGGCGTCGACGGCAGTCACCGCGGCCACCGGGTCGGCCGGCGCACGCGAACGTCCGGACGTCCAGCGGCTGTAAACGCCCAGCAGGACAACGAAGCCCGCCCCCGCCACCACACCCATCACGAGCCCTGTCTGGATCGCGTCGACGCGTAACGCGGGCGTTCCCTCGGCCGCCGCCAGCAGCCAGGCCGTCGTCCCCCAGATCGAGACGGCGACCACGAGCAGACCCGCCGGCACCGACCACCACGGCGGTCCGGCGAGGTTCCGTCCCCGCAACGTCCCCGTCGCCGCCGCGACCGTGGTGACGATCACCAGCCCCGGCAGGACGAAGGCCACGGCACCCGACGAGCTGAGCAGCAGCTCCAGCAACGCCACGAAAACCCCGACCACAACCGACACCCCGGCAGCGACCGCCGGCCCCAGCTCCGGCCAGTTCGACAGCAACAGCATCGCCGCCAGCCAGACGGCCGACAACTGGCCGTACAGCAGGACGACGAAGTACAGCGGCCAGACGAACGTCCAGCCGTACGCGATCTCGACCACGATCAGGTTGAGGCCGAGCGCGGCCAGCAGGCCGTACCCGAGGATGTGCCAGATCGGCCGCCTGAGCAGGACACTGCAGAACGCCCCGACCGACGTCGATACCGCGGCCGCCAGCAGGCAGACGACGAGCCCGGCCGGCACAGCCACCCACAGCCCGCCGAGGCACAGCCAGGCCACCACCCCGAACGCCGTCGCGGCGTTACGGACCCACTGTGGGCCGACATCGACCAAACGCCGATCGAGTTGCCGTGCACGTGCTCGAGCATCTTCGAGCGCCACGACTTACCCCTTTCGCAGGGCTTCCCGGGTCGTGCGAAGCGATGTTTCTAGCACAGATAGACGCCGCATGGGGTCCATTGGATTCAACCCGAGCGCCCCCAGATCCTCCGCCGCCGGCGCCAGCAGCGTGACGCGCGCCCCCTCGTCGCTCAGCAGGCGCATCTCGCGCTGCAGTCGTACGGTCTGTGGCCTGCGCCATCGCCGCAGGAGGAAGCGCCCCATCGTCCACGCACTCGGGTCACGAACGAGGTGGGCGAGCGGCGCGAGGACGTAGACCTCGTCCAGGTTTTGGCCGGCGAGCAGGTCGGCCGACGCCATCGAACGCGCGCCGCCGTCGACGTAGCTCGACCCGTCGATCTCGACCGGCGCGAACACCGACGGCATCGCACACGACGCGGCCATCGCGGTGGACGGGGGTACGGAGGACTCACGGTCGAACGGGTGCCGGTGCCCGGTCGTGAACTCGGTCGCGACGATCCGCAGGTCCACCCCGGCCGGCCAGGTGGGCAGCAGCTTGTCGACCCATCCGATCACCTCGCCGAGACTGCCCCGCCCGCGCGGCAACAGCCCTGCGACCAGCGCCGGCGTGCCGAGCCGCCCCCGCCCACGCAGGTACGCCGCCACCAGCCGCGGCGAGCCGATCGCCAGCGAAGGAGCGCGGGCCTTGACGCCGTTGAAGGAGTAGTCGACCTCGACCTCGGCGAGCCGCCCGTGCCCGTCACCGTGCTGGTGAGTGTACTGCTCCCACGGCGAGACGCCCGCCGCCAGCAGGCACGCGACCACCGAGCCCGCCGAGGTGCCGACGATCGCGTCGACGTCGGTGCAGGAGAACCCGCGTTCGTCCTCCAGCGCGCACAGCGCCCCGATCGTCCACGCCGCTCCGAGCACACCACCGCCGCCGAGTACGAGGCCGCGACGCTTGCGGCTCATGGCGCTTGTTTCCGCTTCCCGGCGTTACGGGTGGCGGCCTTCGCGTCGGTTCTCGCGGCCGGGCGCCGGCGTACGTTCCGCTTGCGCCGCGGCTCGTCGACGGAGTCGAGCAGCTCGCGTAGCGCGTCGGGGATCGCCTCGGCGAGCACGTCGAGGTCGGCCATCGCGTCGCGGTCGGCGTTCAGCCCGAAGTAGACCGAGCCGTTGTACGAGGTCAGCCCGATCGCCAGCGCCTGCCCCTTGGCCAGCGGCACATAGGGATACGACGCCTGCATCGCGGCGCCCGCGGCGTAGAGCGGGTTCTGCGGCCCTGGGACGTTGGTCACCACCAGGTTGAACGTACGCCTCGACAGCGAGCTCGCCACCCGCGCGCCCAGCGCGTGCATCGTCGGCGGCGCGAACCCCGCCATGCCGGTCATCGCGCGGGCACCCACCGCCTGGCCGGTCTCGCTGTGGGCCTTCATGGCGTACGACACCTGGTGCAGCCGCATCGCCGGGCTCGGCTCGCCGATCGGCAGGTCGACGACGTACTCCGCGACCCGGCTGCCGACGCCGCGCGGCGTGTCGCTCTCACCGTCCTGGATCCGCATCGGTACGAGCGCGCGGACGGTCGTCGCCCCACGGACCGGGATGCCGCGGGTGAACAGCCAGCTGCGCAACGCGCCGGCGATCGTCGCGAGTACGACGTCGTTGACCGAGCCGCCGAACTGTGCGCGGACGTCGCGGTAGGCGTCGAGCCTGGTGTCGACGGTCGCGAACCTTCGCTGCGCGCCGATCGGGACGTTCAGCGGGCTGCCGGGCGCGGGCCGAGCCAGGCGCAGCGCGCGGGCCAGCCCGCCGGCAGCCTCCCCGAGCACGTCGACCACCCGTCCGGTCGTGAACGTGACGTCGGACAGCGTCGAGCGGGCGGTGTCGAGCATCGCGCTCGGCCGCCGGACCGCCTCCGACACCGCTCCCACGACGAGCTCCAGCGCCGACGGCTCGGCCACCGGCGACCAGACGTCCGACGGAGCCGGCGGCGGCTCGGGCGACGGGTCGAGCACCACCTGCCCGATGTCGACGGTCGAGATGCCGTCGACGACGGCCTGGTGGGTCTTGGAGACCAGCGCGAACTTCCCGCCGGCGAGCCCTTCGACGAGATACATCTCCCAGAGCGGCCGGGTCCGGTCCAGCGGGCGGCTCATCAGCCTGGCGACCAGCTCACGCAGCTGGTCGGGCGTGCCCGGCTTCGGCAGCGCGGACCGCCGGACGTGGTAGGTCAGGTCGAAGTCGTCGTCATCGACCCAGACCGGGTTCGCGAGGTGCGCGGGCACCCAGCGCACCCGCTGGCGGTAGCGCGGCACGAAGGCCAGGCGCTCGCGTACGAGGGTGAGCAGCGTCTCGTAGTCCAGGTCGCCGTCGTCGAACAGCGCGACGCTCCCGACGTGCAGGGGTGTGGTCGGCTCCTCGAGGTAGAGGAACGACACATCCAGCGCACTCAGCCGGTCCGGCACACGTCACTCCAGATTCGTACGGGAACATTCATCCTGGCAGGTTCGTACTTTGCACACAGCTTCGTCTACACCAAAACGAGAGGTTTCTCAAAGATGCGCCGCGCCGCCCGGTTGCTCGTCCTCGCAGTACTGCCAGCGCTCCTTCTGACCGGACTCCTTTCCGGCTGCGGCGGTGACAACACACCCGACGGAACGAAGGCGAGCCCGAACGGGCAGGTCAAGGCCCTGACGGCGAAGATCGAGAAGGGCGCGGTGACACCGAACGCGGAGAAGCTCGAGGTCAAGGCGGGCACCACGATCAAGATCACGGTGACCGCCGACATGAAGGACGAGCTGCACGTGCACGGCTACGACAAGTCCGTCGAGCTGCAGCCGGGCAAGCCGGCCACCCTGGAGTTCGTGGCGGACACGACGGGTGAGTTCGAGATCGAGAGCCACGGGACGGACAAGCTCATCTACCAGCTCGTCGTGCAGCCGTGAGTGCTTCGCCCCTGATCCTCGCGCACGGCGTGGGCGGGCGCGGCGACCTGCCGGTGCCGTTCCCGCTGGCGCTGAACGCCGCTGTCGCCGCGCTGGTGCTGTCGTTCGTGATCCTCGGGTATGCCTGGAAGTCGCCGCGCTGGGAGACTGCCAGGGAGTCGGGGCGAATGCGGCCTGCCGGTTTCACGGCGTTCGTCGACTCTCGTGGCTTCCGGCTGGCGCTGCGGCTGCTGGGCTTGGGTTTGACGGCGTACGTCGGCGCCGCGGCGCTGTTCGGGCCGGACCTGCTGGTCAACCCGACGTTCGGGGTCGTGTACGTCTTGTTCTGGGTCGGGCTGGTGCCGGCTTCACTGTTGTTCGGGCCGGTGTGGCGGTTGCTGAACCCGCTGCGGACGGTGCATCGGGTGATCGCGTGGGCGTTGCGGCAGCCGCCGGAGAAGGGGCTGCTGCCGTTTCCTACGCGGCTGGGCTACTGGCCGGCGGTCGTGGGGCTGTTCGCGTTCGTCTGGCTCGAGCTGGTGGCGCCTGACAACGCGACGTTGCCGGTGATCCGGTTGTGGTTCGCGCTGTACGCCGTGATCCACCTGATGGCGGCGACGTTGTACGGGTCGCGGTGGTTCGACCGCGGGGACGCGTTCGAGGTGTACTCCGCCTTGTTCGGGCGGCTGTCCCCGCTGGCGCGGCGGGTGTCGGACCGGCGCCTGGTGCTGCGTAACCCGCTGGCGAACCTGTCCGTCGTGGGCGCAGCGCCGGGGCTGGTCGCCGTGATCTCGGTGATGCTCGGCTCGACGGGGTTCGACGGCTTCTCGCAGAGCCCGTGGTGGACGGGATACGTGCAGACGCAGGGCTTGCCGGCGCCGTTGGTGGGAACGGCGGTGCTGCTGGGCTTCGTCCTGTTCGTCGCCGTGACGTTCTGGGGCGCCTGCCGGCTGGCGGGGAGCCTCGGAGGCGTGGCTCCTGGGCCGTTGCCCGGCACGTTCGCTGCGTCGGTGGTGCCGATCGCTTTGGGCTACGTCGTGGCGCACTACTTCACGCTGTTCGTACTCGAGGGGCAGCGCACGCTGATCCTGCTGTCGGACCCACTGTCTTCGGGCGCGAACCTGCTCGGCCTGTCCGGCCACGGCGTCGCGACGTCGATCGCCGACAACGCCCCCCTGGTGGCGATCGTGAAAGTAACCGCGGTCGTGGTGGGTCATGTGCTCGGCGTCGTCGTGGCCCACGACAAGGCGGTGGCGGTGTTCCCGAGGCACACGGCGTTGCTGGCGCAGCTGCCCCTGCTGATCGTGATGATCGTCTACACCACGGGCGGGCTCACGTTGCTGTTCGCCACCTGAGCGCTTCCGCCTTCGTGTCGTACTGCTCGAAGACGACCGTGCTCGCGCGGAAGAAGAGCTCCGAGTCGGCGGCCAGCACCGTGAACGTCGGCTCGCCCTCGTGGAGATAGTGGATGACGCCCTCGAACACGTCCGCGGCTCGCGCGTCGAAGTCCTCGGCCTGCTTGACCTCCAGGTCCCGTACCCCCAGAAACCCCAGCACGACGAACGGCCGGCAGTTGGCCGGCGGCCTGGGTTGTTCGACCCGCTCGAGCACCACGAAGATCGAGCCCTCCGTCAGGCGCAGGACGACATCGCCGACGTTGTAGAAGTTGTGCAGGTCGACGAACCCGCCATCGTTCTCACACTCGATGTAGAGGTTGTTGGGGTCCGCCGCCCAGGGATCCAGCCCCCGGAACTCGACGGTTTCGTTGCCGGCGAGCTCGGTCTCGCGCTCGACCGCGCGCACCAGTTCCTCGTGAAGGCGCTCGTTGCCAGCACGCCGATCGGCCCACGCGACGCTGGTGTGCACGGTGAGCTTCGCGTCGCTCAACGAGCATCCGGTGAGCTCGCGCACCAGCTTGATGCAGTCGACAATCGACAGTCCCGCGCCCCGCATGAACGCGATCGCCACCTCACTGCCGGCATCGGCGCCAAAGTACGCCTGCACCGCCTCCCGGGCCTCCGCGTAGTTCATCAGGCGATGATATTCCAACAGAGCAAGGTGTTCCGACCGTTCGGCGGTCCGCAATTGCAGCCAGTTCGTCCAGTCGTCGACGTCCCAGCTTCCGTCGCTCGCGCGGACGGAGCCGGGGGCCTCCAGGATGGCAAGCTCGTGCGCTCGCCGCTCCACGAACGGCCGCCCCTCCGCGCGCACGGCCGCGGTCCACGCCGATCGTTCGCCCGGCGAGACCCGCTCCAGCACCCGCGCCACGACCGACGTCGCGACGCTTACGTCCGGCTCGGCGCTCACGCAGCTGCGCAGCTCGATCCAGGTCTGCCGCTGCTCGATCGCGTACTCGTAAAGCCCCCAGCGCTCGTGCTCGTCAGCGGAATCGGGGTCGGGCACCGCGCAGACCGCGGCCAGCCGCGGGACCCGTGCACGCAGCTCATCCGAGACAGGCAGACCGCCCATCAGGCCGGCTTCCGATCGCGGGCACCGGCCTGGGCTCGCTCGGCGGCCAGGGCGCGAATACGCGGGTGCCGACCATGCGCGGCGAGTTACTCCAACAGCACGACATCATCCGAGCGCTCGGCGAACCGCTCCTGCAGCCAATCCGACCAGGCCGCGGCGTCCGGCAGCTCGAACGTGCACCACGTAGCCAAGGTGCGTACGCGAAACACGTGCAGGTCGATCGTCGGCAACTGCTGCCGCACGCGCGCTCCGAGCTCCGGCTCGAACGCCGCCAATTCCTTCACCACCCACTCCCAGGTCCAGAGCACCTGGTACGGAAGGTCGAGTGCGTCGACGTGCTCCCGCAGCCTCAGTACGGCGTCGACCAGGCCCTCGGCCTTGGCCAGCCGGGCGCGCTCGTCACTCGACAACCCTGCCATGAACGCGGCACCGAACGCACCGGACGCCCGGCGCTCCAGGAACGGGCCCTGCTCGCCTGCGAGCTCGTCCAGGTACTCCTCGACGCATGCCCAGAGCACCTCGACCCCGTGCTCGTCCCAGCCCTGGTACGACAGCTCCGTGACCTCCTTGGGCCCGAGAGCGGGATGGGCGGCGATCATGACAAGTGCGGGCCAGGCGAGGTTCTCGCCGTAGCCGGTCTTGTTCCTGGCCAGCCAGAGCCTGAAACCGTCGAACACCCGACCCCCGGTCGCGACATCGAATCCCAGCAGGAACGAGATGACGTCGGAGTACGTGCGCAGGCCGAACATTCCCGGCCGGCGACGAACGGCCCGCAGGTCCTCCCGCTCGGCGTCTGTGGCTTCCCCGGCGCCCATCGGAACTCCTCCTGTACGTGCCGAAGCTGCTCCTCCAGGTCCCAGCCGGCCGGCTTCAGCTTCGGCTCGAACCACGGCGCGCCACGCGCCAGCCACCGCTCCCGATTCGTCCGTACGGCCGCCGGCAGCCGCAGCAGTCGCAGATGACGTACGTCGGCGACCGCACGTCCGGACCCCAGAGCTCGTCCTCCGACCTGAGCCCGCACACCCGGCAGCGATGAGAGTCCAACGAGACCCCCCAAAGGACCCAGGCGTCAGCGGCGCTTGCGGCGCTTCGACACCAGCGTGATGCCCATCAGCTGCGACGCGAACTGCCGCAGCGGCACCCGCGCGCTCGAGCTCGGCGCCACCTCCGCCAGCGTCCGCCCCTGCGCGAGCGCCGCGTCGAACGAGGCACGGTCGTAGGGCACGCACGTGACGTCGTTGATGCCGGCGTAGCGCATCAGCGCGTCCCGCACCTGGCTCTCGGCGTCGCCGCCGACCGGGCCCTTGCGTACGGCGTTGGCGACCACGCGGATCGTCCCGCCCGGAACGGCCTCGCGCAGCTCGTTGATGCCGCGCACCAGCCGCTGCAGCCCGATCGGGTCGGCCGTGCCCACGACGACGATCGTGTTCGCGAGCTCGAGTGTCTTCAGCGTCGCGCCGTTGCGCCGGGGAGCCGCGGTGTCGAACGAGATCTCCTCGTCCTGCTCCAGGCAGAAGCCCAGGTCGACAACCGTCGAGGCGGCCAGTTGCCGCGCCGTCTCCCAGACCTGCTCCAGCGCGGACGTACGCAGCTCGGGCCAGCGGTCGGCCCGCTGGATGCCGGTCAGCACCCGCAGCCGGGGCAGCACCTCGCGCGCGTGCCGGGCCAGCTGGGGCAGGTCGAGGTTGCCGTTGTTGGCCGAGCGGCAGGCCGCCGCCAGACCCGGTGCCTCGTCCAGGAGGCCCAGCGCCTGCGCCACCACGCCGCCGTAGACGTCGGCGTCGGCGAGCAGCGTCGGCACACCGAAGAGCGACAGCTCGGTCGCGATCGTGACGGCCACGGAGGTACGACCGGGTGCTCCGGTCGGCCCCCAGACCGCGATCAGCTGGCCGGTGCCGGTGGCCTGCTCGAACGGCTGCTGGTTGTCTTCGATCGGCGGCAGCTGCGGCATCTGCGCGACGACCGGGTTGGACATCACGAAGTCCTGCGCGGACAGGTCTGACGTCCGGCCGGTCAGCTCGATCGTGCGGGCGACGGCCTGCGCGAGCTGGTCGGTGGTGGCGTCGGCGGGCACAACCGTGCCGATGCCGAGGCGGTAGAGGCGTTCCTCGCCCTCCTGGTCGCCCGGGCTCACGACGCCGACGACGGCGACGCCGGCCGACAGCAGCCGGGCCACCGAGTCGCGGTCGAGCCGGCGCAGGTCGGCGGACAGCAGCACGGCCCGCGCCTGCCCGGAGGCGGCGGTGGCCAGCAGGTCGGGCAGGTCGACACACCGGCGTACGACATCGAGGCCCAGCGGGCTGTGCTCCAGCGCGGAGACCAGGTCGGACTCCCACTGCGCCCCGGTGACTGCGGTCAGTACGGGTACTGCCATGGCGTCAGTTCCCGCCCACTGTCTTGGGAGCCACGTGCTCGACGATCGAGATGTCGCAGACGATCGCGAGCAGGACCATCCGCGCGACGTCCGGGTGGTCTTCGAGGGAGAAGCGCACCGTTGCTGCGCCACCACCGCCGCCGCCGATGCCGCCGCTCTTGGGCAGCGACATCAGCTGAACGTCCTGTACGACCTCGATGGCCTTGGCGTTCGGATCGCGAGGCTTGAGCTCGTCCTCCTTGGGGACGGCCCAGATGTCGACCCTGTCGCCCTTGCCCGCGTCGAACGTGAGGCCCTGGCCGGCGACCGGTATGGCGAGGTCGATAAGGCTGTTGTCCGGCTCCTTGGTGAGCGACTTGGCCGGAACGAGCTCGCCCTTGGCAACCGTACGCACCGCTCGGACGCCCTTGGGGAACGGGCTGCGCGCGCTGAGGTAGAGCTTCGCGTCATCGTCGCTGGTGAAGCGGATCTTCGTCTGCGCCAGCATCTTCTGCGGATCGATGACGGTGTTCTCCGGGATGTCTTCCTTGGCCACCCAGACCTCGGTCGACTTGTCGGCGTTGGCGATGATGCGGGCGCCGAACGCCATCGAGGCGAGCACGAGCAAGATGCCCAAGAAGAGCTTGGGGTCAAGCCACCGTGGCCGCGCCTGCCGCGAGGCCTTGGGCGACGACAGTTCCGACAAGGTCTTCCCTCCGGTTCACGTCTGGCTCGGCGTAGCCCCCGAACGGCGCAGCCGGGTCCGACAAACAGTACGACACCAGCGGCAACGGTAGGCGCACCTGCCGAGTCGATTCTCCCCCGTCCGCTCAACGAGACGCACTCGGCCGGTCAGATGTTCCGGGACGTCGTTTGGTTGCACCCTGTCACCAAGTGTCCGTCGAGTAACCGGACCGAGTACTCCACCGACTCTTGGGGTACACCGACACGAGCCTGTGGACAACTGAAAGCAAGCACAAGCAAATGCGTGGCACACTAACGAAGCAACATCGTCCGGAAGGAGGGCGGATGCCCAGCACACCGAGGTTTCTCCAGCTGACCGACGTCGCTGAGATCCTCAACATCTCCGCTGCTCAGGCGTACGCACTCGTTCGCAGCGGGGAGCTTCCGGCGATCAAGATCGGTGGCCGCGGCCAGTGGCGGGTGGAGTCCACCGCCCTCGAGGCCTACATCGAGCGGATGTACTCCGCCACCAAGGACTTCATCGACGCCCATCCCTACGGCAAGGGCGAAGAGTTCTGATCTGAGGGGGACTCCGCTCGCGAAAAGCGCTCACCAGTCAGATCAGAACGTGCTCATTGGGGGGACGACCCCCAAACCCCCCGCGGCAGTCGTGGTGCGGCCTGCTCCCGGCCTCACGCCGTTAGGCCGAGCGCCTGATGTAGGCGATCCCTCCGAACGGCACGGTCCGGATGCCCCAGATCTCGCGGTTCCGGCGCATGTCGTGCGGCCCGTGCTCGGCCATCTCGAAGAAGTCGGTGCCCACCCGGTCGATCGTTCCGGTGACCATGCTGCCGTCGCGCATCTGGATCACGACGTAGGCGCGGTCCCTGGCCACGCCACGCAGGGCGTACGCCAGCGTCAGCTTCGCGGCGATCTTGCCCTCGCTGCCCGGCACTGCCGAGATCCCGCCGAGCCCCGTGATCCCGGTGATCGCGTCGAGCGGCACGAGGCACTCGTGCAGGCGATCGACGGCCATCAGCATCCAGTCGGCGCCCACGCCGGTGACCCGGCCGGCCAACTGGCCGCTGCCGAGGGTGAACACGGTGAGCGGGTGCCCGAACGCTGGGCGGATGCGGTCGACCAGCCGGAACTTGGCGACCTCCCGCCGGGTCCGGTCCGCGACCTCCGAGGCCATTTCGTTCGCCTCGAGCTCTTCCATCTGCGACTCGAGGTCGGCGAACAAACTCTCCCATCGCACCTGATCACGGTACCGACTGAACCATCCGTGGGCATGCTCCCGTACGACGAGTTGAGCATCAGATGAAGGACGATCCGCAGATATTGGCGGTCAGGTACAACCGAAGATGACGTTTCGGAGTCTAAAGAGATGAACCAGGGCCATCTCCGTTGACAACGGGGCTACCGATGGTCTATGAAAGCAAATGCAAGCAAACGCAAGGTTCGGAGGCGAATCGCAGATGAGGACCGTCCGGCGCATCCTGTCGCCGTTCGTGGTGCTCGCCGCGTTCTATTTCGGTGCCCGCCTGCTGCTCTGGGTGACGGCCGACAGCTGGGCGACCATCGACGATCTCCGCGCGGGCAACCCGACGTTCGACGACCTCCTCATGCTGCTCGTGTCGGTGCTGGCCTGGGCATGTTTCGCCTGGCTCGCGCTCGGCGCGCTGCTGACGTTCCTGAGCGCGCTGCCCGGCGCTGCCGGCGCCGTGTTCGGGGCGATGGCCGAGAAGGTGACGCCGGCCGCTTACCGCAAGGTCGCCAAGATCGCGCTCGGAATCACCGTCGTCGCCGGCCCGATGGTCGCGACGATGCCCGCGAACGCGGCGCCGGTCGACAGCCCGTCCCAGACCGCCGCGACGCAGATGCTGCCTTCGCTCGACCGGCCCGGCAGCACCCAGACCGTCTTCCCGGGGGCCGCGCAGCTGCCCAACCTCGACCGTCCCACTGGTTCGTGGACCGGCCAGGAAGCCGGCCAGCTCCCGATGCCCGACCGCCCGACGTCCAACCAGAACACCGGGCGCACGGTCGGACTGCCGCTCCCCGATCGTCCGATGACGCAGGTCGGCCAGACCGGCAACCAGCAGCAGGGGCAACAGCAGCAGGGTCAGCAGAACCAGCAGAACCGCCAGCAGCAGCGCCAGCAACAGGCCGGCCAGCACGTCGTCGTACGCGGCGACACGCTGTGGGACATCGCGGCGGCGAGCCTGCCCGACGGCGCCAGCAACGCCGACATCGCCCGTGAGACGCAGCGGTGGTACCAAGCCAACCGCCAGGTGATCGGTGAAAACCCGGACCTGATCCTGCCGGGTCAGATCCTGCAGGCGCCGGGCGCCAACAACTGAACCAGCTTTCGACCACCACTCAGGCGGCCCAGCCGCCACGTTTGGCACCAATTCGGGGAAAGACGAGGGATTCCATGCAGACCGCGACGATGGCCAGAGACGCAGAGCTCATCGCCGGTGCGCCGCGTCGGGTGCCGATGCCGACCACAGAGCCGACGCACGACGGCCGGGGGAAGCGCAAGCGGCCGGTGGGCGCGCAGGCGCAGCACAAGCCGATCACGCAGGGCTCGCTGGCGCTCGACCTGGTCGACGAGCCGGACGAGGAGCACTGGTTCACCTCCTGCCACCTCAGCCTGGTTGACGAGATCGACGACGATGACGACCAGTTCTTCGCTCCGCAGCGCACGCCGCGGATGCAGCTGCCGCACCCGAAGCCGTGGTGCGCCCGGTTCGTCCAGGCGCTGATCGAGGTCCTGGCCGGCGAGCGTCCGGCGGTGCAGCTGGCGCGCTGGACCACTGACGGCATCTTCACCGAGGTCAACCGGCGGGCGCGGGTGATCGCGCAGGCCCGCGGCCCGGTCCAGGCGATCGGCCACCCGCGGCAGCGGCAGCGCCGCGGCCCCGCCGGACGCGGTGGTCGCGCGCTGAGCCGCGCG
>NZ_BAAGYY010000006.1:0-168375 GCF_054779015.1 Flindersiella endophytica
CGGCTCGGTCCCACCGACGTCATCCTCGCCGCCGGGTGGCTCGACCTGCAGATCCCCCTTTTCCGCGCCCCGGCCGCATGCTGGTGCGCCCGAGCGATCGTGGAATCGACCGACACTTCCCAGGTGATCAACCCAGCCGCATCAGCCAAAGCCTGCAGCCTGGTCAGGATCGCCGCCCAGGCACCGTTGCGCTGCCAGCGACGAAACAGGCCATACACCGTCTGCCACGGCCCATACTCGCCTGGCACGTCGCGCCACGGTGTGCCTGCCCGCACCCGCCACCTGATCCCGTCAATCAACTGCCGTTTCGTCCACTTGGGCGGCCGACCAGACTTCTTCGGCGTGGGCAGCACCGACTCCAGGATCGGCTCCAGTACCACCCATTGCGCGTCGGTCAGATCGAACCGCCCCGCCGCCGCTACGCTGGCCACGAGGTCTCCGTGCTGATGGTCGTCTTGGTCGATGAACCATCTACCGGAGACCTCGCACGTTCTTGATCACCGACACGCCGAGCACACCCAGATCACAACAACCACTTATGAAACAGGGCCTAGTCGCGCTTGGGCTTCGGCTTGGGGCTCTTCTCCCACTCGTCAACAGCGGCCTGCAGCGCCTCGACGTATTCCTCCAGCAGGTCGCGCAGCACAGTCGCCTTGTACAGGGCGTTACGCGCATCCGCCTTCGACCAGATGTCGAAGTCGAGCTGGATCGAGCGACGGCAGTCGGAGATCTCCAGCGAGGCCTCGACGTTGGGATCGCGGTCCTTCACGCGCTCCAGCTCGATGCTGGCGATCACGTTGGCGCCGGCGTGGTGCCGCGGGCGGTTCAGAAACTTCCGTCGATAAAGGAATCGACGCGTGGGCATGACATGCTCCTTCATCATGCCGACCTGGGCGGTCGGACCTAGATATCGGGGAGCACGGCACACCTCCTGGCTCTGTGGCGCTCCGCTGGGCAGGTACTGCGATGACCGGTACGTCCAGTTTCGCAGCCTGCCCAGCGGGAGTCCAAACGGTTTTCAGCTGCTGGCGTTCTCCACCTTCTCACCGGCGAACACCGCGGCCCGGCCCGCTTCCAGCCGCGCCACGGGCAGGCGGAACGGCGAGCAGGACACGTAGTCCAGCCCTGCCTGGTCGAAGAAGTGCACGGACGCGGGATCGCCGCCGTGCTCGCCGCAGACGCCGAGCTTCAGCCCCGGCCGGGTCGCGCGCCCTTTCTCACAGGCGATCCGGACCAGTGCGCCGACGCCCTCGGTGTCGAGCGACTCGAACGGCGACACTCCGAAGATGCCCTTCTCGAGGTACGCCGCGAAGAACGCGCCCTCCACGTCGTCCCGCGAGAAGCCCCACGTCGTCTGCGTGAGGTCGTTGGTGCCGAACGAGAAGAACTCCGCGGCCTCCGCGATCCGGTCCGCGGTCAGCGCCGCGCGGGGCAGCTCGATCATCGTGCCGATCGGGATGCGCAGCTCGACGTGCTCGTGCTGGTGCACTTCCTCGATGACCGCCTTGGTCTCCTCGCGGATCAGCTCCAGCTCCTCCAGCGCACCGACCAGCGGCACCATGATCTCGACCTTCGGGTCGCCGCCGGCCTCGATCCGGGCGGCCGCCGCCTCGGCGATCGCCCTTACCTGCATGTCGAACAGGCCCGGGATGACCAGGCCCAGCCGTACGCCGCGCAGACCCAGCATCGGGTTCTGCTCGTGCAGCCGGTGCACGGCCTGCAGCAGTCGCAGGTCGTTCTCGTGGTCCTCGCCGCGGTCCTCGGCCTGAGCCACGCGTACGGATAGCTCGGTGATGTCGGGCAGGAACTCGTGCAGCGGCGGATCGAGCAGGCGTACGGTCACCGGCAGCCCGTCCATCGCCTCGAACAGCTCGACGAAGTCGTCGCGCTGCAAGGGCAACAGAGCCGACAGTGCCGTGTCGCGCTCCTCGTCGGTGTCGGCCAGGATCAGCCGCTCGACGTACTTGCGGCGCTCGCCGAGGAACATGTGCTCCGTACGGCACAGCCCGATACCCTGTGCGCCCAGCTTGCGCGCGCGTACGGCGTCCTCGGGCATGTCGGCGTTCGCGCGTACGCCCAGCCGGCGCCGCTCGTCGGCCAGCGTCATCACCCGGTCGACGGCCTGCACCAGGTCGTCGGCCTCGTTGCTCGAGGCGGCCAGATCACCTTCGAAATAACGCATGATGGGCGACTCGACGACCGGAACCTCACCGAGGTAAACGTCGCCGTTCGAGCCGTCGATCGAGATCACGTCGCCTTCGGCGACCTCGACGCCGCCGCGTGCGGTGAACACCCGCTTCTTGGTGTCGACCTGCAGCTCCTCCGCGCCGCAGACACAGGTCTTGCCCATGCCACGTGCGACGACGGCCGCGTGGCTGGTCTTGCCGCCGCGACTGGTGAGGATGCCGGCCGCCGCGATCATGCCGCCGAGGTCGTCGGGGTTGGTCTCGCGGCGTACGAGGATGACCTGCTCGCCCTGCGCCGCGCGTTCGACGGCGGTCTCGGAGTCGAAGACCGCCTTGCCGACGGCCGCGCCCGGTGAGGCGTTCATGCCCTTGGCGATGCGCTTCTTCTCGGCCTGGTCGTCGAACTTCGGGAACATCAGCTGCGACAGCTGTTCGCCGTTGACTCTCCGCAGCATCTCCTCCTCGTCGATCACGCCCTGGTCGACCAGCTGCGTCGCGATCCGGAACGCCGCCGCGGCCGTGCGCTTGCCCACCCTGGTCTGCAGCATCCAGAGCTTGCCGCGCTCGATGGTGAACTCGATGTCGCACAGGTCCTGGTAGTGGCCCTCGAGCGTGGCCATGATGTCGAGCAGTTCGTCGTAGCTCTGCTTGTCGATGTGCTCGAGCTCGGTGAGGGAGACGGTGTTGCGGATGCCGGCTACGACGTCTTCACCCTGGGCGTTTTGCAGGTAGTCGCCGTAGATGCCCTGCGAGCCTGTCGCAGGGTCGCGGGTGAACGCGACGCCGGTGCCGGAATCGTCGCCCTGGTTGCCGAAAACCATCGCGACGATGTTGACCGCGGTGCCGAGGTCGGCGGGAATGTGTTCCTGGCGACGGTAGACCGCGGCTCGCGGGGAGTTCCAGCTGTCGAACACCGCACGGATCGTCAGGTCCATCTGCTCGCGTGGATCCTGCGGGAAGTCGCTGCCCGTACGGTCGCGGATGACGCCCTTGAACGTGTCGACGAGCTCACGCAGCGCCTCGGCGTCGAGGTCGATGTCCTGCTCGGCTCCGCGCTGCTGTTTGGCCTCGTCGAGTGCGTCCTCGAACGCGTCGCCCTCGATGCCGAGCACGGTCTTTCCGAACATCTGCAACAGGCGACGGTAGGAGTCCCAGGCGAACCGTTCACTTTCGGCCTGGCGTGCCAATCCGTGCACGGATTGGTCATTGAGTCCGATGTTGAGAACAGTGTCCATCATTCCGGGCATCGAGAACTTCGCGCCGGAACGTACCGAAACCAGCAGTGGGTCGTCGGGCTGACCGAGCTGCTTGCCGAGGGCCTTCTCCACCGATGTGAGGTGCTCGGTCACCTCGTCGTGCAACTCAGGCGGAACCTCACCGCTGTCCAGATAGGCCCGGCAGGCCTCGGTTGTGATCGTGAAGCCCGGGGGTACGGGAAGTCCGAGGTTCGTCATCTCGGCGAGGTTTGCCCCCTTACCGCCGAGAAGATCTTTCATCTCTTTGTTGCCTTGGGCGAAGTCGTAAACATACGTCGGCACGGCAACCTCCATTCGCTGCCGGCGTGATCCCTTGCTTGGACCCTAAACCTGTTGTACCCGCTGCCGTAGATCCAAAGGTTTGTTTCGGAGGGGCAAGGTGGCCCGGCGCAACCCCTGCAGGGCGACCGTGGTCGAGAAGTCGGTGATCGGGGCGCCCGGCAGGCCGTAGAGGCGGCGAGCCCACCCCGGCAGGGACGACATCGAGAGCGCCAGCATCGTGGGCGCGAACAGCCGCAGCGGCGCGAGCTTGAGCGGCGTGGGAGGGTTGACGACGTTCAGCAGGCTCTTCTTGGCCTCGTCGCAGGCGTAGAGGCGCGGCCTGATCTCGTCGAAGTAGGCGTCCAGGTCGGCGCGGTTGGCGGGCACGTCGTCCGGGCTGAGGCCGACGACCTCTGCCGCCCGCCGGTTCTCGTCGATGTACCGGTCCTCCTCACGCGCGTCGATCACGCCGGCCCGGCGGGAGACGCTGGCGTAGGAGTCGATCTCGGCGCAGTGCACCCAGAGCAGGCCCGCGGGCTCGTCCAGCGGGAACGTCTCGCCCGTGTCGGGGTCGAAGCCGGAGAGCCGGGAGTGCAGCGCACGGACGCGCGCGGCGTACCGCTCGACGGCTTCGGTGCTGCCGAACGACCGCAACGTGACGAAGCGGGCCGTGCGCAGGAACCGCTCCCACGACTTCTTGCGGTCGAACAGCGCGGAGTTCTGGTACGTGCCGCGCATCACCCGCGGATGCAGGGACTGCAGGAGCAACGCCCGAAACCCGCCGACCCACAGCACCTGTTCGACGTGCACCTTCCACGTTACGGAGCCGGGGCCGAACAGCCCGTAATCCTCGCCCTCCTCGCCCACCCCATCGACTGTACGCGCGCCCCTCCCGCCTGCGAATGACCACGTTAACCACGTAATTGGCGGGTTAACCACGCCCCGGGACGTGGCGAACCACCTACTTGCGTGGCGAAGTCCGACGTGGTCATCGCGCGAGGGCTGGGAGAGCGGGCGGCCGGACGGCGGTGCATTCTGGCGGACGGCCCGGTTGGACGACTACCTCGTCCAGCCGGACGACGCCGTGCCCCGAGCTCGAGTGACGAACGTTCACTCTTCGCAGCACTCGTATGTGCCCTGCTAGGCGTCAACCGGGCTGGGAACCGCAGGTCAGCGCCACCACACCAGCGAATGACCACGTTAACCACGCGATTACGTGGTCAACGTGGTCATTCGGGCCGCGCGACGGAGCCGCACATCGGTACAGCGCCACGTGTCTACGCGTGGCGACCTGCTGACTTGCGTGGCGAGGTCGTGCTTCGCCACGCAAGTAGGTGGTTCGCCACGTCCCGGGGCGTGGTTAACCCGCCAATTACGTGGTTAACGTGGTCATTCGCGGCGAGGGGTTGGGGCGGCGAGCGAGCGGTGGGCGCTAGGGGCGGTCGGTCTCCCAGGCGACTGTCTCCGCGACGATCTGCGAGTCGGAGGCGGACTGGGCCGCCAGGGTCGCGGTTGCGGGCGGGGGATTGTCGTAGGTCAGGTGGAGCGTGGGGTCGCGGTCCTCGACGACGTAGGTTGCGCGGACTTCCGCCGGCGCCCCCGCCGAGAAGACGTACGGCAGCCGTACGAAGTCCGACGACAGGGAGTCCGGCGTGATCCGGGTACGCACGTAGCCGCGCTGGTTGTTGTAGAACTTCAGGTGCGGGTTGATCGTCAGGAACGGGTGGTCCGACGGGATCGAGTCGGCGCCGTTGCCGCCGGAGGTGATCGAGCTGCAGACCAGTTCGGTGCCCACCGAAGGCCCGGTCGGGTCGTCGTAGTCGAGCTTCAGCTCGCTCGCCCAGTGCGCGTGCACGTCACCCGTCAGCACCACCGGGTTACGCACGCCCGCGTCGACCCAGCCCTGCGTGATCCGCTGCCGCGATGCGACGTAGCCGTCCCACGCGTCCATGCTGGTGACCTTGACCGGGCCGGCGTCGTTGTCGCGCTGCGCGAAGAACACCTGCTGGCCGATCACGTCCCAGCGCACCCGAGAGCGATGGAAGCCGTCGATCAGCCATTCCTCCTGCGTAGAACCCATGATCGAGCGCGCGGGATCAACCGCGGCCGGACAGTCCTTGTAGCCGTCGCCGCAGCCCTGGTCGTCGCGGAACTGGCGGGTGTCGAGCATGTGGAAGTTGGCCAGCCGGCCCCACCGGATCCGCCGGTAGAGCTGGACGTTCGGCCCGTTCGGCACCGACGTACGACGCAGCGGCATGTTCTCGTAGTACGCCTTGAACGCCGCCGCACGCCGCGCCTGGAACGCCGACCCGGCCGGCGTCTGGCTGCCCGCCTCCGGGATGTCGTCGGCCCAGTTGTTCTCGACCTCGTGGTCGTCGAAGACGACGAGCCACGGGGCCACCGCGTGCGCCTCCTGCAGGTCGGCGTCGGCCTTGTACTGCGCGTGCCGCTGCCGGTAGTTGGCCAGCGTGATGGTCTCCGGGCCTTCGTGGTCGCGCGGGTTGCCACCCGGTGCGACGTAGTCGCCCTTGACGTACTCGTACTGGTAGTCGCCGAGGTGCAGGATCAGCTCCGGCTCGTCCTCGGCGAGTCGCCGGTACGCGGTGAAGTAGCCGTGCTCGTACTGCGAGCACGACACGAAGCTCATGTCCAGCTTGGAGATCAGGCTGCCCGGCGATGGCGCGGTCCTGGTCAGGGCGACCCGCGAGACGTACGAGCCGGTACGGAAGCGGTACCAGTACTCCCGGCCCGCCTCCAGCCCGGAGACCTCGATGTGCACGCTGTGCCCCCACTCGGGACGCGCGGCGGCGGTGCCGGAACGCACGATGTTACGGAACCGCGCGTCCTTGGCGAGCTGCCACTGCACACCGAACACCTGGTTCGGCATGCCGCCCATGCCGTCCTCCGCCAGCGGATCCACCGCCAGCCGGGTCCACAGCACGAAGCCGTCGTCGGTCGGGTCGCCGGAAGCGACCCCCAAGGTGAACGGGTTGCCGCGAAGCTGCGCAGCCGCGCCCGCCACCTGGGGCAGAGCGATCAGCGAGCCGGCAGCCACGCCTCCGACCAGAAATGTCCTACGTCCAAGATCTTGGTTAGCCACGCGAGTCAGCGTGAGCTGCGCAGATGAAGGCCCAACGAGCAGAAGATGTCCGCGAGGTGATCTGGCCGGGATCGGCCAGGCGGCGAACTCAGCGCAAGCTGGACAGAACCTGCTCGAACCCTTCCGGCGACACCGCCAGCTTGTTGTCGAACGGCCGGTCCAGCGCGGCCAGCAGATAGAGCGCCAGCACCATCACCACCGCCATCAGGGTCACGAGGATGCGCTGGAGTCGCGTGTTGCTCACGCGGAACAAGTACGCCAGGAAGACCGTCAGCAACGCGCCGCCGAGCAGGAGGAACCACAGCAGCGAAGGCATCGCCGACCCGCCCGCCGACAGGCGCGCGCGGCGGCTGTCGCTCAGCTGGTTGAGGCGCGAGACCGACTGCGCGTACAGCGGGCTGGCCCGCTCCCTGGCGTCCATCGAGGTGTAGACGTTCCACAGGCCGCTGAGCGCGTCCGCGGTCTGGTCGCTGGAGCCGCCGTGGTCGATCGACGGCCACTCCGCGATCGCCGAACGGACATAGGCCAGCGACGTTTCGTCAACCTGGGCTTGGACTTCGGCGCTGAAGCCGTCGGCCATGCGGTCGATCTCGGCGACCGCGCTCACCTCCTGTGCGACGGCCCGGTTGGCGTCGGCGTTGGCCTGCCAGACCACCACGATCGCGAAGCCGAAGAGGAGGGCGTAGATCGCGGCGATCGTGGTGAAGGCGGCCTCCACCGCGTCGTTGTCCTCCTCTTCCGGCGGGTAGAAGACCCACACGACCGACAGGCCGAGCTGCGCGAACTCCACCGCCATCGCGACCAGCAGGCCGGCCTCCGCCCACATCGGCAGGTCGAACGCCCGCCGCAGCAGGAGGTACGCCAGACCCGTCAACGCCGTCATCGCGGCCAGCAGGAGCACTCCGGCCAGCCGCGAGCGCCGGGCATGGTGGTGGGTCATCGGCGTTCGCCTCCACAGCTCGGTGGTTTGCCTACTTGCGGAAGAACATCCGCACAGCCACCACCATCGAGATCATCGGAATGCCGAGCGCCAGGATCGCGCTCGCGTCGCCGGGCACGGTGGGTTCGGGGACCTCCGGCACGACGGCGAGCTGGGCGGCCTGCGAGGGCTCGGGCACGGTGGGCGGTGTCGACTGTGGCAGCGCTGTCGGTCTCGGACTCGGACTCGGACTCGGCCGTACGGTCGGCCCGCCCGGCGCCTGCTCCGACCTCGGTAGTGGCGACGCGGCGGCCACCGGACCCGAAGCGGTCCGGGTCACGGGCAGCCCGTGCGCCCAGACCTGGTTGACCAGCGCGGCTCCGGCCGGTACGTCGGCACCGACCAGCATCGTCAGCACGAGCCGCGCCGACGCGCCGGAGGCCAGCGACGGGATCGTCCAGCGCAGCAGGCCGTCGCGCTCCTGTCGCACCTCTCCCGGCTGAGCCGACGCCGACGCCAGCGACACTCCCGCCGGCAGCCGGTCGAACACCACCAGGTCGGAAGCGGCACCGGCGCCGGCCGCGTTCGTCACCACGACGGTGGCCGTGACCCGCGAACCCGGCCGCGGCGCCACATCGCCGAACTCGACCGCGAAGTGCGGCGCGGCAGCCGGCACGGCAGGCGCGAACCCCGCGACGTTGCCCGAACGATCCGGATCGAGCGCGCGAACGGGCGTCAACGTGAACTCGCTCCGAGGCCGGGACTCCGCGCGCAGCCCGGGCGACGGCAGGACGCCGACCTCCAGCTCCCGCCGCTCCTCCACTCCGAGCTCCGCCACCTCGCAGGAGACCACCCGCCCCTTGCTCGTGCACTCCGCAGGCAACCGCGCCACCCGCAGCCCGGCCGCGAGCTCACCGCGCAGCCGCGCGTCCACGACGTCGGGCCCGCGGTTGGCCGCGGTGACCCTGAACGCGTAAGGCGTTCCCGGCGAGATCCGCCGCGGCCCGGTGGCCTCGACCCCGAGATCGCCGCTCGGCAGCCGCACCCGAGTCGTCCAGCTGTCGGAGTTGTCGGTCTCGTCGGCGTCCCGTCCGGCCGACCACACCACAGCCGTCGCGCGTGCCGTGGCGCGCGGAGGTGCCGCCGGATTCGCCCGTGCCGTCAACGAAATCGCCCAGCGCTCGTCGCGCCCGAACGCGGCCCGCGCGCACTCCAGCTGGTTCCGCACGGCATCGAGCGTGCAGCCGCGGGGAACGCCGTCGATCCGGACGACCGGATCCAGCCGCGCACGCACCACGACCGAGCTCGCAGGCAGGCCGCGGTTGCCGACGTCGAGCGTGTACGTGCCCTGCTCCCCCGGCCGCAGCTCCTCCGGCCCGCTGAGCCGGATCCCCAGATCGGCAGGCCCGCGGATGCGCACCTCGCCCGAAGCTCCGTTGTCTCCCCGGTTGTCGTCGAAGGCGAGCGAGCAGACGACAGCATAGCTCCGCAACGTGGTGCCGTCGGCGAGCGTCGCCGCCGTGCGCACGGTGACGACGATCCGCCGGGACTGGTCCGGCGTCAACGTTCCGAGCGCACACACGACCTCGTCGCTAGCGAACGTGCACGCGGGATCGCTGCGTACGTAGCGAACCCGCGCGTCGAGCACGTCCCGGACGACCGTGCCAACGGCGTCGCCGGGTCCGGCGTTGCGCACGGTCAGGACGTAGTCGAACGTGTCGCCGGCCGCCGCCTGCGCCGGCGCTGCGTGGTCGATCCGAAGGTCCGCCACGCACTGCGCGCCAGCCGCGCCCGCGCCCGCCAGCACGAAAACCGTGCAGAGCAAGGCGGTGACGGCAGCGCGCGACGAACCCATGCCGGGGACCATGTCCTGTCACCAAGATCCCCGAACTATCGTCAGACCGCTCTTACAGCTCTTACGAATACAGGCCGCCGGCTTCTACAGAGCGTGGGCGTTCCACGGCGTTCGTCGAGGCCGGAGGCAACTTCGTCGACACGGCAGGGGTCTACGGGAGCGGCGTCTCCGAAGAAGTACTCGGACGCTGGCCGACAGGCCGCGACCGCGACGAGCTCGTCATCGCCACGAAGGCCTGGGACCCGCGCGCCAGCGGCAACGGCCGCAGGAGCATCATCGCCGGCGTCGACGGAAGCCTTCGGCGGTTGGGCGTCGAATACATCGACCTCTACCAGACGCACGTCTTCGACCCGTTCACACCCGAAACCGAAGTGCTGTCCACCCTTTCCGAGCTCGTGCGGGCCGGAAAGGTCCGGTACCTCGGCGCGAGCAACTACCCGGCCTGGGCCCTGCAGAAGGCCGTCGATCTGGCCCGGATGCACGGCTGGGAGCCCTACGTCAGCCTGCAACCCCAGTACAACCTGATGATCCGGCACGCCGAATGGGAACTTGTCCCGCTCTGCCAGAACGAGGGGCTCGGCCTGATTCCCTGGGGTCCACTCAACGCCGGCTGGCTGTCCGGCCGGATCCGCCGCGGCATGTCCGGCCCACCCGACGGCACGCGAGTGGCCGAGTTCACCGCCGACGACCACGATCTTGGATGGAACCGGCAGACCACCGAGGAGAACTGGCGGCTGCTCGACGCGGTGTTCGCCGTCGCCGAACAACTCGGCCGCACACCCGCACAAGTCGCCCTCAGGTGGCTCAGCCAACAGCCCGCCGTGACCGCGCCCATCATCGGACCCCGCACTATCGGCCACCTCACTGACCACCTCGGCGCGGTCGGATGGACACTCGACAGCGAGTCCGTGCGGATACTCACCGAGGCGAGCGACCGCCCGCTGCCCTACCCGCAATGGGTGCTCCGTGACGCCGCGCGCCGCCCACGCACCACTACCGGGCGTCGCTAACGCACAGGTGACGGTACCCCGCTGCGACGAACGCCACGACGCGTCCGCCCGATACGCTCGCACGCGATGCGCTTGTACTTCGACCTCCAGGAAGCCGAGGAGTTCCAGGCCACCAGGGCGCTGCTCGTACGCCGGTGCCTGACCTGGCCGGAAGGGACCGAGGCGCGGGTAGCCGACTTCGCGATCGACGCCGCGTTGACCTACCGGCACGAGACCGCCGACGGCCGGCTCGGGTTCTGGACACCCGAGCACGTCACGGCGTTCCTGCTGGTGTACGTGCCGTACCACATCGCCGAGCTCGACAGCGACCTCGTGGCCGGATTCGCGCCGATGCCGGACAGCCTCCGGTGCCTGCTCAAGTACCTCTCGGCGCACGACCTGCTCGACCCGCGCGGTGCGAGCCTCGACCAGAACCTCGCCGCGATCAAGGCCGCCGAGCTGCACTTCCAGGCCGAGATCGACGAGCGGGACGAGTACGTCATCGAGGACCGCGAGACGCTCGAGGAGCTGGAGGAGGAACCCGAGCGGGTGCGAGCCTATCCGCCGGTCAGGCTGCCCGACGCCCCGCGACTGGCGGCTGCCGCCGAAGCCGGCCCGGTCCTGGCCCGCCTGCGAGCGTTGTGGGAGTGGGTCGGCGACGGGCGATCCACGTCGGACGTACCCGACCTGCCCGAGCCGGAGCAGCTCCTCGCCTGGGGGAAGCGGGCGCGGCTGATCCGCGTACGCAAGGGCCGACTGCTGCGCGTCGCGAAGGCCGAGCCGCTGCTGGCCGACCCGTTGGGGCTGTGGCTGCGTGCGTTCGAGGCGTTCCCCGAGATCGGCCGCGCGGTCTGCGGCCGGGCCTCGCTGCTGTACTCGTACTTCGAGGACGTCGTACCCGACCTGCTCAGGACTCTCTACTCGCTACCCCTCCCGATCCCGTTGATCCGGCTGCGGATCCCGATCCTGCACACGGTCGCCGAGCCGCGCGGCCTCGAGGCGTACACGGAGGAGAAGGCGCTCGACCAGGACGTCGACGCCATGCTCGAGCTACTCGTCGAGCTGGGTGTGATCGAGATCGGGCACGGGATGGCACACGAGATGTTCGCCGTGGACCTGGAGGAGGGCGGTCCGTGGCGGCCCGAGGAGATCCGGCTGATCCAGGACCAGCTGTCCCGGCCCGGTCCGCTGGTCAGGATCACGGCACTCGGTGCTTACGGCGTACGGTGGCTGCTGGTCGAAGCCGGTCTCGAGGCGCCGATGGTCGGCGAGCTCACCGACGTCCGGCCGGCGGAGCTGTTGAACGTACTCGCCGACTACTACTCGCCCGAGGCCGCCTCCGCCGAGATCGCGGGCTGGCTCGCCGCACACGACGACGACGTGGATGTGCTACTGGCGGCGGTCCGCGCCTGCCCGTTCCGGAACCGGGCCGCTGTCATGCTGCGCGTGCTCACCGATGCACTACCGGACGGCCGGCTGGTGCTGCCGCGGCTTCGGTCCGATGCCGTACTCGCACCGCTCGTACTCTCACAGCTGCTGGACGACGGTGTGCTGGAGCCCGGAGACGTCACGGCGCCGGAGAGCCTGCTGGCGATGACCGAGGGGTACCTGCGGTTGCTCGAACTGGGCGGTCCCGAGACCACGCTGGAGATCATCCGGCGGCAGGCCGGACCCAACCTGATGCCGATGGTGCGCGACATCCTCGCGTCCGGGCATCCCGACTTGGTTGGACTGAACGAGTTCAGGACGCTGGTGGCCGACGTGCTGCTGGAGGCGCCACACCGCCGCGGTAGCCGTGGAACGGGAAGGCTTCGCCCAGGTCACGGACCCGGCGGACATCGCCCGGGCCGAGGCCGGCCCGGCCACGGCCGCCCGCGCAGATAGCCAAGGCACTCAGGTCAGGTCGAACTCCCCACGCTTCACACTGCCGAGGAACGCCTGCCATGAGTTGCGGTCGAACACGTGCATGGGTCCGGCCGGATCCTTCGAGTCACGCACTGCCTGCTGAGCTTCGAGCGGCGCCACCTCGACACAGGATCCCCCACCGGAGCCGTTACTGTAGCTCGACTTGACCCACGCCACCTCGACGCACTCGCCGCCACCATTACCGTTGCTGTAGCTCGACTTGACCCACTTCAGGTCGTCCATTGCTCTTTCATCCTTCGAATCAGGTCCAATGAAGCGGCCGATGGCAGGGACTCCGCGAGGAGCTTCTCGTAGACCGCCTCCAGGTCAAGGACGTCCTCGCGCTGTGAAAGAACGAATCCCCTGGTCTCCGCCTCCAAATAGCCTAGCGTCGTGCCCTCCACAGTCGCTAACACAAAAGAGCTGTTGGCACTGGGAACGGCCGCAGACGGACAGATCTGGATGTGCACACGGCGGCTTGTGACCAACTCCTCGAGGTAGGCCATTTGCTCAGCCATCACCTCAGGTCCGCCGACGGGCCGTTCGAGCGCCTGCTGATCGAGGATGTAGCGGATGGTCGGTGGCTTCTCCCTGTCGAAGATGGCCTTGCGTGCCATCCGAGCGGCAACTGCGTCGTCGTCATCTTCCAGCACAGCGCGGGCATACCCCGTGGTCTGCAGCAGACCTGGCACGAGAACAAACGCGCTTCCGCGAATGACCTTCGCCTCACGCTCGATGCCCAGCCAGTCTTGGAACCACGGCTCGACGATCTCGATGGCCACCAGGTCCTGGCGGAGTTGAATCAAGTGGCCATTCGCCTCTGCCCCTCGGTCGCATGCCTCGGCGATCTCCTCACCCGGCTGAAAGCTTCCGGTCTCCAGGCTGGCGATCGTGCTTCGGGAGTAGCCGACTTTCTCACCGAGTGCTTCTTGGGTAAGGCCTGCCGCCTCGCGGTGCAGCTTTAGCTGTCTCCCCCACGCCAGCGCGAACGAGGATGGGTTCTTGGTCTTAGCCATGCACAAATGGTGACACGAAGCGTGGCCGAACGACTACGCGACTCAGCCGCCGGAGATGCCGAGTTCCGCCGGTGCGAGGTCGAGGCCTTGCGTACCGTCCTGATCGTCCAGCCAGCCTTGCGGATACGTCACGTTCCGCGGGCTGCCCTGCCGCCCACGCGGCTGCCCCAGCTCGTCCTTCGGGAATGGCTGGTCCCAGTCCAGCTGCGCCAGCAGATCGTCGAGTTGCGCGAGCGACTCGACCAGCCCGAGGTCGGCGCGCAGCTGGCGCGGCACCCGGAATCCCTTGAGGTACCAGGGGACGTGCTTGCGGAAGTCGCGAGGACCGCGGTACTCCCCCATGTCGGCGATCAGCAGCTCGACGTGCCGGCGCATCATGCCGGCCACCTCGCCCAGCGACGGCAGCTCGCACGCCGGCGATCCGGCGAACGCGTTCGCGAGGTCGCGGAACAGCCACGGCCGGCCGAGGCACCCGCGTCCGACGACAACGCCCGCGCAGCCCGTCGAATCCACCATCCGCATGGCGTCCGACGCCTCCCAGATGTCGCCGTTGCCCAGCACGGGAATCGACACGTGGCGTACCAGCTCGCCGATCGCGGACCAGTCGGCGACACCGGAGTAGTGCTGCGCCGCCGTCCGGCCGTGCAACGAGATCGCTGCCGCGCCGGACTCCTCGGCGATCCGGCCGGCGTCGAGGAAGGTGAGGTGGTCGTCGTCGATGCCCTTGCGCGTCTTCATCGTGACCGGCACGCCGTAGGGCGCGGCCGCCGACACCGCCGAACGCAGGATCTGGCCGAGCAGGTTGCGCTTCCATGGCAGCACGGCGCCACCACCGCGCCGGGTGACCTTGGGTACGGGGCAGCCGAAGTTGAGGTCGACGTGTGAGACACCGAACTCGTCGCAGAGGATGCGGGCCGCCTCGCCGATGTAGTAGGGGTCGACGCCGTACAGCTGCACCGACCGCACCGGGTCGCCCGCGTCGAACGACAGCATCCGCCGGGTGCTCTCGTCGCCCTCGACCAGGCCGCGCGAGGTGATCATCTCGCAGACGTTGAGGGGTCCGCCCTGCTCGCGGACCAGCTGCCGGAACGCGACGTTGGTGACGCCGGCCATCGGCGCCAGCACCACCGGCGGATCGACGGCGAGTGTGCCGAGTTTGAGTGTCATACGTTCCACACGAGCTCCAGGTCGGCAACGAGCTCGGGCAGGGAGTAGGTCGGGTGCGCGCCGCTCGTCACGGCGGCGTGCAGCTCCCGCCAGGCCGCCCGATGCGCGGTCTCGTACAGCGTCGGCTGCAGCTCTTCGCCGGTGTCGGAGATGCGGTAGGCCAGCGTCGGCCGAGCGTAGGCCGGGTCGGCGAACTCCAGCCGCCACTCCTCGCCCGGCGCGCGTACGGACAGGCGGGTTCGGCTGGTGCCGAAGTTGGAGGAGACCGTCGAGAGGTAGACCGGCACGGCGCCGGCCCGCGCCACCGCGTTGAAGCCGCCGACGTCGAAGTTGGCCAGCCGCAGCTCGTCGACCGGCCCGACCGCGACCCGGATCAGCGCCAGCTGGTCGAGCAGGAGGTCGAGCCCGTGCCGGCCAAGGTCGCCTGGCACGACCGACAGCAGGTCGACGACGGCAGCGCCGACCGCGGCCCGCGCGATCCGCTCGCGATGCTCCACCACCGTGGGATCGAGCGCCCAGGGCGTGTCGACCACCACGGGGACCTCGGCGGCCAGGTCATGCACGCCGGTGGCGGCGACGCCTCGCACGTCGGAGAGCAGCACACCACGCGCGCCGGAGTCGAGCACGTGGCGCAGCTCGGCCGGCCAGTCCTTCGACGACGCCTCCAGCGCCACCAGGTCGGCGTCACCGGCAACGGCCCGCACGGATTTCGGCAGGCCGGCCAGGACGGCGTGCGTCGCCGGCACATCCAGCGACGGCGACAGCTTGACCGTGAGCAGGTCGGTCATGGCAGCACCTCCGCAGCCCGCGCGCCGAACCCCACCGCCACCACATCGCCACCGCCGGCCACCGCACGCACAGACCCCGACACCCCAGCCAACGACCGCGCCAGCCCAACCACACGCAGGCCACTCATCCCAACACCTCCGCCGCTCGGTCGGCGATCTCCAGGGCGTAGGCGAGGTCGGCCACCAGGTCGTCGAGCTCGTACCGTGGCTTGCCACCCTCGGCGATCCGGATCAGCTCGTGCCACTCGGAGATATAGCCGTTGTCGGGGTAGGGCCCAAAGCGGCGCTCGCCCTCGCGGTCGCGCAGCACCGCTGTCGCCGAGCCGGCGCGGACGAACGACGGCGGGAAGTCGGCACTCAGCTCACCCGACGCGCCCCAGACCTCGAATGTCCACTCCGGCCGCCAGCCGGAGGTGATGTAGCCGATCAGCTCGGCGGTCCGGCCGTCCGGGCCCCGCAGCCCGACGACGTAGCCGAACGGCTCCAGCACGCGTACGTGGTCGACCGCCGCGATCTCGGGCAGGAACCGGCGTACGTGCGGCAGGTTGTGGATCGTGAGCCCGAGCAGCGCACCACTCAGCATCGCCTGCTGGACGGCCGGATCGGAGCGGTCGATGTCTGGCGTGGAGAACCGCGGCCGGGAGTGCAGCTGGGTCGACCAGTCTTCGTACCGTGCGTTGGGCGGCAGCTGGATGACCGAGCGCACATGGCGGGCGTCGGCGGGCAGGTCGCCCCAGCGTTCGGCCAGGTCGAGCCAGGCCCGGTCGTAGGAATGCATGGCGCCCACCACGACCGGGACCGACGCGGCCTGCGCGGCCGAGGCGAGCCGGCGCGCGTCGTCGAGGCTCACGGCCAGCGGCTTCTCGACCAGGATCGCCCGCTTGCCGGCGGCACATGCCTGGACCGCCTGGTCGGCGTGGAACTGGTGCGGGCTGCCGATCGCCACGATCTCGACGGCGGGGTCGGCCAGCAGCTCCTCGACGCTCGTTCCGTGGGTGGCACCCGCACGCGCGGCCACGGCCTTCGCGGTGTCGCCGTCGACGTCCATCACCCGCGCGACCCGGACCCGGTCGGACAGGCCTGCGATCGCCGGCAGATGGATGGTCTGGACGACCGGGCCCGCGCCGATGAAGCCCACTCCCATGGGACTGCTCATGTGATCAGACCGCCTAGGAATCCGCTGGCTTGAACACCAGCACGAACTTGGGCTCGCCGTTGTCGCCCTTGGTGAGCATGAGCTCGCCGTGGTAGGTGGTGCGCTTGTTGTGAGTGTCGGTGACCCAGCAGGTCACGCCGTCGCTCTTGTCGACCCGGACCAGCTCGATGTCGACGATGTCGCAGGTGACCCGTGCCGGCCGGAACGCCTGGCGGGTCGCTTCGTAGACCGCCTTGTCCTCCGACACCGGCAGCCACGACGCCCGCCAGTCGAGCTTGAGCTGCTTGCTGCTGACCTTCGCGGTCACCTTGAACGTCGGCTTGACGCCGGACGTGGCGACCGTGCAGTCGAACTTGTAGGTGCCGACCTTGATCAGCTTGCTCTCGGCGATGTCGCAGTCGGTCTCGGAGCCCTTGTCGACGACACCTGCCGAGCTCCAGGCGACCTTGGCCAGGAGGTATTCGATGCGGTCGAGCTCGGCCGCGGAGTCTTTCGGCGGCGAGGGGTACTTCGGATCGGGGTAGCCGTCGGCCGGCTGCTCGAGTGCCTTCAACGTCACCGTCGCCGGCTGGTTGGACGGCTTGTCATCGGTGCCGGGGTTCTGCTTGGCCGGATTGGTGCCGGGCGGACCACTGTCGGTCTCGCTGGTGGTCGGCTTGGGGCGCGTACCGGCGCCTTCGTTGACCGGGAGCTCGCGTACGCCGGTGCTGGCGCCGAGGTCACCGCCACAACCGGCGACGACGAGACAGATGATCGCGGCTACGACCACCAGCAAGCGCTGCCGGAGATGCACTGCGGACATCGAAGGACCCTGGCTCCTAACAGCCGATCAAACGTTCGCCGAGATAGCTCGTGACCACCCCGATCGGGATCCGCTCCTGCTTCATCGAGTCACGTTCGCGCACGGTCACACAGTTGTCTTCCAGCGTGTCGAAGTCAACGGTGACGCAGTAAGGGGTCCCGATCTCGTCCTGCCGACGATACCGGCGTCCGATCGCTCCCGCATCATCGAACTCGACGTTCCAGGCACCGCGCAGCTCCGCGGCCAGGTCCTTCGCCTTCGGCGACAGGTCGGCGTTGCGTGAGAGCGGCAGCACGGCGACCTTGACCGGCGCGAGCCGGGGGTCGAGCCGCAGGACCGTACGGCGCTCGAGCTTGCCCTTGGCGTTGGGCGCCTCGTCCTCGGAGTAGGCCTCGAGCAGGAACGTGACCATCGCTCGTCCGACGCCGGCGGCCGGCTCGATGACGTAGGGGGTCCAGCGCTCGCCCTTCTCCTGGTCGAAGTACGAAAGATCGACCCCGGAGGCCTTGCTGTGGGCGGACAGGTCGTAGTCGGTGCGGTTGGCGATGCCCTCGAGCTCGCCGAACTCCTCGGCTCCGAAACCGAAGCGGTATTCGATGTCGACCGTGCGCTTGGAGTAGTGCGAGCGCTTTTCGGCCGGGTGCTCGTAGAACCGCAGGTTGTCGGGGTTGATGCCGAGGTCGACGTACCACTCCATGCGGGCGCGCAGCCAGTGCTCGTGCCACTCCTCGTCGGTGCCGGGCTCGACGAAGAACTCCATCTCCATCTGCTCGAACTCGCGGGTGCGGAAGATGAAGTTACCCGGCGTGATCTCGTTGCGGAAGCTCTTGCCGAGCTGCGCGATGCCGAACGGAGGCTTGCGGCGGGAGGAGTTGAGCACGTTCAGGAAGTTGACGAAGATGCCCTGCGCGGTCTCCGGGCGTAAGTAGTGGAGGCCTTCCTCGGACTCCACCGCGCCGAGGTGGGTCTTGAGCAGGCCGTTGAACATCTTCGGCTCGGTGAGCGAGCCGGCCGAGCCGCAGTCGGGGCACTTGACGTCGGCGAGGCCGTGGACGGGCGCGCTGCCGTGCTTGGCCTCGTAGGCCTCTTCGAGGTGGTCGGCGCGGAACCGGTGGTGGCAGACCTGGCACTCGGTCAGCGGATCGACGAACGTCTCGACGTGGCCGGACACCTCCCAGACCCGGCGCGGCAGGATCACCGAGGAGTCGAGCCCCACGATGTCGTCGCGGCTGCGCACCATCGCGCGCCACCACTGGCGCTTGATGTTGTCCTTGAGCTCGACACCGAGCGGACCGTAGTCCCAGGCAGAACGGGTCCCTCCGTAGATCTCGCCGCAGGGATAGACGAATCCGCGGCGCTTACAGAGGCTTACGAGGGAGTCCAAACGATCTGCTGGCACAGAGATCTCCGTCCGGCTGGGTGTCGGCGAGTAGGTGAAGCCACCCAGAGTACCGTTTGGAGCCAAACCATTCCGCCCCACGGTCACACTGAGTCGCCAGAATCGTGGTCGTACGCAGGCTCGACGCCTACTCGAAGGAGCCGACATTGCCGCCCAAGCCCGCCGAACCGCCGGCGAAGAGCGCGTTGCGCCAGGTGATGGAACGGCGTTCCTATCCCCTGCTCAGGTGGCTGCACAAGCGGCCGCGCTGGCTGGTCACCGGGGTACTGACCGCCCTGATGGTGGCGGGTCTGTTCGTTCCGCTGCCGTGGGGCTTCGTGTTCCTCGCGCTGTTCGTGCTGTTCCAGGGCTGGCTCGCCTATCTCGCGTGGCCGGCGAGCTCGACCTCGCAGCGGCGGATCTATGTGATCGCGCTCGGACTGGCGCTGGCGGCGGTCGTTCTGCGCACGCTGAGTTAGCACTGAAACGTGAAGCAGGACTTGCGTACGTATGTGACAATGATTCTCATGTTCTCTTCAAAGCTTCGCTGGGCAGCCCTGGCCCTGCTGCCCGCTGCCGGTCTCGTCCTGTCCGGCTGCGGCGCCGGCGGTGGCGCGGGCGCCTCTGACGACGGGCGGCTGTCGGTCGTCACGGCGTTCTATCCGCTGGAGTACGCCGCCTCGCGGGTCGCGGGTGACCATGCCAACGTCACCAACCTGACCAAGGCCGGCAGCGAGCCGCACGACCTCGAGCTCACGCCGAAGGACGGCGCCGCGATCGAGGAGGCTTCGCTCGTCGTCTATCTGAAGGGCTTTCAGCCCGCCGTCGACGAGTCGATCGCCCAAGGCGGCAAGGAGCACAGCTTCGACGTCACGCCGGCGGCCGAGCTCCTGCCGCTGGCGGAGGAGCCTGGCCACGAGGACGCCGGCCATGAAGAAGGCGGCGAGGAGCACGAGAGCGAGATGCCGGGCGGCACCGACCCGCACTTCTGGCTCGATCCGGTGCGCTACGCCAAGGTCGTCGACGCGATCGGTGCGCAGCTGGCGTCGGTCGATCCGGACCATGCCTCCGACTACCGCGCGAACGCCAAGGCGCTGCACGGCGAGCTCGACAAGCTCAACTCCGAGTTCAGGACCGGGCTCGCCTCCTGCGCCAACAAAGACCTCGTGACCAGCCATGAGGCGTTCGGCTACCTCGCGGCTCGCTACGGCCTGGAGCAGATCGGCATCGCCGGGCTCTCGCCCGACCAGGAGCCGTCGCCGGCGAAGCAGGCGGAGGTGGCGAAGTTCGTCCGCGACCACGAAGTCCATACGATCTACTACGAGACGCTGGTCAACCCCGACGTCGCCAAGTCGCTCGCCGACGAGACCGGCGCGAAGGTCGACGTACTCGACCCGCTCGAGGGCATCACCGACCAGTCGAAGGGCAAGGACTATCCGAGCGTGATGCAGGCCAACCTCGACGCCCTGCAGAAGGGACAACCCTGCACGTGAACCAGATCATCTCGCTGCGTGGCGGCAGTTTCGGCTACGCGGGCCGGCCGGTGCTGCACGACGTCGACTTCGACGTCGCGGCCGGCGAGGTGGTCGCCGTGCTGGGGCCGAACGGCTCGGGCAAGTCCACGCTGGTCCGCGGCCTGATGGGGCTGGTGCCGCTGCTGGGCGGTGAGCTTCGGCTGTTCGACGTACCGTCGCGGCGGTTTACACAGCACGGACGGCTCGGATACGTGCCGCAGCGGCATTCGGTCGGCGGTGGCGTACCCGCGACCGTCGAGGAGGTCGTCGCGTCGGGGCGGCTGGCTCGGCGGCGCTTCCTGCCGGGGCTGCCGGCGATGCTGCCGGTGCTCGACCGCGGCGTGGTCTGCGACGCGATCGCGACCGTCGGGCTGACGGAGAAGATCGGGCAGGCGGTGTCGTCGCTGTCCGGGGGGCAGCAGCGGCGGGTGCTGATCGCGCGGGCGCTGGCCGGCGAACCGGACGTGCTTGTGATGGACGAGCCGTTCGCCGGCGTCGACGGGCCGAACCAGGAGATCCTGGCCGACACGCTGCGGGCGCTGGTGGCGGGTGGCGTCACGCTGGTCGTCGTCACGCACGAGCTGGGGCCGCTGGGCGGGCTGGTGAGTCGTACGGTCGTGATCCAGCACGGGCGGCTCGACTACGACGGGCCTCCGACCGATGCGGTGCTGAGCCGGTTCGGTGGCGTGGGTGATCCGGACCCGCACGCATCGTTGGGGTCGCCGGAGCGGCGGGCCGCTTCCGGCAACGGGCTGGGGATCCACGACACGGGGATTGCGGGCTGATCTTTCTCATGGAGCTTCTCGAGTTCGCGTTCATGCAGCGGGCGCTCGTTGCAGCGCTGCTGATCGGGCTGACCGCGCCGACCGTGGGGATCTTTCTCGTACAGCGGCGCCTGTCGCTCTTCGGCGACGGCATGGGGCACATCGCGCTGACCGGGGTCGGCATCGGGCTGGTGACGGGGGCGGCGCCGGTGTGGGCCGCGTTGGTGTGCACGGTGGTGGGCGCTGTCGTCGTGGAGCTGATGCGGTCGCGGGGGCGTACCGGTTCCGACGTGGCGCTGGCCGTGCTCTTCTACGGCGGCATCGCCGGCGGTGTCGTACTCGTGGCGAAGGCGCCGGACGGGACGTCGGCCAACCTCAACGCGTACCTCTTCGGCTCGATCACCTCGACGACGCCGGGCGACCTGGTGGCGTTCGCGGTGCTGGCGTGCGTCGTGCTGGTGGCGGCGTTCGGACTGGCTCGCCTGCTGTTCGCGGTCGGGTCCGACGAGGAGTACGCCCGGGCGTCGGGGCTGCCGGTGTTCTGGGTCAACCTGGCCCTGGCCGTGATCGTCGCCGTGACCGTCGTAGTCTCGATGCGGGTCGTGGGATTGTTGCTGGTCAGCGCGCTGATGATCGTTCCGGTGGCGACTGCGCTGCGGCTGCGGCATTCGTTCGCCGGCACGTTGACGCTGGCGATGCTGCTGGGAGTCGTGGTCAGCGTGGGCGGTGTTGCAGGGTCGTACTATCTGGACACACCATCCGGCGGCACGATCGTCCTGGCCGCGATCGGCTGCTTCGTCGTGGTGGCCTTGGGCGCTTTCGTCCGCGAGTCACTGCGGCGGCCGCACGACGAGGCGGAAGACCACCGGCACAAGCACGGGCCAACCTGTGGGCATGCCGCGGTGGAGCACGAAGACCACATCGACTACCTCCACGACGGCCACCGCCACGCCGCACATGGTGCGCATTACGACGAACACTGAGCGGATGGGCCAGGATAGGGGCCCGGGGTTCGGTTATGGAAGGGAAGGAAGTGCGTTCGCGTGAACTCTCGATTCGCTCCGGCAGGTGACGCCGTGAAGCCCCGCTCGACCCGGCAACGCACCGCCGTGTCCGAGGCCTTGGAGCAGGTCGACGACTTCCGCAGCGCCCAGGAAATCCACGCGTTGCTCCGCCAGCGGGGCGACTCCGTGGGCCTGACGACGGTCTACCGCACCCTGCAGTCCTTGGCCGAACACGGCGAAGTCGACGCCATCCGCACCGCCGACGGCGAGACCGTGTACCGCCGCTGCGAAAACGCCCGCCATCACCACCATCTGGTCTGCCGCGGCTGCGGCCGGACGCTTGAGGTCCAAGGGCCGGCGGTGGAGAAATGGGCGGAACAGGTGGCGAGCGAGGCCGGCTTCATCGACATCACCCACACAGTGGAGGTCTTCGGCACCTGCCCCGAGTGCGCGGGAACCAGCTAACAGCACTCACCCCGCTGGATCGGCCTGGTCGAACGGCACGGCTTGGAAGGCGGAATCGTCGGCCAGGTGGATGAAGATGCGACCCTCCAGCATCCCGTCGGCTGTGAGGGTCGCCCAGCCGCGGCCGTTGGCCTGGTCGCATTCGTCGATGCCGTCCCAGCTGAACTCGGCGCCCGGCCGTCCGTCCCGGTCGGTGGCGCGCCAGTCCATCGCGCCACGAACGGCGATGAAGCCGAACTCGCCGTGCCCGTCAGCGGTGAACTCGATGAAGCCGGGTTCGACGAGGTCGACGTCTTCGGGGTCGAACAACTCCATCCCGACGATCCGCCACCTACCGATCAGGCCTGCCATCGTTGCTCTCCCTCGTCGTGTCGGGGTTGGCAGGATAACGAGCGCACCGGTCAGGTGCGGGGGCGGTCGAGGAGGGCGATTTCGCAGTTGAAGTTCTGGCTCCTTGACATGGAGCCGCGGAACCAGAGCAACGGGATGCGGGTTGGGTCTCCTGGGGCGACGATCGGGCGGAGGTTGTCGACGCTGGAGTCCTCGGTTATCGGGGTCCAGGTCCAGGACCTTCCCGCGTCGGATGTTCTGCCGTGGAAGATCTCGTGGTGGGGCAGGTCGGCGCCCGTTCGCGGGTCGATCGGCAGCGAGGCGTACAACGAGGACACGTCGTACGGGTCGATCGCTACCAGGCCCGTGTAGTCCTGTTCGTGCGGGAGGAGGCCGGCTCCTGCCTTCGCAAGCTGGTGCACCGACCACTCCGAGGCGCCGGGGGCCAGACTCGCGTAGAAGAAGCGGTGGTCGGCGACCGGATGGTTGCGGTCCTTGCCCTCGCCGTACTCCGGCGCCTCTTGCCGCGCCGACAGAACGGCCGCCACCGTGCCGTCCGCCGCGCGGCGGATGTCGACCGTCCAGCAGTGGGTCATGGGTTCGCCGTCCCACAAGGAGCTCGCCGCCAGCACCTTCGTCAGTGAGACCTGCGACGGCGACTCCTCCCCCAGTGCGACGGCATCGACCACTACGCCGTCGGAACGATGGAGTGCTCCAGCAGACAAATAGCCGTGGTAGATGGAGTTGTTGTAATCGCGCGGATGGTGGTCGGTCGTGATCAGGTCGATTCGCCCCGGGCTCGACGCATAACGCGTGTAGCCGTTGACGTAACCCACCTTCGGACGGGTGAAGAGCTTGCCCGCATACGTCCACGTGGAGCCATCGTCGTCGGAGACGAGGGCGCAGGGGTCGTCGTTCACCGCGCGGGCGAAGCAGTAGAGGCGGCCGTCGAGCTCGTGGAGGTTGGAGTACGTCACGCCGCGGCCGCCGGTGTACGGGCTCCAGTCGAAGGTCTGCTCCGGGCCCCAGCTAAGCGGATCCCCGGGAGAGCTCACCCGCCACCGCGTGAGGTCGTCGGTCTTGTGTTTGGTGTAGACCGCGAGCCAGCGGCCGTCCGCGCGGCGCCACAGGGCAGGGACGTCGTGGTCGTCGGTTTCGAAGCGTTCGTGCAGCACGACGACCGAGGACGCGCCTGTACGCAGGTCGACGACTGTCAACTCCACATTGCCCGACCGCTCCGGCCCGCCCGCACCTTCGGCAGCCGGACACGACGCGACGACCAGCGTCTGGCTGTCCGGGTCGATCAGCGCCCGTTCGTCCTGGAACCAGCACCATGCACCGTTGTCGTTGATCACCTGAGGCTCGCGCATGCCTCGAAGTCTGTCAGAGGAACGCCTCGACGTTCCTGACACACCACTCGAAGTGCCCGTCCTGGCCATCGGCGGAGTACGCGTTCGCCGCCGCGATGCCGTAGGCCGCGCGGTAGAGCAGCATCCGGTCGCGCGGGTGGCCGAGGGCCTCGAACCGCTCCAGCAACGCCGAGTCGTGCACGCGAGCGGAGGGCCCGTACATGTCGAAGAAACCGGCCGCCGTCGCTGCGTCGAACGTGGGGTCGCCCGCTGTAGTGAGGAAACCCCAGTCCAGCAAGGCGGTCGGCCGCCCTGCGTCGTCGACGAGGATGTTCTCCGGGCAGATGTCGCCGTGCACGATCGAGTCGCCGCTGTCCGGAGGCGCCACCAGCTCGTCCCGGATCTGCTCGACGACACGATCGAGGGACGGAAGCGCGCCCAACAGCGCCTCGCGAAAGCGGTGCGCTCGCCGCTCGACCAGCCCTGCCAGCACTTCGCCGAACGTCGAGCGCCCGGCCCACAACGCGCGACCCTCGTCGAGCGCCGGCAACGCCCGGGTCGCAGGCCCGGCCACGGTGGAACGCAGCGCGTCGGTCACCCAGACCGTCGCCTCCTGCGCGGCCGCGACCGCCAGCCGGCCGTCCCGCAACGCCGTCTTGACCGACGTCCCCGAGATCTCCCGCTCGACGCTCACGGCCACGCCGTCCCACGAGCGGATCTCCAGCATCTCCGGCGTCGCGAACGGCAAGCGCTGCGCGCCCAGCTCCGCGTAGAAACGCTGGATCGGCTCCAGCTCCCCGGCCGTCCGGTGCGTCCACACCTTGCCGACCAGCCCCAGCCCATCCCCCAGCCGGACGACGACGCTCTCCATCCCCTGCCCGATCAGCTCCGCGTCCGCGTACCCGATGCCCGCCACCGCCTCCCGCCAGGACGCCTCAGGTCGTTCCATCGCCACGCCCTCCCTTTAGGTCGAGGAGCTGCTGGGTGTGCACGGGTACGTGGTTCTCGGCTAGCCCGTCGATCAGGCCAGCGAGCGGAACCGGCTGGTCCAGCACGAGCGCGTCGTTGGACAGCAGCAACGCGGGCACCAGAACCGCGGCGGCCCGCTCGTTGAGCTGGTCGGCGATGTCGCAGAGGACGCCGGCCTGGGCGCGGACACGGTCGATCAGCTCGGCCCGTCCGGAGTGTTCGGCAATGATCCGCTCGAGGTTCCAGCCATCGAGGGCGACCCGGTTGTCGAACGTCGGGCGCGAGCCCGAGACGACGCCCAGGGCGACCGCTGCGATCGCGGCGTCGATGCTGAGGAGATGAGCCAGGATCTGGTCGGCGTTCCACCCTCCGTCGATGGCGTCGCCGAGGCCGGGCGTCGCCGCCGCCTCGAGCAGCCGCTCGTAGGCACTGCGAAGTGCTGTCGTTTCCATCGTTCTGTATCCCTCCGAGTAAAGGTTCAGGAATCTCGTTCAGCGGCTTCGGCGAAGCGTTTGATCCGCGCCAGCCGCCGATCCCAGTCGGCCGCGAGCGCGGCCATCCACCGGGCCGTCGCGTCGAGCGCCGCGGGCCGGACGGCGTACCGTGCCTCGCGTCCGACCCGGCTCACGGTCGCGAGCCCGGCAGCGTCGAGTACGGCGAGGTGCTTGACCACTGCCTGTCGCGAGACGGGCAGTCGTTCGGCCAGCGTCGTCGCCGTGGCCTCACCCTGCGCGGCGAGCAGGTCGAGCACCTTGCGCCGGGTCGGGTCGGCCAGTGCCGCGAGGACCTGGTCGACCGCCTCGCCGGCGCCACGAGGTTCGCCGCTCATGCCGGCAGCTGTTGGGCGCGTGCCTTGACCGCGTCGAGACACTGGGGCCAGCCGCCGGTGTGGTCCCTGATCACGTTGCGGCGGTTGTCGTCGGACGTGTCGAGGGCCTCGAACCCGCTCTCCACGACGTGCAGCCGCGTCTTGTCGCCCTCGGCAGTCAACGTGAACTCCACCAGCGTGCTGTTGTCCTCGCGCAGGTCCTGCCCCGGAAACGCACTGGTCCAGCGGTAGGCGACGTACGTCGGCGGCTCCACCTTCTCCACCCGTACCGGGAACTCGCCGTGCTCGGCGTGCTTCACCACCACCGACTCGCCTTCCCTGGCCACCGCGCCCGGCAGGGAAGCGGAAGCCTCGTCGGCCGCCCAGAACCCGGGCTGGGTCACCAGCGACCAGACCCGGTCCACCGATGCCGCGATCAACGTGTCGCGTTCGATCCGATCCATGTTCATGAGAGCTCCTCAGCCCTGGATTAACGTGCAACTACATAGTTGCACATCGACCCAGGCAAGCGCAACCCCAGAGTTGCACATAGACCGGCTACGGCTTGGCGCCGCCGAAACGGCGGTCGCGCTTGGCGTAGGTCTCGATCGCTTCCCAGAGGTCGCGGCGGTCGAAGTCGGGGAAGAGGCGGTCCATGAAGACCATTTCGGCGTACGCCAGCTGCCACGGCAGGAAGTTGGAGGTGCGTTGCTCTCCCGACGAGCGGATCAGCAGGTCGACGTCTGGCAGGTCGGGGTTGTAGAGGTGACGCGCGAACGTCTTCTCGTTGACCCGCTCCGGCTTCAGCCGCCCGGCCGCCACCTCGCGCGCGATCGCGGCCGCGGCGTCGGCGATCTCGGAACGGCCGCCGTAGTTGACGCAGAACTGCAAGGTGATCTTGTCGTTGCCGACCGTACGGCGCTCGGCCTCCTCCAGCTCGGAGATCACGCTCTTCCACAGCCGCGGTCGCCGGCCGGCCCAGCGGATCCGTACGCCCCAGGCGTCCAGTTCGTCGCGGCGGCGGTGGATGACGTCGCGGTTGAAGCCCATCAGGAAGCGGACCTCGTCGGCCGAACGCGACCAGTTCTCCGTCGAGAAGGCGTACGCCGACAGGCACTCCACGCCGATCTCGATCGCACCGGCGATCACGTCGAACAGCGAGAACTCCCCGCGCTTGTGCCCTTCTGTCCGCGGCAGCCCGCGGGCCTTGGCCCACCGCCCGTCGCCGTCCATGATCAGCGCGATGTGGCGTGGCACGAGTTCCTTCGGCAGGTCCGGCGGACGCGCACCGGACGGATGCGAGAACGGCGTTACGTACTCACGGCGGCGAGGGCTCATAGTGCTCATCTTCGTCGATCGGCCCCCGCGACTGGGCAGGTGGCCGGTCGCCGCGATCCAGGTGCGGCAGCGAGCGCAGGCCACGTTCCAGATGCCAGTGCAGGTACGCCGACACCAGCCCGGTCGCCTCCCGCCGAGCGCGGGTCTCGCTCCCGTCGGCGACCGGCCAGTCGCCGGTCAGCAGCGCGGACAGCAGCTCGACGGTGGGCTGTCCCGGCATCGCCACGCCGGCCGGTCGGCAGTCGCCGCAGATCATGCCGCCCGCTGCCGGCGCGAACGCGCTGTGCGGCCCGGCGACCCCGCAGCGTGCGCACGCGTCGAACGACGGTGCGTAACCGGCGATCGCCAGCGAGCGCAGGAGGTACGAGTCGAGGATCAGCCCTGGTTCGTGCGTCTGGTGGACGAGCGCCCGCAACGCGCCGACCAGCAGCAGGAAGTGCTGAGTGGCCGGCTCGTGCTCCTCGGCGACCAGCCGTTCGGCGGTCTCGAGCATCACGGTGGCCGTGGTGTAGGTGACGTAGTCGCTGCCGATCTTCTGACCGTACGGCTCCCGCGTCTCGACCTGGGTGATCACGTCGAGCGAGCGGCCCTTGGCCAGCTGCACCGTGACGTAGCCGCAGGGCTCCAGCCGCGCACCGAACCGCGAGCTGGTGCGGCGCACACCCTTCGCGACCGCGCGGATCCGGCCGTGGTGCCGGGTCAGCAGGCTGATGATGCGGTCGGCCTCCCCCAGTTTGTGCGTACGCAGCACAACGGCCTCGTCGACGTACAGGCTCACCGGCTCATTGTCCCTCAGCGTCCACGGAAAACCCGGCAGCAACCCCGGTCGCGCCTACAGCAACGCGAGCAGCCCGATGCTCGCGATCGCGTTGATGAGGAAGTGGGTCGCGATCGACGGGCCGAGGCGTCCGGTGATCATCCGGACGAAACCCGCCGCCAGGCCGGCGGCGAGCAGGATCAGGAACCGGGTCGGCTCGAGGTGGACCAGCGCGAACAACGCCGACGTGATCACCAGCACCAGCCAGTCGGCCAGCCCACGCCGGCTGAGCGCTGACCACCACATACCGCGAAAGTGCAGCTCCTCCACGAACGGCGCGCCCAGCGCGAGCACGATCAGCGCGACGACCTGCCAGGCCGCCGTGGAGTTCTCCGCGACGTTGCCGAGCGAGGACGTCGGCATCTCGCCGGTGATCGCCTGGTAGAGCACGACGAAGATCACAGCCGCGCAGATCACGACGAACGCCGCGAGCAGGCCGTAGCCGATGTCGACCCACTGGAACCTCAGCGCGAGGTCGGAACGCACACCGTTGCCGAGCTTCCGCGACACCAGGATCGGCCAGCCGGCCAGCGAGATCCAGCCGACGAGCGTGGCACCGACGCTGGCCACCACGGGGTCGGCGCCGGCAAAGATCAGCAGGAACGACACACCGAACGAGGCCACCGCGAAGCCGGCCAGCGAGCCGACCGCGTGCAGAAGGCCCCAGCGTACGGGCGGTAGCCCGGCCTCGCGGGCCGCCGCTTCCTGTGGAGCGGGCGGGTACGGCTCGTACGGCTGCGTCGTCATCGCCACCCATTGTGCCCGGCGGACCTGGAAGATCCTCGGTTTGACCGCCGGAGACGGGGGCACATGCACTCCACTGACGGCCCGCCACGCCGCGGCGGCCGGTTGACTGATCCGGCCAAACCGGTAATGGTGGGACGTGAGCTCGGCCGAGGTACCCGGTTGCGAGCTTTCAGGCATCTGCCCGCCCAGCGCCAGGGAGTGATTTACCACCACCCACCGAACCCACCTACAACAGTGGTTCGGCCTCAGGCAGGGGTTGTTCCTCCATTTCCCAGGGTCTTTCCAGGATTTGGCCTGGGCTCCAGACTCCGGCGGATCGGTTCGCCGGGGTAGTCCAATACGCAAGGAAGAGTGCTTCTATCGTGCTGACGTTGACCAACAATGCTGCCCTCGTCATCACCTCGATCACCGACCGGCCCGAGGTACCCAACGGCTCCGGCCTGCGGATCTCGGCAGACAGCGACGACATGAACAGCCTGAACCTGGCTGTCGCTGCCACGCCCACCGACGGTGACCAGGTGATGGAGGATCACGGCGCCCGAGTATTTCTCGAGCCCACCGCCCACACGCTGCTCAACGACATGGTGCTCGACGCCGACGTCGACGACCAGGGCGGCGCCCAGTTCTTCCTGGCCGCGCAGAACGACGTTCCGCCGCAGGCCTGAGCCACTTCCAGCCGGCTTCAGCCGGCCGAGCCGGTGAGGTCGTGGTGCACCCAGACGTTCGGCTCGACGTACACCGCGTAGTCGTGAGCGACATCGCAGCGTACGGGCACCAGCGCCTCGGGCACCACGACATCGCCGGTCCGGTCGAACGGCAGGCCCGTCCAGGTTCTCCACTGGTCGAGTGAGCCCGCCATCACCATCGAGGCCGGCGCCACCTGTACGACCCGCCCGCCCGCACGGGCGTGTACGCGCAGCCACGGATCCACCGGCAGGCCGTCGTCACGTAGCTCCATGAGGTAGTCGGTCATCGGCTGCTGTGGCTTCAGGTGCTTGGCGTTCGGCCGTACCGGCGCGACCAGCGCGTCGTGCCCTTGCCTCCTCGCAGCGTCCCGAAGCGCCGCCAGGATCTGATACGACAGCCCGCGACCTGTGTACGCGACATCGATCGCGATCTCCAACGCGCTTACGGCATTGGGCTTCCGCCCGGCCCTGTGATCGGCGAAACCCCACAGCAGCACTGAGTCCCAGCCGCCGTCGGGATAGAGCTCCCGGCCCGGCGGCTCGGTGCTGAACGGAATCGCCCGGCCGCGCGCGACCAGCCGGCCCCCCGCCTCGGTAGCGACGACGCAGTAGTCGGCGAACACGTCGGGCACCTGGTTGAACAACGCGTTGGCCAGCTTGTCGTGGCCCATGAACTCAGGCCACGAGTCGTCCAGCTCGTACGTCCGGTGGATGTAGTCCGGACGTTCGGCCACCGTCGTAATCGTCAGGTCGCCCACGGCGGCAAGCTTGCAGGTCACCTGCCAGGTGGCGCAAGTGAGTTCCACGCGCTCAGCGCGTCGTGCACGGCGCCGGTCGTACGTTCCAGGGCTTCGGTGTGCGCTCGCTCCAGGATGTCGGCGAAGCGAACCCGTTGCCGTGTAAGCGAAGACTCGATCGCGGCGTGCACCATCGCGAGGCTCATCACGTTGTCGTGGGCCTCCCCCATCGGATGCTCGCCGGTGCGCAGCGCGTGGACGAACTCCCGCAGCGAGCCGCCGATCCCACCGGCCGCCGGCTGGGTCGAGCCCTCCACCGGCTCGCTCGACGTCGGCAGCTCGTCGCCGCTCCACAACGCCGTTCCACGTTCGCAGCTGGCTCGCCACTCGGAGTCCCAGGAGGTCTCGAGGCCCTCGCTGCACCAGCTGCCGTTGAAGTTGAAGCGGATCCCGTCGGTCATCTCGAACAGCGCGCTCGCCGCGGCATCACCGTCGTACCAGCTCCAGGCCGGGTTGTACTCCTCGCAGTAGACCGCGACCGGCTCGGCGTCGGTGAGGAAGCGGGCCGCGTCGAACTGGTGGATCGCCATGTCGAGTACGAGCGGATGCGCCATCGCGTCGCGGAACCCACCGAAGTGTGGCGCTTTGAAGAACGTCGCGCTGAGGATGCCCAGCCGGCCGAGGCCGCGGATCTGGTCGCGGAACGCGAACAGCTTCTCGTTGTAGCGGCGGCTCTGGCTGACCATGAACAGCTTGCCGTACGCCTCGGACGCCGCCGCCAGCTCCAGCGCCTCGGCCAGCGTCGCCGCCAGCGGCTTCTCACCGATCACCGGAAGGCCGAGCTCGAACGCCTGCAACGTCACCGGGTGGTGCGCTTCGGGAATCGTCACGTCCACAACGAAGTCGGCGCCGGCCTGGGCAGCGAGCGCGGTCAGGTTGTCGGCGACCGGAACGTCCGGCAGGCCGAGCTTCTCCAACGACTGCTTGGCTCTGGCCACGTCGATGTCGACGACACCGGCCAGCTCGACCTCGTCGAACTTGTGTACGTTGCGCAGCCAGCCCTGGCCCATGCCGCCCGCGCCGACAACGATCGCGCGCAAGGTCTGTTTGCCGTCGGCCATCGTGAAAACCCTCTCCTGTCGCCTTTGTTCAGCTACGCGGCGGCGCGATGCTGCGTCCACGCGTCAGCCGGACCGGGATCAACCGGTGTTCGGAGACTCTGCCGGTCGTGGCGACGGTGCCTTCGACGGCTCCGATCGCCAGGTCGACGGCGGTCGCCGTCATCTGTTCGACCGGAAGTTCCAAGCGGGCAAGGGGAATCTCGCCCGCGATGTCAGGTACGTTGGCGACCATGACGACCGAGATGTCGGCCGGCACGTCGTATCCCGCCTCGCGCAGGATGCTCAGCAGCAACGGCGAGTGATAGTGCGTGACGAGCGCGGTCGGTGCCGGATCGGCGTCGAGCAGGGCCCGGACCCGTTTCACCAACGTCTGATGTGAGTTCGACGAGCGTACGACCGACAGCCGGATCCCGCCCGCCCGGGCCGCAGCCCTGGCTCCGGCGACCGCACGCGGCGCGTAGTTGAGGCCGTCGCGGAACTCCGCGTCCGACGAGGCGAGGAACGCGATCGTCTGGTGACCGGCCCGCGCCAGCTCGCGTACGGCCGTCGCGGCCGCCTCCTCGAAGTCGAAGTCGCACCAGGGCAGGCCATGCGGGTCGCGCGGCTTGCCGATCAGCGCCGCCGGGAAGCGCAGCTCGCGCAGAACCTCGATCCGCGGGTCGTCGGTGAGGACCGACATCAGCACCGCGCCGTCGGCCAGCCGGCTCCCGGCGACCCGGCGCAGGCCCTGGAGGCTCTCCTCGCCGGTGAGCAGCAGCAGGTCGTGGTCGTGGGTGTGGGCGGCCTGCGCGATGTGGTGCACGAAGCGGCCGGCGCCGGCTTGGTACGGACCGGAGACGTCAGGACCGGACAGCGCCAGCACGCGCGTCCGCGCGCCGCGCAAGGCCCGGGCGCCGGCGTGCGGGTGGTAACCGAGGTCCTCGATCGCCTGTTCGACGGCTCGCCGGGTGGACTCGGAGATGCTGCGGCGGTTGCTCAGGACGTACGACACCGTGCTCGGTGCCACGCCCGCTCGCCGGGCCACGTCCGCGATAGTTGCCACGGGCCACCACCTCCTTCAGCCGTCGAATCTATTCGATTGAAATCGGCATCCGATGGCCAGAGCGATGGCCGAAGCCGGACGCGAGATACCCCTGTTGGTCGAAGATATTGACAGCCTGGCCAGCCGACGGCCTATGTTTTCGCCAAGGTTACGCCGTCGAATCGAATCGACAAACCGCGAAACGCTTTGGAGACGCCATGAGCACATCGGCTCGTCCGTCCCGCCGCGCACTGCTCGGTGGAGCCGCTCTCGCAGCAGGCGCACTCGTCCTACAGGCGTGCTCCCCTGACGAGAGCAAGACGGGCAGCAACGGCCCGAAGCCGAAGGCGAATCCGGCAGGCAAGGGTTCTGAGACCAAGCCACTTCCCGTACCGAAGAAGTTCGGCGAGGCTCCCGACCTGACCGCACAGGTCAAGGCCGGCAAGCTTCCAGCCGTTGCCGAGCGCCTGCCGCAGCAGCCGTACGTCGTACCGCACCGCTGGCTGCAGCCGGGCAAGTACGGCGGGGAGCTGAACCTGCCGTGCAGCGACGACATGACGTACTCGCCGAAGGAGTACTTCTACGGCCACTCGCCGCTGCGCTGGATCAACGACGGCAAGGACATCGCGCCCGGACTGGTGGAGAGCTGGGAGTCCGACGCCGACAGCACCACGTGGACGTTGCATTTCCGCAAGGGCCTGAAGTGGTCGGACGGTCAGCCGTGGACCACCGCGGACGTGATGTTCTGGTGGGAGGACATGGTCCTCAACGAGGAGTACGCCGAAGGCATCCCGGACGTCGCGCGCTCGGGTACGGGCACGATCGCGAAGTTCAGCGCCCCGGACGACACCACGATCGTGATGAAGTTCGACGCCCCGAGCCCGATGGTGCCGGAGATGCTGGCGAACTGGGTCAAGCGCGGCATCGACGCGACGTGGATGGAACCCAAGCACTACATGCAGCAGTTCCACCCGAAGTACAACAAGAAGGTGCCGAAGGACTGGACGACCAAGTTCGACTCGATGCGGGACCACACCCGCAACACCAAGGTGCCGACGATGAACGGCTGGCAGGTCGCGACGTACGACGAGGGTCGCTCGATGACCTGGAAGCGCAACCCTTACTACTGGGTCGTCGACAAGCAGGGCAACCAGTTGCCGTACATCGACATGCTGACGTTCGAGGTGGTCGCGCAGCCGGAGACGCGCCGGCTGAAGATTCACAACGGCGACTACGACTACGTGCACGGCCCGTTCTACGGCGTGTCGCTGGCCGATGTCGCGCCGCTGCGTCGCGAAGCCGCCAAGAACAAGTACCAGATGATCATGTGGGACAGCGGATCCGGCACCGGCTCGATGTTCTTCTTCAGCCAGGACTACAACGAGCCGAAGATGCGCAAGCTGATCCGCGAGCCGAAGTTCCGGCAGGCGCTGTCGCACGCGTTCAACCGCGAGGACGTGCGCAAGGGCATCTACTTCAACGCCGGCGAGCTCACGACCGGTGGGTACGGGCCGAAGACGCTCGAGCTCACCCGCGGTGAGGGCCCGTCGATGTACAAGAAGTGGCGGGACTCGTTCGTCAAGTACGATCCGGAGCTCGCGAAGAAGATGCTCGACGAGCTCGGCGTCGTCGACAAGAACGGTGACGGCAAGCGGGAGATGCCGGACGGCACCAAGCTCGTCATCTCGCTCGACTATCCGTCCGACGAGGACGCCAGCGGTGAGCACCTGCAGAAGAACCAGCTGCTGAAGAAGAACTGGGACGCGATCGGCCTCGACACCCGGCTCAACCCCGTCCCCGCCTCGGGTTTCGACGACCAGTGGAACCAGGGCCGCGTGATGAGCAAGACCGCGTGGGAGGTCAGCACGGTCACGGTCGCAGCCGACATGCTGTGGCTGATGCCGATGGAGCCCAGCCGGTGGGCGCCGCTGCAGGGGCAGTTCTACTCCTTGCGCGGCACGCCGGACGAGAAGAAGCAGCTGGACGTCGACCCGTACAAGCGGACACCGCCACGCATGGAGCCCGAAAAGGGCGGCCCGGTCGAGCGCCTGTGGTCGCTGGCCGGTCGCGTCCGGGTGGAGACGGACGCGCTGAAGCGGGACGCGCTGATCTGGGAGATGCTGAAGGTCCACATCGAGGAAGGCCCGTTCTTCATCGGCTCCGTGGCCAACTACCCGCGGGTCGAGCTCGTCAAGGAGGGCCTGCGCAACATCCCGACCAAGGAACAGACGGGCAACGGTGGCCTGGTGAACGACTGGCACCACCCGACGCCTGCGGCGTACGACCCGGAGAGCTGGTTCTGGGCCTGATCGTCAAGGCCCGCTGTGGCGGCTCGGTGGAGCCGCCACAGCGGGCCGGCTCGGGCTGCGATGTCAACGCGAGGCTGGGCCCGGTGTGGCGGCTTGCCGAGCTATTCCCGCCCCGCCAGTGGATCGTGCTGCTTCCGCTGCCAGGCGGTCAGTTCTGCTTCGAGGGCGGCGCGGATCTCGGCGTACGACGGGTCGTCGGCGAGGTTGTGCTGCTCCCACGGGTCCTGCTCGAGGTCGAAGAGCTGCAGGTGGTCGGTGCCTCGGTCGCGTGAACGGTGGTAGCGGATCAGCTTGTGGCGGCCGGTCGAGACCATCCGCTGCACGTCGAGGTAGGCCGCGTGTACGTGAGTTCGTGAACCACCGTCCCGCCCGCCGGCGATCGGCGCCAGTTCGGCGGGCACCGGCGGACGCTCTACTCCGCACAGGTCCGCGAGCATCGGGAAGATGTCCGCCTGCCCGGCCAGCCGTTCCTCCGTAGCACCCGACGGCACGCCCGGGCCGGCGACCATGAGCGGGATCCGGACGCTGTGGTCGTAGAGGTTCTGCTTGCCCATCAGCCCATGCTGCCCGACCGCCAGCCCGTGGTCGCCCGTGTAGACGACGATGGTGTTGTCGGCGAGACCTGCGTCCGCCAGCGCCTCGAGGATGCGCCCGACGCCGTGGTCGAGGTGGGTGATCATCCCGTTGTAGTCGGCGATGTGCTGCCGTACCTCGTCCGGCGTCCGCGGGTGGGCGGCGAGCTCCTCGTCCCGCGCGTGCAGGTCGCCGTTGTCGAAGGGATGCTCGGCGAGGAAGTTCGGCGGCAGCTCGACGTCGGCCGGGTCGTACGTGTAGGTCTCCGGCGGCGTCCTCGGGTCGTGCGGTGCGGTGAACGCGGTGTAGCAGAAGAACGGCTCGTCGCCGGCGTCTGTCCGCGACCGCAGGAAGTCGATCGTCGCGTCGGCGAACACGTCGGTCGAAAAACCGTCGGCGGGATAGCTCGCGTCGTCGGGGTACTCCCCCGTCGGGTCGTAGTCGTGCACCGGCACCGCGTCGTGGTCGCTCATGCCGCCGAAGAAGACCTTCGCGCCGCCTGTGAACGAGCGCGCGTACGCCGCGCGCCCGTTGTGCCACTTGCCGATGCCGTACGTTCGGTAGCCGGCCTTCCCGAACGCCTCCGGCATCGTCGTCAACGCAGGATTGATCTCGTGAACGCCGGGCTCACCTGGCACAGTGCTCGCGGTGGCGCCGAACAACTCCACGCCGGTCATGAGAATCGCCCGGCTGGGTGCGCAGATCGCGCCCGTCATGCCACCTTGACAATGCGCCCGCAGATAGCGCGTACCGCGACCCGCGAGCGAATCGAAGGCCGGCGTACGAAGCAGCTCCGCACCCGCCACCCCGAACAGATCGTGGCGGTGGTCGTCGGCCATCAGGACAAGCACATTCGGTCTACTCGGCATGCCGTCCGACCCTACCTGTTGGAGGTATCTCGGCCTCTGGACCGAGATACCTCCAACAGCTCGACGAGGTCAGGAGGCGGCGTGCCGGGCGGACCGGTTGATCGCCGAGATGATGGCCTTCAGGGAGGCGCTGACGATGTTCGCGTCGATGCCGACGCCCCAGAAGACGTCGTCGCCCGCTTCGCACTCGACATAGGCGGCCGCGGTGGCGTCGCCGCCTGAACTGAGCGCGTGTTCGGCGTAGTCGAGGAACTTGATGTTGTAGCCCTGGCCCTGGATCGCGTTCACGAAGGCCGCGATCGGGCCGTTGCCCTCGCCGGTGAGCGTCTGCCGGATGCCCCGGTCGTAGATGTTCACCGTCAACGCGTCGTGCTGGCCCTGGGTGCTCGACGTGTGCACGGAGTTCAGCGCGAGCGGGCCCTCCTGCGAGAGGTACTCGTCGTTGAAGATCTGCCAGATCGTGTCCGGCGAGACCTCGCCACCGGACTCGTCGGTGTGCGCCTGCACCACGCGCGAGAACTCGATCTGCAGCCGGCGCGGCAGGTCGAGGTGGTGCTCGGCCTTCATGACGTACGCCACGCCCCCCTTTCCGGACTGCGAGTTGACCCGGATCACCGCTTCGTACGAACGACCGACGTCCTTCGGGTCGATCGGCAGGTACGGCGCCTCCCAGGCGTAGTCGTCCACCGGCACGCCGGCCTCCGCGGCCGAACGCTCCAGCGCCTCCAGGCCCTTCTTGATCGCGTCCTGGTGCGAGCCGGAGAACGCGGTGTAGACCAGATCGCCGGCGTACGGCTGGCGCGGCGGCACCGGCAGCTGCGTGCAGTACTCCACTGTGCGGCGGATCTCGTCGATGTCGGAGAAGTCGATCTGCGGGTCGATCCCCTGGCTGAAGAGGTTCATGCCCAGCGTCACCAGGTCGACGTTGCCGGTGCGCTCGCCGTGGCCGAACAGGCAGCCCTCGACCCGGTCCGCGCCGGCCATCAGCGCCAGCTCGGTCGCGGCGACCGCCGTGCCGCGGTCGTTGTGCGGGTGCAGCGAGATCGCCACCGAGTCGCGGCGGGAGATCTGGCGGGAGAACCACTCGATCTGGTCGGCGTAGACGTTCGGCGTCGACATCTCGACAGTCGCCGGCAGGTTCAGGATGATCTCGCGGTCAGGCGTCGGCTGCCAGACGTCCATCACGGCCTCGCAAACCTCGACCGCGAACTCCAGCTCGGTGGCGGTGAAGATCTCCGGCGAGTACTGATAGCCGAAGTTGACATCGCCGAGGTACTGCTCGGCGTACTTCATCACGTGCTCGGTGCCCGTCGTCGCGATCGCCTTGCATTCTTCGCGGTCGACGCCGAACACCACGCGGCGGAACAGCGGCGCGGTCGCGTTGTACAGATGGATGTTGGCGCGGGCGGCGCCCACCAGCGACTGCGCGGTGCGCTCGATCAGCTCCTCGCGGGCCTGGGTCAGGACGGAGATCGTCACGTCCTCGGGTACGAGGCCTTCCTCGATCACTTCGCGTACGAAGTCGAAGTCGGTCTGGGAGGCCGAGGGAAAGCCGACCTCGATCTCCTTGTAGCCCATCTTGACCAGCAGCTCGAACATCCGCCGCTTACGGGCGGGGCTCATCGGGTCGATCAGAGCCTGGTTGCCGTCGCGCAGGTCGGTCGACAGCCAGCGCGGGGCGACGGTGATCCTGGCGTTCGGCCAGGTGCGATCCGGCAACTCGACAGGCGGGAACGATTTGTACCGGGAGAAAGGCATGTTGCTCGGACGCTGATGATTGAACATGACGGGGTTCCTTCGCGGAAAGTTTGGCTTGGCCCGGAAGAATCAGAGCCTGGCCGGGGCGTCGAGCAGCTCCGCGGCGAGGAGCCCGGCCTGACCTAGGCCCCGCCGCGGCAGCGAAGAAGAAGTCCCACGTACCGCATCGTCGCTGAGACTAACACGTTGTTAGCCAGGCCGCTCGCGCCAGGGGGTCTGCGAGAACCGGACAAGTCCGCTCATTCAGGCGCGTTCAGGGGCGGTCCGGGCCCGATCCGACCAGGCGAAATTCCGTTGCGTGACGGGGTCTGGAAGCCCACGCTAGGTCCCGTGACCACGCTTAGCAGCGAGCTGACCAAGCTCGACCCGTACGACGACGAGGCCGTCGCCGACCTGCACCAGTTTCAGCTGGCGACAGAGCCGGTCGACCGGCCGTGGAACCCCAGTCCCCTGCTCAGCGACCTGACCGGCGACCTCCGGTACGGCTGGGACGGCGAGACGGGCGACCGCTGGTTGTTCCGCAACGGTGACGGCGCCGTGATCGGCGTCCTGTACTTCCAGCTGCCGCAGCGGGAGAACCACCACCTCGCTGACATCGGCGTGGCCGTTCGTCCGGACCACCGGCGGAAAGGGCTGGGCACCCGGCTGCACGAGGCCGGGCTCGAGCTGGCCCGCGCGAGTGGGCGGCGGCTGCTGGACGCCTGGACCGTCGACGCGGCCGGGCCGATCGGGTTCGCGGAGACGTTCGGGTATCGCCGGGTCTACGTCGGCGTGCACCGCCGCCAGGACCTCGCCGAGGTCGACTGGGAGCAGGTCGAGGTGCTGCGTCAGCAGGCGGTCTCGGCCGCTTCGGACTATCGCGTGCTGCGTTTCGTGGGCCGCGTACCCGACGACATGCTCGACGACGTGGCCGTGATGGCGTCGGCGATCAACGACGCCCCCACCGACGAAGCCGAGATCGACGACGACGTGATCGATGCCGCGCGGATCCGCGCGTACGAGGACGCCATGACGGCCCGGGGGCTCAAGCTCTACCGGCTGATCGCGCAGCGCGTCTCCGACGGCGAACTGGCCGGCAACAGCGTGGTCGCGGTCAACCCCGAACGCCTGGAGTGGGCCGAACAGCACGACACCTCGGTCGTCGCGACGCATCGCGGGCATCGGCTGGGAATGCTGTTGAAGGCGGAGATGATGCGCTGGCTCAACGAGTACGAGCCGAAGGTGCGCTACATCGACACCGGCAACGCGGAGTCGAACAACTTCATGATCAAGATCAACGAACAGCTCGGGTATCGGATCGTCAACCGCGGCCTGGGCTGGCAGAGGAAGATCGAATGACTGGTTCCCAGCCGAGCGGGGCGGAGCTGACCGAGCAGACCGGGATCGCGGGCCTCACCAGGCTCGACTCGTCCGACGACCAGGCGATCGCCGAGCTGGTGCGGCTCTACAACACGGCCGAAGCCGTCGACGAGCCGTGGCAGCCCGGATGGGTGCCGGGGCAACTGGCAGGCGCCGTCCGCCACGGCTGGGACGGTGAACCCGCCGACCGCTGGCTCCTTCGCGAGGACGGCTCCGGCACGTTGATCGGCGAGCTGCGGATCCACCTGCCGATGCGCGACAACCTGCACCGCGCCGGCATCGGTGTGCTCGTCCACCCCGATCACCGGCGCCACGGGCATGGCCGCCGGCTTCTCGAGTACGGTCTGGGGCTGCTCCGCGAGTCCGGTAGGCGGGTGGTCGGGACCGACACGGTCGACGCGCCGGGGCCGGTCGCGTTCGCCGAGCGGCTCGGCTTCACCCGTGCGTCCGTCGAGATCCAGCGCCGGCAGGACCTCGGCACGCTCGATCGCGAGCTGGTCGACGCGCTGTACGACGAGGCCGCTGAGGCCGCTGCCGGCTACGAGCTGCTCAAGATCGTCGGCCCGACGCCGGAGCACCTGATCGACGCGGTCGCCGTCATGACCGCCGCGATCAACGACGCGCCGAACGACGACATGGACGTGGAAGATCACGTCTACGACGCCGAGCGGATCCGCGCGTTCGACCAGGCGCAGGCCGGCTGGGCCAACCGGGTCTACCGGCTGATCGCCCGGCGCCGCTCCGACGGCGCGCTCGCCGGCCACACGATGGTCGGCGTTCACCCGGAGCAGTCCGAGTGGGGCGGCCAGTACGACACGTCCGTACTCAAGGAGCACCGCGGCCACAAGCTCGGCCTGCTGCTGAAGGCCGCGATGGTGCGCTGGCTCGACGAGACCGAGCCGCAGCTGCTCGCGATCGACACCTGGAACGCCGAGTCCAACAGTCACATGATCGGCATCAACGAACGCCTGGGCTACCGCATCGCCGGCCGGTATCTCGGCTGGCAGAAGGATCTCTCATGACCCACACCGAAGCGGCCCTGTCAGGGCTCACCAAGCTCGACCCATCCGACGATCAGGCGATCGCGGACCTGCATGCCATGCATCTGGCCGTACAGCCGGTCGACTGGCCCTGGGGCCCGGAGCCGATGCTCAGCCACCTGGCCGGCTCGATCCGCCACGGCTGGGACGGCGAGACCAGCGACCGCTGGCTCCTCCGCGACGACAGCGGCGCGGTGATCGGCTCGCTGGAGGTAAACCTGCCCGAGCGGGAGAACCTCCACCGGTTCGGGCTCGGCGTACTCGTCCGCCCGGACCAGCGGGGCAACGGGATCGGCACCAGGCTGTACGAGGCCGGGCTGGAGCTGGCTCGCCAGAGCGGCCGGCGGTTGCTGGGCGCCTGGAGCCACGACGCTGCGCACAGCATGGCCTTCGCGGAGAAGCACGGCTTCCGGCAGGTCGCGGTGTTCGTACACCGCCGGCAGAACTTCGAGGACGTCGACTGGGACCTCGTGGAGTCGCTGCGCCAGCGGGCGATCGAGGCCGCGTCCGACTATCGGCTGCTGCGCTTCGTCGGCAGCGTGCCGGACGACCTGGTCGACCAGGTGGCAGTGATGGCCTCGGCGATCAACGACGCCCCCACCGACGACATGGACGTGGACGACGACGTGATCGACGCCGCGCGGGTACGGGCGTACGAGAACGCGCAGGCCGCGTGCAACCAGACGTTGTACCGGCTGATCGCGCAGCGCAAGTCCGACGGTGAGCTGGCCGGCAACACGGCCATCGCGGTGCCCAGGGACCGTCCCGAGTGGGCCGACCAGCACGACACCTCGGTCGTGGCGGCGCACCGCGGGCATCGGCTCGGGCTGCTGCTCAAGGCCGAGATGCTGAAGTGGCTGGCCGAGGCGGAGCCCGAGGTACGGCACGTCGACACAGGTAACGCCGAGTCGAACAACTACATGATCAGCATCAACGAACAGCTGGGCTACCGCATCGCCTCGCGCGGGATCGTCTGGGAGAAGGAGCTCGCGTGACCGGCACGGAAGCAACGGGAGCTGGGGCGGCCGGCTCCGCCGAGCCGGCCGCGCTCGCTGAAACCGCCGGCGCGGCCGAGGCCGCAGCGCCCGGTGTGGCCGCCAGTGTCGCTGGGGTCGCTGGGGTCTCTGTGTTGGGCGGGCTGGCGAAGCTTGATCCGTCGGATGATCGAGCGATCGCTGACGTACTCGAGCTCACCAACGCGGCGCTCGCCGTGGACGAGCCGGAGGAGCCGCCGGCGTTGTTCGAGCAGTTGGCCGGCGTGATCCGGCACGGGTGGGACGGCGAGCCGGCCACACAATGGCTCTACCGCGACGGGAACGGCAAGCTGGTCGGCAGGTTCAAGCTCTTCCAGCCTGGGCGGGAAAACCTCCACCTGAACGGCGTCGACGTGCTGGTGCATCCCGAGCATCGGCGGCAGGGGCTCGGCACCCGGCTGTACGAGCAGGCGTTGCGGCTCGCTCGGGAGTCTGGGCGGCGACTGCTCACCGCCGAGACCGTCGACGCGCCGGGGCCGATCGCGTTCGCCGAGAGGTTCGGGTTCCAGCGTGGTGGCTCGGAGATCCAGCGCCGGCAGGACCTCGGTGAGGTCGACCACGAGCTGGTGGCGTCGCTGCGTAAACACGCCGCCGAGGCCGCCGCCGGCTACCGCCTGCTGCGGATCGACGGGCCGGTACCCGCTGAGCTGCTCGATGCCGTGGCCGTACTCACCGCCGCGATCAACGATGCGCCGACAGACGACATGGACGTCGAGGACCACGTCTACAACGCCGACCGGATCCGTTCGTTCGAGCGGGCGCAGGCCGGCTGGGGCCGGAGGCTGTACCGGCTGATCGCCCAGCGCATCTCCGACGGTGAGCTGGCCGGGCACACGATCCTCGCGATCGACCGGGAGCGTCCGGAGTGGGGCGACCAGTACGACACGTCGGTGCTGAAGGAGCATCGCGGGCACCGGCTCGGGCTGCTGCTGAAGGCGTCGATGCTGGAGTGGGTGGCCGAGGCCGAGCCGAAGCTGCGGTACGTCGACACCTGGAACGCCGAGTCGAACGCGCACATGATCGGCATCAACGAGCAGCTCGGGTATCGCATCGTTCGCCGCTATCTGAACTGGCAGCAGGAACTGTCATAACCTCGACAGCGGCTGGGCCAACCACCATATGATCCGGATCGACGCACAGCTCGGCTGCCGCGTGGTCGCGCGGTAGCTCACCTTTGGCAGAAGGGGCTTTGCATGACGGAGTTGGTGGAACTCGACCCATCCGATGACGCGGCGCTCGCCGAGTTGCTGGACCTCGGCAACGCGGCGGGCGCGGTCGACTCGCCGTGGAATCCGCCGCTGCCGCTCCACTACCTCGTCGCCGGGATCCGGCACCCGTGGCACGGGGATCCGTCGCGGTACTGGCTGCTTCGGGAGCGGTCCGGCGGCACCTTGATCGGCCGGCTCGTACTGAACCAGCCAGACAAGCAGAACCGGCACCTGGCCCGGATCGGTGTCGTGATCCACCCTTCGTACCGGCGCTCCGGCCACGGTCGACGGCTGTTCGAGCACGGCCGCGCGCTGGCCGCGTCGTCCGGGCGCCGGTTGCTGACCGCCCACGCCCTCGACATCGCCGCGGGCAACGGCTTCGCCTCCGCCCTCGGCTTCAGCCCGGTGTCCGCCGACGTTCACCGCCGGCAGGACCTCAGTACGGTCGACCTGGCGCAGGTTCGCTCGCTGCGCGAGTCGGCTGAGGCGGCCGCGTCCGACTACCGGCTGCTCCGCATCGTCGGGCCCGTACCCGACGACCTGATCGACGCGTACACCGTCATGTACGCCGCGATCAACGACGCGCCGACCGGCGACCTCGACATCGAGCCCACAGCGATCGACACGGAACGCGTCCGCGTCTACGAGCGTTCGCAATCCGCCCTCGGCGCGACGCTCTACCAACTGGTCGCCCAGCGCGTGTCCGACGGGGAGCTCGCGGGCCACACGGTGGTGGCGTACGACCCGGAACGCCCAGAGTGGGCGGGGCAGCACAACACCAGCGTCCTCGCCGCCCACCGCGGCCACCGGCTGGGGTTGCTCCTCAAGGCCTCGATGATCGAGTGGATCGTGGACGAGCTGCCGAAGGTGCGCTACCTCGACACCAACAACGCCGAGTCGAACTACCACATGATCCGGATCAACGATCAGCTCGGCTACAACGTCGTCGCCCGCTACGTGGCCTGGCAACAGCAGCTGCCGTCCTAGCCGCAGAACGCCCTGGCCCCGGAGCCCGGCCGCCCGCGTGTGCGCGGGCGTGTCTGAACAACGGTGGATCTGGTCTTGGTCGACACGCCGAGCTTGGCTTGGCGGGAAGGATCGATCATGGCCGAAACTCTGGAGCCTGTGGCGGATGAGGTGGATCAGCAGCAGCTGGCGGAGCGGTTGCTGGCGCAGGCCAAAGGAGCAGGGTCGATCTGGTGGGGCCGGGTGGGCTGCTGAGCCGGTTGGCCAAGCAGGTCCTGGAGACCGCGCTGGATGCGGAGATGACCGAGCACCTGGGCTACGGCAAGCACGAGGCAGCCGGCCGCAACGGCGGCAACTCCCGTAACGGCACCCGGACCAAGACGGTGCTGACCGATGCTGGCTGGGATCTGGGCCGGTGGAGATCGAGGTGCCACGTGACACCGACTCCAGCTTCGACCCGCAGATCGTGGGTAAACGGCAACGCCGGCTGTCGGGTGGGGATGAGATCGTGCTGTCGGTGCCGTAGACGGTCGGGCCAAGGGCCTGACCAGCGGTGAGATCGCGGCCCACTTCGACGACGTCTACGCCGCCAAGGTCTCCAAGTTCGGTGAGTTCGCCGATAAGTGGGGCGGCCAGTACCCGGCGATCATCCGGCTATGGGAGAACGCCTGGAGTGAGTTCGTGCCGTTCCTGGACTACGACGTGGAGATCCGCCGCGTCATCTGCTCTACCAACGCTGTGGAGTCCCTCAACGCCCGCTACCGGCGGGCTGTTCGAGCCCGAGGGCACTTCCCAACCGAGCAAGCCGCCCTGAAGAGTCTCTACCTCATCACCCGATCACCAGACCCAACCGGCCGGGACAGGGCACGACGGGCGATGAGGTGGAAACCAGCGCTCAACCCCTCCGCCATCACCTTCAAAGGCCGCATCACCCCAAGCGCCAACTAACCGACACCAAGACCGGATCCACCGTTAATCGGACAGTCCCGGGCGTGCAGGTGAGTAGCAGCGCGACTTCCGCCGCCAGCGGCGTGGCTCCCGCCAGCCCGCGACCCTGTGGTCGGAACGCCGATTGCTGTCGGCAGTCCGACGGGTCAATCACGTGCGGGAGAGCTTGGCGCGGCTGCGTCGATGACGTGGCGGCGCCGGAGGCCGAGCCGTGTCGAGCCGTGACGTCGACGGACAGGCGTGTCGGACAGGTGGCGGACCTGGGGACCAGCGGTGTGCGGATGGCGGGCTTGAGGTCTCCTGGAGCCGGTCGGCACGCGTGGCGCTGTCATCTGTGTGGGTCTGGCGGTGGTGGTTCTCCTCCTCCCGGTCGCGGGCGTGCGGTGGTGTTGGTGCGGCCCTCACGCGCTCGTTTGGGTGCGTGGGGTTGGTGCGGCGGCGGTCAGCGGCTCGCGGGTGTGCGTGGGGCGGTGGCTGCGGCTAGTTCAGGAACGGGTGGAGTTCGCGGAGGAGGGCTTGCGGGTTCTCTTCGGCGATGAAGTGACCGCATTCCTCGATCGCGCGGCCGTGGAGGGTGGTGGCGTAGGCGCTCCAGGTTTTGAGGACGTCGTGGGCTTGGGCCAGGCCGGCTGCGCCCCAGAGGGCCAGCACCGGCATGGATAGGCGGCGGCCGGCTTCGAAGTCGGTGTCGTCGTGGGTGGCGTCGTCGGGAAAGGAGGCGCGGTAGTCGGAGAACCCGGCTCGAAGGGCGCCTGGCACGGAGAAGGCGCGGACGTATTCGGCAACCGCATCCGCCGGCAGGCCGTGGCGGTTGTACGTCCAGTGCTCGAAGAAGTAGCCCAGGTACGCACCCACGTCGCGGCCGGCAAGCAGCTCGGGTAAGTCGGGCTGTAAGTGGAACAGCCAGTGCCAGTAGCCCGCCGCGCGCACGACGTCCTGGCGCCACATCTCGCGGGTCGGGATGATGTCGAGGACGGCTAGTCGCTCCACCTCTTCCGGACGGTCGAGTGCCCAGCGGTGGGCGACCCGGGCGCCGCGATCGTGGCCGACGACCGCGGCCGAGCCGAACCCCAGGACACGGAGCAGCTCCGACACGTCGCCGGCCATAGTGCGTTTGTCGTAGCCGGTCAGTGGCTTGTCGGTGCGGCCGTAGCCGCGCAGATCGGGTGCGATCACCGTGTGAGTGCGCGCCAGCTCGGGCAGCACCAGGCGCCAGCAGTGGCTGGTCTGCGGCCAGCCGTGCAGCAGGACGACAGGCGGGCCCTCGCCCGCGCGCTGATAGTGCATGCGCAGTCCGTCGACCAGCGCGACTCCCGACTCGACCATGATCAGAACCTCCGTCCAACTAACTGTCTTAGACAGTTAGAAAGATAACATGGGGCGGTGACATACGAATGGGTCTGGGACGGCGGCCGCCCAAGCCTTGACCTGATCAATACCTTGCGCGACCGCAAGCAGAAGCCGTACGACATGCTCCGGGAGCCGGCAGACCTCGCCACCTGGCTGACCTCGGCCGGCCTGCTCGCGACCAAACCCCCGGAGGTCACGCCAGCCGAGCTGGCCGGCGCCCGGCAGCTACGTGAGGTGATCGACGCCGCCATCCAGGCCGTCGTCTACGACAGGCCACCGAAACCAAAGGACGTCGAGCTGATCAACGACTGGGCCCGCCACGTCCCCACGCCGCGGCTCGAGGTCGGCGACGACGCGAAGCTGCGTAAACGGCAGAGCCCCGACCCCCTGGAGGCGCTCGCGCGCGTAGCCGTCGACGCGATCGAGCTGCTGGTCTCCGACGATGTACGACTGGTCCGGGTCTGCGGCTCCGGCACCTGCGGCCTGCGGTTCCTCGACCGCTCCCGCGCACGCAACCGCCAGTGGTGCTCGATGGCCCGCTGCGGCAACCGGGAGAAGGCGCGCCTCCACTACGCCCGCACCAAGTCCTTAGGATCGGCCACGTGAGCGAAACGAGGATCAGTCGCAGCGGGTTCGCGTGCCTGGCCGGCCGGCCCAACACCGGCAAGTCGACGTTGACCAACGCGCTCGTCGGCCGGAAGGTGGCGATCGCCTCGTCGCGGCCGCAGACCACCCGGCACACGGTGCGTGGCATCGTGCACCGCCCGAACGCCCAGCTCGTCCTGGTCGACACACCTGGCCTGCACAAACCGCGCACGCTGCTCGGCGAGCGGCTGAACGCCCTGGTGCTCACGACGTTGAGCGAGGTCGACATCGTGGGCGTCTGCCTGCCCGCGAACGAGAAGGTCGGCCCCGGCGACCGCTACCTCGTCAACGAGATCGCGAAGGTACGCCGCAAGCCCTCGGTCGCGATCGTCACCAAGACCGACCTGGTGGACAGGCAGCGGCTGGCCGAGCATCTGATCGAGGTCCAGCAGCTCGGCGAGGCCGCCGGCGTCACCTGGAACGAGATCGTGCCGGTGTCGGCGGTCGACGGCACGCAGATCGAGCTGCTCACCGACCTGCTGATCCCGCTGCTGCCGGAGGGGCCCGCGCTCTATCCGGACGGCGAACTCACCGACGAGCCCGAGGAGGTACTCGTCGCGGAGTTGATCCGGGAGGCCGCGCTCGAAGGCGTCCGCGACGAGCTGCCGCACTCGATCGCCGTGGTCGTCGAGGAGATGGGCCTGCGGGAGGGCCGCCCGGACGACCGCCCGCTGCTCGACATCCACGCCAACCTCTACATCGAACGTCCCAGCCAGAAGCCGATCGTGATCGGGCCACGCGGCGCGCGCCTGAAGCAGGTGGGCACCAACGCGCGCAAGGAGATCGAAGGGCTGCTGGGCACCCCGGTCTACCTCGACCTGCACGTCAAGGTCGCCAAGGAGTGGCAGCGCGACCCCAAGCAGCTGCGCAAGCTCGGCTTCTAGAAAACGCCCGGGCCCAGCCTGCGCAGCTCGTCGCCCACGAACCCGACGAACGCCGGGTTACAGGACGGGTCGAGGCCGCGCTGCTCCGCCTGCTCCACCGCCAAGTAGGTCAGGAGCGCATCGAGCCTGGCGAACCCGGCCGGCGGGCGCAGCAACCAGAGCCTGTCCGGCGGGCGGGGCGCGATGCCCACCCGCTCCAGGTCGCGGTTGGCGCCGGCCTCCAGGTCACGGCGAAGCTCCTCCTCCCACGGCACCCTGGACACCGGGTCGGACGGACTGGAGCGCCAGTTGGTGGCGTACCGCGTCGACCGGTCCGGCACCCACGTACGCAGCTCCGCAGGCCACACAGCCGGCAGGAAGACGTACATCGGCGCGTCGGGCGCGAGCTCCCAGCCCTCCCCCACGAGCTGCCGCACCTCCGGCAGGTCGGCAGGCTCCAGCTCCGAGCGGCCCGCATGGCCACCGGCCACCGGATGCGGTGGCTCGCCGAGACCCCAGTCGTGCCGGACGGACGTCACGACGTACGGACGGTCTCGGCCACCTGACCGTCGGCGCCGGCACGGAAGACTGGGATGCCGGCGCCACCCAGATCGCTCACCGCGGCCACATCGTCGGCCGCCAGCGCGGACGCGTCGGTCACGACCGCGGCGGCCTCCAGCCCGTCAGCGCCGCTCGAGACCGCCAGCGCCACCGCCACCTGGAGGGCCGACAGTCGCAGCGACGGCAGGTCGACCGACGTGCCGGCGTACGTACGGCCGTTGGTGTCGCGCACCGCAGCGCCCGCGGGCGCTCCGTTGCGGGCCTTGGTCGCGCGCGCCAAGGTCAGGATCTTCGCGTCTTCGGGATCGAGGTTCTGGCTGCCTGCGTTCACGCGGACCAGTCTCCCAGCGGGAATGTTCGTTAGCACTCTCGCGTTGAGAGTGCTAGAAACCGATCGACGGGGATGACCCGCCGGGCCGGTTCCTGACCAACACGTTGAGGAGGGAATCAGTCATGGCACTGAGAGTTTGGGATCCGTTCAGCACTCTGGCTCGCCTCGACCGCGAGGTAGACGAGTTGTTCCGCCGCACCTGGACGCCGGCACGTACGGCCGCCGGCCGGCGCGCGCAGGGCAGCTACGTTCCCGCCGTCGACATCGCCCGGGACGGCGACGACGCCGTGCTCACGCTCGAGCTCCCGGGCGTCGACGTCGAGAAGGACGTCGAGGTCGAGGTGGCGTCCGGCCGGCTGACCATCTCGGGCAAGCGCGAAGAGCGCACCAGCACCGAGAACGGCGGCACGACGGTACGTGAGCTGCGCTACGGCTCGTTCCGGCGCGAGTTCGCGCTGCCGGACGACGTCAAGGCCGACGCCGTTACCGCGAGCTACGACAAGGGCCTGCTCGAGGTCCGGATCAGCGGCGCCGCCCGCCCGGCCGTGGAAGCCCGGAAGATCCCGGTCCTGAGCGGCTCGAGCCGCCCGGCCGTCGAGGCCAACCCGGAGAGCTGACACCCCGAAGGCGAAACGCCCGCCCGAGCCGCCCCGCTCGGACGGGCGTTTCTTCGTTCCTAGAGACCCGCCTTGTAGAGCAGGCGGTTCGGGGACCCGGTGCCCGCGCTCGTCACCACACCGGTCGTCGCGTTGCTGACGATCCAGGACGAGACCTGTGCCGGCGTGTACGACGGGTTTGCGCCCAGCACCAGCGCCGCCACGCCCGCGACGTGCGGCGAGGCCATCGAGGTGCCCGACAGCGTGGCCGACGCGGTGTTGCTCGTGTAGTACGACGACAGCACGCTCACGCCAGGCGCGAACACATCGAGGCAGCTGCCGTAGTTGGACCACGACGGCTTGGCGTCGGTGTTGCTCGTCGCACCAGTCGTGATCGCCGCAGGTACGCGGGCCGGGCTGCGGTTGCACGCGTTCGTGGTCTCGTTGCCCGCCGCCACCGCGAACGTGACGCCCCGGTTGTTGACGGCGTTCGTGACCGCGTTGTCGATCGCCGTGCTGGCACCGCCGCCGAGGCTCATGTTCGCCGCGGCCGGAAGGACGCGGTTGTTCGCGACCCAGTTGATGCCGTTGACGACGCCGGTCGTCGTGCCGCTGCCGGAGCAGTTCAGCACGCGCACCGCGACCAGCCGGACGCTCTTGGCCACGCCGTACGTCGAGCCACCCACCGTCCCCGCGACGTGTGTGCCGTGCCCGTTGCAGTCATCGGCGGAACCGCCGTCAACCGCGTCGTAACCGCTGGTCGCCCTGCCGCCGAACTGGTTGTGGCTGAAGCGGATCCCGGTGTCGATCACGTAGACGCGGACGTTCGATGCCGTCCCGGTGTAGGTGTAGCTCGCGCTGAGTGGCCGGTTGCGCTGGTCGATCCGGTCCAGGCCCCACGGAGGGCTCGACTGGGTCGTGTCGATGCCGAACACCTGGTCCTGCTCGACGTACGCCACTCTCGGATCGGCTGCGACCCGCCTCGCCTGGGTGGCGGTTCCGGTGAGGTGGAAGCCCTTGAGCGCGCCGGACCAGGTCTCCTTCGCATCGCCGCCGAACCGGCCGGCGAGGTCGGTCGCCGAGCTTCGTACCGCCGACACCGGCAATGTCTTGTCCTTCAGCACGACGAGATAGCTGCCGGAAACGGCCGTCGGGCTGCTCGCGTAACGGATCGCGCGTTCGGGTGCCGAAGACGCCGCGCTGGCCATTCCGGTCGCACCGGCCGTCGTGATCAGGGCCAGCACCAGGCCGGCCACGAGGGTGCGTGGCCGCGGTCCGCGCAGAGTCGAAACGACTCTTGTCATGTCGTTCCCTTCGCATGTACGTGGGAGTGGGCGTGAGGAAGCACCCGGCTACTCACCGAAGGTAGACACGTCTTCACACGTCGTCCAGGGACCGTTTAGGTTGGCTTGCGGGACGAATGGAGACCGTAAGCGGACCGAAAGGCGGACCATGGCAAGGGCATACGCAAGCGCAGTCGTGCCGGCTGACATCGACACGGTGTGGTCGTTCGTACGAGACTTCGACAACCTCCCGGAGTGGCATCCAACGATCCAGGCCAGCGAGATCCTCGAGGGCAAGGCCTCCGACACGGTTGGCTGCGTCCGGCGGCTGACGTTGGCCGACGGCGGCATCGTCGTCGAACGCCTGCTCCAGCTGGACGATGTGGCCCGCTCCTACACCTACAACTTCGTGGAGAGCCCGTTCCCGGTCCGTTCGTACGCATCGACGATCCGGTTCACGCCGGTTACCGATACCGGCCAGACGTTCGTCGAATGGTGGGCCGACTTCGACGCCGACGCCGACATCGAGGCCGAACTGGTCACGACGTTCGGTGACGGCGTGTTCGCCACCGGGCTGACCGCGCTCCGCGAGCGATTCTGAGACTTCCGAGAGCTCTGAGGGGAACGACTACATGGCTGACCGGATGGCAGGCAAGGTCGCGATCGTCACTGGCGGCGGTGGCGGCATCGGCCAGGCGACCGCCCAGCTGCTGTGGGAGGAAGGCGCCAGTGTCACGCTGGCCGACGTCGACGGCTCAGCGGCGGAGCGCGCCAGCGCCGAGATCTCGCCCGGCGACCAACGGCTGCTGGCGATCGGTGCCCGGCTCGATGAGGAGCCGGAGGCGCAAGCCGTGGTTGCGAAGACGGTCGAACGCTTCGGGCGGCTCGATGTGCTCGCCAACGTCGCGGGCGTACGCGTCTACGGCCCGGTCACCGACGCCGACACCGAGTCCTGGGACTACATCGTCCGCGGCAACCTCCTGCAGGTCGGCTACTGCTCGAAGTTCGCCGTCCGCGAGATGGCGCGGGGTGGTGGCGGCAGCATCGTCAACGTGTCGTCGGCCAACGCGCTGTCGGGACGTTCGGGCATGGCGCAGTACGACGCGACCAAGGCCGCGGTGCTGGCGCTGACCCGTTCGATGGCGCACGACCATGCCGGCGACGGCGTACGCGTGAACGCGGTGTGCCCCGGCCCGACGCTGACGATGTTCCACGTCCGCAGGCGGGCCGCCGCCACCGGTGAGAGCCTCGAACAGGCCAGGGCCGAGATCGCCAAGGGCACTCCGACGCTGCTGAAGCGGCAGGCCGACCCGCGCGAGATCGCCTACAGCATCTTGTTCCTGGCCGGCGACGAGGCGTCGTACGTCACCGGGGCGACGCTGATGGTCGACGGCGGCCTGTCGGCCTAGGCTCAACGCGACAAGGCCTGCGCATCGGCGAGCAATTCGGCCTGCCGCATCCAGTCGTCGCCGTCGAGGGAGAGGACCATCCGCTCCACACCGATCTCGGCGTACTCCGCGATCCGCTCCGCGACCCGAGCCGGATCACCGTCGATCGGAACCTGCTCGGCCTCCTCGGCGGGCAGGCCGTAGCCCTCGATCATGGCGTGGACGAAGCCCGCCCGCGCCACCGGGTCTTCGGCGCCGATCCGTACGTGGCCGCCGACGGTCGTCGCGGGCACGGCGCGGCCGGCGGCGGCCGCCGCGTCCCGAAGGTCCTCGATCCGGCCGGCGAGCGTTCGCGGTGTGATCAGGGACGGGAACCACGAGTCGCCGAACCGCACTGTGCGCCGGATCGCGACGTCGGAGTTGCCGCCGACCAGGACCGGCGGTGACTTCGCCGGTGGTGCCAGCGTGAGCGCGTCAGTGCCGCCCAGCGTGGTCGGGTTTCCTGCCAGCAGATCCGGCAGCATGGCCAGTGCGGCGTCCGTGAGCCGGCCTCGCTGTCTCGGCGGCACGCCGGTCGCCTGCCAGAACGGTGCCCCGAAGAAGCCGCCGGATCCGACGCCCAGCATCAGCCGGTTACGCGAAACGTGTTGCAGGCTCAAGATCTGGGCGCTGAGCAACGCAAGCGGGCGGATCGGCGGTACGAGCGTGCTGAAACCGAGCAGCACACGTTCGGTCGCCGCCGCCGCGGCGGCCAGCCCGACGATCGGTTCGAGCATGGGCGTGCCGTCGCCGACCAGGACATCCGGGAACCAGACGGACTCCAGGCCGAGATCCTCGGCGTGCTGTACGCGGGCCAGCAGCTGGTCGTGGTCCGCGGGCAGGGTGACGCCGAGCTTCAGGTCAGCGGAAGGCATCGGCGTGGTCCTCCACCCACTGCCGGAAGGTCCGCGCCGGCACTCCGGTGACCTGCTCGACGTCCGTGGTCACCGGCTCCGGGTGGGCCACGATGTGCTTCCAGTGATCCAGCCCGGAGTCGGCGAACGCCTCCGGCCAGCCCTCCTCGATCATCTCCCGGCGGGCGACGTCACGCGGAATCTCCTGCCAGAGCACGCGTTTGCCGGTGACTTCGCCGATCACGCGGAGCTGGTCGGCCTGGGTGAGCACCTCCGGGCCGGTGAGGTCGTACGCCGCGCCTGAGTGCCCGCCCTCGGTGAGCGTGCGGGCCGCCACGGCGGCCAGGTCGTACTCGTGGACCAGCGAGCGCGCCGCCTGCGCGTACGGCAGGCGGACGACCTCGTTCGCCCGGATCGCGGCGGCCCACCCGAGGGTGTTCGTGGCGAAACCGCCGGCGCGCAGGAACGTGTAGTCCAGCCCGGTCTGCTCGAGGAGGCGCTCGATGCCGGCGTAGAAGCCGGATGCTCCGAGCGCCGACAGATAGACGACGCGCTTGGCGTGCCGGGCGATCGCGTCGACGACGGGTTCCACGCCGTCGCCCGTCATGGCGGGCCAGAGCAGGAAGACCGTGTCGACGTCGGTTGCCAGGGCCGGCTCCAGGCTCTTGGGGTCGAGCGTGTCGCCCGCAACGACCTCGACGCCGGACGGAAGCTTGGCAGTGCTGGGGTTCCGGCTCACCGCGCGAACGTCGGCGCCCTCGTCAGCGAGCAGCGCGACCAGGTGACGGCCGACGTTGCCGGTGGCTCCAGTGACCAGAATCGTCATGTTCCCCATCCTGCAACCTCAAGCTTGGTTGAGGTCAAGGGGTCGTGCGGACGTGGTCATCGTGATCGCTTCGAGGTCGGCGGCCGCGGTGGCCTTGCGTTCGGCCGCGGCGCCGGAGTAGGCGGCCAGCGACTCCGACACCTTGCCGGCCCTCGTGCGCAGCTCCTGCAGCCGGTCCGACACCCGTTTCCCGGCGTACTCCGCCGCCTCGCGGTCGCCGCGGATGCGGTACAGCAGCTGGACTCCGCCGGCCACCGCGAGCACCAGGCCGAGCAGCGCGAAACCCCAGTTGACGAAGCCCAGCAGGAGAAACACCGCGCCCACACCGAGCAGGACGTACGCCGCTGCCCGCGAGCCCTTCTCGACCCGCACGGACCCGGCGATCCTGCGTTCGGCCGCACCCATCGACTCCGGCGACGGCCCGGCCGGCCGGAACGTGATGTTGTCGGAGCCGATTCGCGTCGTGACCTGCTGGACCGGGGACGCCGACGCCTTGGCCGCCAGTGCCCGCGCGACGACATCGATGGCCGGTGCCGTGCTCCGGAACGCCAGCCCGGACAGCACGGCGTCCTGGCCGGCCAGATCGGACAGCAGGCGCCCCCGGAAACGCTCACCGGTGCTGGGATTCGGCGCCAGCGTCGTGCCTTCCGGAGCGATGATCTGGCGCAGCTCGGCGGCGCGGGAGATCAGCTCGCGTTCGGGCGGGCTGCCCTCGGACACCAGCAGGCCGAGCAGTTCGCGGACGTCGGCCGCGCCGTCCTGCAGCGCCGCGTCGTCGAGCTGCTCGGCGTCGCCCGGTTTCACGGTGTCGTTCGGGGCGGCCAGGCGCTGGCAGGCCGTACGCAGGCGGGTCAGCCGGTCGGCGGCCGCCAGCTGCTCGGCCGCCTCCGGAGCCTCGGTCAGCAACTCTGTGTCGCCCGAGGCGGGAGCGATCCGGTCGAGCCACCCACCGGACATGGGGTCGGGTACGGCCGCCCGTAGCTTCCCGACCACGATGTCGCGGCCCGCCGGCCCGAACCCGCCGTGAGCGGCGACGACCCACAGCCGCCGTTGCGCCTTGGTCACCTGGACCTCGGCGTCCACGGCGCCGAACGCGTCGTCCAGCCACTCCGCCGCGGCCTCGCCACGGCCGAGCGCCGGCATGGTCAGGCAGAAGAACAGCGCGGCCCGGTCGCGTTCGCGCTCGAGTGCCTCGGCGATGTGCGCCGTGGCGCCGGCGTCGGCGCCGGAAGCCATTGCCTGCAACGCCTGGACGGCAGGCCCGAGCCAGTAGCCGGATACGTCCGGCGGAGCGGGCAGCGACGACTCGCCAAGCCTGCTTGCCGAAAGGACCGCGGCGGCGTGCCGGCGTACCTTCACCGCCTCGGCGAACGCCACCAGCTCGACCCGGAGGTCGGAGAGCTCGACGAACGCGTCGAACGCGCTGGCGAGCTTGTCGAGCCGGCTCTCGAGACTGCCCGTGACCTGGCGGAGCTTGGAACGCAGCCCACTGGTCTCGCTCCGGGCCCGGGACAACGAGTCGCCCAGCTCACGAAGCTGGCGGTTCTGCCTGCGGTCGGCCCAGTCGTAGATGAAGTACTCCGACATCCAGGCATCCTATGGGGGGTCCCACGCCGGGCCTGCCGGCTTGTCCACAGCCCTACCGCCGGGCGGATCCCAGATGCTCGCGGAAGAACGGCAGCACGTCGGCTGCCACTGATGCGCGTACGGGGCCACCGGTCTCGGTCTCTCCGCCGAACTCGAAGTGCCCGACGTGCTCTCCCATCGAACGCCCGTCGGCGCCTGGGATCAGCCGCGCGTAGCGGACGCCGTTGTCCTCCGGCGCCTCCACTTCGTCGGCGTCACCCCAGCGGACGAGGACCGGACGGTCGATGGCGCCCAGCGTCGCGTCGTCAAGGATCGGGCAGATCGCGGGCGCGAGCAGGACGCCGGCCACGAACCGCGGGTCACGGTAGTCGGCCAGCGCCCTGGCCTCCAGGGCATCCCGGCCGTACTTCGCGAACAGCTCGGCATGCTCGGCCGCGATGTCCGGACGATCCGGCGGGATCGGCAGGATCGGCTCGCCGCCGTACAGGCGAGCGAGCTTGCCGGGATCGATCCGCGCGCCCAGCACGCACGCCGCTGTGAAGCCGCCCAGCGAGTAGCCGACCACGGCGGCCCGCTCGACGCCATCGCTCGCCGCCAAGTGGTCGACCACGAAGGAGAGGTCCGGCGCCCGTTCCCACCAGAACGAGAAGCCCTCCAGGTGCTCGGCGTCGAAGTAGGTGTTGCGGTGGTGATCGACGGCGGCGACCAGGAATCCTTCGGCACAAAGGGCTTCGGCCAGCCACGCGAGGTTGACCGCCGCACCGCCGGAGCCGTGCGAGAGCACGACCAGCGGCGGCGCGCTCGCGGCATCGACCGCCGGCCGCCACACGTGCGTGCGTACCGGACGCGGGCCTTCAGCGCCCCAGGCGGAGCGGGTTTCGTCGAACAGGTCGAGGACCTCGGCAGCGCACATGCCGGAGACGTTAGCGAAATGTGGGGTTAGTTTTCACGTTCGGACTCGTCGGACTCGCGCTTCGGCTCGACCTTCGTCACCAGGATCGTCGGAATCCGGTTGCGGCGCCCGACCGGGCCTTCGGCCAGCAACCGCAGGCCTTCGACGGTGGCCTCGGAGCCCGGGATCGGCACCTTGTCGAGGTACTTCGCGAGCAGGCCGCCCACGCTGTCGACGTCCTCGTCGTCCAGGTCGAGGTCGAACGCCTCGCCCAGCTCGTGGATCGGCAGCCGCGAGCTCACGCGTACCGAGCCGTCGTCGAGCCGTTCGATCGAGCGTGACTCGACGTCGTACTCGTCGGTGATCTCGCCGACGATCTCCTCCAGGATGTCCTCGATCGTCACCAGGCCGGCGGTGCCGCCGTACTCGTCGAGCACGATCGAGAGGTGGATGCGCTGCAGCTGCATCTCGCGCAGCAGCTCGTCGGCGGGCTTGGAGTCGGGAACGTACGCGGCCGGGCGCATGACCTGCTCGACCTTCTCGGTCATCTCCGACTGCCGGTTGTCGTAGACGCGGCGGGTGACGTCCTTGAGGTAGGCGACGCCGACGATGTCGTCGATGTTGTCGCCGATCACCGGGATCCGGGAGAAGCCGCTGCGCAGGGCGAGCGACATCAGCTGACGGAGCGTCTTGTGCTTCTCGATGTAGACGACGTCGGTGCGGGGCACCATGACCTCGCGCACGATCGTGTCGCCGAGCTCGAAGACCGAGTGGATCATCTCGCGTTCGCCGGACTCGATCTGCTGGCTGGCCTCGGCGATGTCGACGAGCTCGCGCAGCTCGGCCTCCGTCGCGAACGGGCCCTCGCGGAAACCCTTGCCCGGCGTGAGCGCGTTGCCCAGCAGGATCAGGAGCTTCGGGAGCGGGCCGAGGACGCGGGTCAGCGCGATCAGCGGCGCGGCGCTGAGCAGGCCGATCGTGTTGGGGTGCTGGCGACCGATCGTGCGCGGGGCGACGCCGACCACGACGTACGAGACGACGACCATGATGCCGGCGGCGGCGAGAACGCCGAGCCACCAGGTCTGGATCCAGTTGAAGACGACCTCGGCGACCAGCACGGTGGCGGTCAGCTCGCAGGCCATCCGGAGCAGGAGCGCGGTGTTGAGGTACTGCGCGCGGTCCTCGACCAGCTGACGCAGCCTTCCCGAGCCGCGCCGGCCGGCGGTGACCTGCTCGTCGGCGCGCGACTTGGAGAACATCGACAGCGCGGCCTCGGCGCACGCCAGCATCCCGGCGACGATCACCAGGACGGCCGCGATGAACAGCAACACCAGCTCGTTCGGCATCAAGCCGGACCGCCTCCCGCGCGCATCGGCTGCCACTCGGCGAGCAGGCGGGCCTGCAGCGCGAACATCTCCTGGTGCTCCTGCGGCTCGGCGTGGTCGTAGCCGAGCAGGTGCAGGATGCCGTGGACGGTCAGCAGGTGCAGCTCGTCGGCGACCGAGTGGCCGGCGTCCTTGGCCTGCTTCTTGGCGACCTGCGGGCACAGCACGACATCGCCCAGCAGTCCGATCGGCGGCTCCTCGCCCTCCCGGCCGGGCCGCAGCTCGTCCATGGGGAACGCGAGCACGTCGGTCGGGCCGGGCTCGTCCATCCACCGTTCGTGGTGCTCGGTCATGGTCGCCTCATCGACCAGGACGATGGACAGCTCGGCCTGCGGGTGCACACGCATCCGGTCGAGGACGAACTGGGCCAGCCTGGACAGCTCCCGCTCGTCGACGTCGAAGCCCGATTCGTTGGCGATGTCGATGCTCATCGCCCTGATTGTCTCGGGTTCGTACTCGACGGGTTCACGAGGGGCTCGACAAGGCCGCGGGGGGTGTGGGGGTCGTCTCCTGTCCCCGCGCCGCTCACGGCCGGCGGCGGGTTCTCGGCACCTCGACCGGCGTGGTGGGCTGGCCGTTGACGTCGGCGCGCTCGGCTTCGTAACGGTCGTAGGCCGCGACGATCCGGCCGACCAGCTTGTGGCGTACGACGTCGTGCGCGGACAAGGAGGTGAAGTGCACGTCGTCGATCCCCTGGAGGATGTCGTGCACGACCTTCAGGCCCGAGGACGTGCCGCCCGGCAGGTCGATCTGCGTCACGTCGCCGGTGACGACCATCTTGGAGCCGAAGCCCAGCCGGGTCAGGAACATCTTCATCTGCTCCGGCGAGGTGTTCTGCGCCTCGTCGAGGATGATGAACGCGTCGTTGAGCGTGCGGCCACGCATGTAGGCCAGCGGAGCGACCTCGATCGTGCCCGCGGTCAGCAGCCGTGGGATCGAGTCGGGGTCGATCATGTCGTGGAGCGCGTCGTAGAGCGGCCGGAGATAGGGGTCGATCTTCTCCGACAGCGTGCCTGGCAGGAAGCCGAGCCGCTCCCCCGCCTCGACCGCCGGCCGGGTGAGGATGATGCGGTTGACCTGCTTGGCCTGCAACGCCTGCACGGCCTTGGCCATCGCGAGGTAGGTCTTGCCGGTGCCCGCGGGGCCGACCGAGAAGATCACGGTGTGCTTGTCGATCGCGTCGACGTAGCGCTTCTGCCCGAGTGTCTTCGGCCGGATCGTACGGCCGCGGTTGGACAGGATGTTGAGCGTGAGCACGTCGGCCGGACGCTCGGACTGGTTGGACCGCAGCATGGCTACGCTGTGCTCCACCGCGTCTGCCGTGAGCCCCTGACCGGAGCGGACGACCACGACCAGCTCGGAGAACAGCCGCTCGACCAGCTCGACCTCCACCGGGTCACCGGTGATCGAGATCTCGTTGCCGCGAACGTGGATCTCAGCGCTGAACGCCTTCTCCACGACCCTCAGGAACTCGTCTCGCGGCCCGAGCAGGCTCACCATCGAAACGCTCGACGGCACTGTCAGCTTTGCGGTGATTGTGCTTTCTGCCATGGGCGGCCGATGCCGGCCTTTACCTCCGTCGACGGGCCAGTTCAATGTGTATGGAAAACCTGCTCAATGGTATCCGTTGATACCCCCGGAGCCCACCGTTTATCGCCCGTGGTAAGGCATCTAGCCGAGCGTGTCGGTGAGCTTACGGCCGCCGAGTACGTGCGCGTGACAGTGCGGCACCACTTGACCACCTTCGTCGCCGGTGTTGAGGACGACGCGGTAGCCGGAGTCGGCGACTCCTTCCTCCGACGCCACCGCAACGCACTCCTCCAGCACCATCTGCAGCGTGGCGGGATCGTTGAACGCGACCGCTCCGACGTCGACCAGGTGCTCCTTGGGTACGACGAGCACGTGCACCGGCGCTTGCGGGTTGGCGTCCCGGAAGGCCAGCGTCTGCTCGGTCTCGCGGATGACGTTCGCCGGGATCTCGCCGGCCACGATGCGGCAGAAGACGCACTCCCCGAACCCGTCCATGACAGCCTCCTCGCTGGAAGCTTATGCCCTCGACCCATGCCAGCGCGGAATGTCCGCGGGGGGCGTGGGGGGTCGTCCCCCCACAGTGACAACGGCTGGGGAACGGCTCGCGCCCACGCGGCGGAGCCGCAAATCGGATACTGCGCGAGCACACTGCTCCTGTCCCCAGCCGCTCAGCGGTCGGACCAGGCTTCCTTGATCCGGCTGAACATCGACTTGCGTGCGCTTGTGAACTGCCCCTTGGCCTTCTCCTCGCCGCGCATCCGGGCGAACTGGTTGAGCAGGTCGCGCTGCGCGGTGTCGAGCTTGGTCGGGGTCTCGACCACCATGTGAACGACGAGGTCACCGCGCGTGGTGCGCGACAGGTGAGGCACGCCCTGGCCCGGCACGCCGATCTCCTGCCCCGACTGGGTTCCGGGCTTGACCTCGACGTCGATGCTCTGCCCGTCGAGCGTCTCGACCGAGAGCGTGGTGCCGAGCGCGGCGACCGTCATGGGCACGGTCACCGAGCAGTGCAGGTCGAAGCCGTGCCGGGTCCACACCTCGTGCGGCACCACGTCGATCTCGACGTAGAGGTCGCCGGCGGGACCACCGCCCGGGCCGACCTCACCCTGACCGGCGAGCTGGATGCGGGTGCCGTCGTCGACGCCGGCGGGGATCTTCACCGTGAGCGTGCGGCGGGACCGGACCCGTCCCTCGCCCACGCACTCGGGACAGGGGTTGGGGATCACCGTGCCGTAGCCCTGGCAGCGCGAGCACGGCCGGGTGGTCATCACCTGGCCGAGGAACGAGCGCTGCACACTGCTCACCTCGCCGCGGCCCTCACAGGCCGGGCAGGTGACGGGGTGGGAGCCGGACGCCGCACCGGCGCCGTTGCAGCTCGGGCAGACCACCGCGGTGTCGACCTGGATCTCCTGGACCGAGCCGAACGCCGCGTCGGCGAGCTCGACCTGCAGCCGCAGCAGGGCGTCCTGGCCCCGGCGGGTGCGCGGCCGCGGTCCACGCGAGCCGGCGCCGCCGAAGAAGGCGTCCATGATGTCGGTGAACGAGAAGCCCTGGCCGAAGCCCGCTCCGCCCGGGCCGGCGCCGGCCGAGGCCAGCGGGTCGCCGCCCAGGTCGTAGACCTCGCGCTTCTTGGGATCGGACAGCACCTCGTAGGCGCGGTTGATCTCCTTGAAGCGCTCCTGCGTCTCGGGGTCGGGGTTGACGTCAGGATGCAGTTTGCGCGCGAGCCTCCGGTACGCCTTCCGGATGTCGTCGGAGGTGGCGTCTCTGGGTACACCGAGGAGCTCGTAGTAGTCCTGGCTCATGCTCTGGGTTGCCTCATGCACCGACTTCATTCTCCTGCGAGGATCTGGCTGACGTATCTGGCGACCGCGCGGACGGCGCCCATAGTGCCCGGATAGTCCATCCGTGTCGGGCCAACGACCCCTAGCGTGCCGACGGCTTCGTCACCTGGACCATATCCGGTTGAGACCACCGATGCCGAGGACAGCTCGACGTAGGGGTTCTCGTGCCCGATTCGTACGCGCACCGCCGAAGGTGCGCTGGCCTCGCCGAGCAGGCGCAGCAGGACGACCTGCTCCTCGAGGGCTTCCAGAATCGAGCGGATGGAGTGATCGAACTCCTGCCCGAACAACGTGAGGTTGCCCGTGCCGCCGACGGCGATCCGCTCGTCTGAACGTTCGACGACCATCTCGACGAACGCGGCGACGACCGCGGCCACCACGGCACGGTCCTCATCGAGGAACTCCTCGGGCAGGTTGACGACTTCCGGCGTCTGGCCGAGGCGCTTGCCGGCGACCCTGCTGTTGAGCCTGGCCCGTAGGTCGCCCAGCAGGTCTTCGCCGACGTCGGAGCGGACGTCTATCACGCGCTGATCGACCCGTCCGGTGCTGGTGATCAGGACCAGCAGCACCCGGGCGGGCGCGAGCGAGACCAGCTCGACGTGGCGTACGTACGAACGGGACAGCGTGGGGTACTGCACGACCGCGACCTGCCGGGTCAGCTGGGCCAGCATCCGCACGGTGCGGCGCACAACGTCGTCGAGGTCGACGGCGCCGTCGAGGAACGCCGAGATCGCCCGCTTCTCGGCCACGCTCAGCGGCTTGACCGTGGTCAGCCGGTCGACGAACAGGCGGTAGCCCTTGTCGGTGGGCACCCGGCCGGCGCTGGTGTGGGGCTGGTGGATGTAGCCCTCGTCCTCCAGCGCCGCCATGTCGTTACGTACGGTGGCCGAGGAGACACCGAGGTTGTGCCGGTCGACGAGCGCCTTGCTGCCGACGGGCTCCTCGGTGTGGACGTAGTCCTCGACGATGGCACGCAGCACCGCGAGCTTGCGTTCGTCGAGCATGAGATCACCTCCCCGGCAGGTTGGCGGGCTACGGGCTTGCCCTCGATTTTGGCACTCACGGGGCCCGAGTGCCAGTCTACGAGGGGCCGGGCCAGACTGGGAGCCATGAGCTGGACCGAACTTGGCAACCGCTGTTACGCACGGCGTTACGAGTCGTTCGACGTTACCGTTGGCGTGATCGCCGGCGCCGACGGGCTACTGGTGATCGACACGCGTGGGTCACTACGGGAGGCCGGCGAGCTGCTGGACGACCTGCGTTCGCTGTCTTCGGCGCCGGTGCGATGGGTGGTCAACACGCACTGGCACTTCGACCACACGTTCGGCAACGGCGCGTTCTCCTCGGCTGTGATCTACGGCCACGAGTCGGTGCCCGGGGTCCTGGATGCCGAGGCGGAGCGGGCGCGGGCCCACCTGTCCGAACGGTCGGAGCAGTGGGCGCGCGACATGGAGTCGCTGGTCGTGGCGCCTCCGACGCGGACGTTCTCCACGCTGGCGGCCATCGACCTGGGCGACCGCGGGGTCGAGCTGGTGCACCCGGGCCTCGGACACACGTCAGGGGACGTGGTGGTGCGCGTGCCGGACGCCGACGTGGTCTTCGCAGGGGATCTGGTCGAGCAGTCGGGGCCGCCGGCCTACGGCGAGGACTCGTTCCCGCTGGACTGGCCGTACACGCTGGAGACGCTCTCCGGCCTCATGACACCGACGACGACGGTCGTGCCGGGGCACGGCGAGCCCTGCGACCTGGAGTTCGTCCGGCTGCAGCATGGTGACGTGCTGGGCGTGGCGGAGCTGATCCGCAAGCTGTACAACTCCGGCGTTCCGGCGGACGAGGCACTGGCCGCCGGCGGGTCCGAGTGGCCCCTGCCGGCCGATCGCCTGGCCGACGCCGTCCAACGTGGCTACGCCCAACTCCGCGACAGCGGCACCGAACCAGGCCCGCGCACCCTCCCCCTCCTGTCGTCCTGAACCCGGTACCGTCACCTTTCGTGGACGGAGATCGCTACGGGAACGACGTGTTGCAGACCGACTGGCGGAAGCCTCCGAAGGGGCGCACCACCGAGGTCGAGGCCGAGATCGATCTGGTGGTCGAGGATCCGAGCAACGACTTCGTGGGCGCGGTCGTCGCGATGGAGCGGGACCAGGTGGTCCTCGAGGACCGGAAGGGCAAGCGGCGCAGCTATCCCTACGGTCCCGGGTTCTGGATCGACGGCAAGCCGGTCGCGCTGACCAAGCCCAAGCCCAGCTCCGCGGCCGCACAGGCGGGTCCGCGGCGTACTGCCTCCGGGTCGATCGCCGTCCAGAACGCCAAGGCGCGCGTCGCGCTCCCCAGCCGGATCTACGTCGAGGGGCGGCACGACGCCGAGCTCGTCGAGAAGGTCTGGGGTGACGACCTGCGCATCGAGGGCGTCGCCGTCGAATACCTCGAAGGCGTCGACGATCTGAAAGCCATCGTCGAGGAGTTCAAGCCGGGCAAGGGAAGGCGGCTCGGCGTACTCGTCGACCACCTCGTCCAGGGCTCGAAGGAGAGCCGGATCGCCGACGACGCCCGCCGCGGGCCGTACGGTGCGCACCTGCTCGTCGTCGGGCATCCGTACGTCGACATCTGGCAGGCCGTCCGCCCCGAACGCGTCGGTCTGAAGGAATGGCCCGACATCCCCCGGAGTGTCAGCTGGAAGCACGGCACCTGCGCCGCCCTGCGCTGGCCGCACGAGGATCAGGCCGACATCGCCCAGGCCTGGAAGCGCATCCTCGCCTCCGTACGCGACTATCGTGATCTCGAACCCGCGCTGCTCGGCCGGGTCGAGGAGCTGATCGACTTCGTCACCTCACCGTAGGGGGAACGAACATGTCGGAACCGCACCACGAAGTCCAGCCGATGCCGTCGGAGACCGAACGCAACTGGGCGCTGGTCTCCCACATCGGCAGCCTGCTCGCGGCCTACATCTTCCTCGGACTGCTCTGCCCGCTGCTGGTCCTGCTCACCAAGGGCAAGGAGTCGTCGTTCGTCCGCGCACATGCCGTGGAGTCGCTGAACTTCCAGATCACGGCGGCGATCGCCGGCGTGATCTCGGCGCTGCTGGTCTACGTCCTGATCGGCATCCTGCTGCTGGTCATCGTCGGCCTGGTCTACATCGTGTTCCTGACCATCGCGACGCTGGAGGCCAGCCGCGGGCGGCTCTACCACTATCCCTTCAGCATCCGGTTCGTACGCTAGACCAGTTGCCGCGACGGCCCGCCGATCGCTAGCGTTCGCGCTGATGCGATCCGAGGAACCGGCCGGGCCGACGGCATACGCGTGGCTCGACTTCAACGCACCGCTGTCCGGCGCCCGTGCGGACCGGCTGGCCAAGACCCTGGCCGCCGGCGGGCCGGGCAACGCACTCGACCTCGGGTGCGGCTGGGGCGAGCTGTTGCTGCGCCTGCTCGCGGCCGCGCCCACCTGCTCCGGCACGGGCGTCGACACCGATCCCTCCTTGCTCGAACGCGCCCGCGGCAACGCCAAAGCCCGCGATCTGGACGACCGGGCCACGTTCGTCGAGGGTCCGGCCGCCGAGCACGAGACGGAGCCGGCCGATGTGGTGATCTGCATCGGCGCCGGCCACGCGTTCGGGGGTACGGCCGAAGCGCTCGCCGCGCTGCACGAACGGACCCGCCCCGGCGGCCGGGTGCTGTTCGGGGACGTCTTCTGGGAGTCCCCGCCCACCGTCGAGCAGGCGGCCAGCCTGGACTCGACGCCGGAGGAGCTCAGCAGCCTGCCCGAGCTCGTGGACCTCGCCATCGCCGCCGGCTTCCGGCCGCTGCGGATCGAGTCCGCCAACCGCGACGAGTGGGAGGCGTTCGAGAGCGGCTACCTCGCCGACTGGGAGCACTGGCTGGTCAGCCACGGCGACCAGCCGGAAGCCAAGCAGATCCGCGCCCAGGCCGACGAGCACCGCGACAACTGGCTGCGCGGCTACCGCACCGTCCTCGGCTTCGCCTACCTCACCCTCGCTCCCGCTCCCGCGCCCGCGCCCGCGCCGGAGGACGCGGAGACCTAGACGATCTATTCCAAGGGGTCGCCGGTCAAGCGCGCGGCGGATGGCGCCGTTCGTGGGGGTGGGCACAGCCGGAGGAGGAGCCAGGAGGGGCCTCCGGCGATCGACGACAACGCAGCCAGCGTGGATGCCAGGCGTCGCGCGTCAGGCGACCCCTTGGAACAGATCGTCTAGTCCCAGCCCAGCAGCCGCCGCACCACGCCGTCGGCCAGCAGGCGGCCGCGCAACGTCAGCACCGCCCGCCCGGACGAAAGCGCCGAAGGCTCCAGCAGGCCCTCGGCCGCCGCTTCCCGCGCCCGCAGCAGTCCCGCACCCGACAACATCTCGACGTCCAGCCCCTCGGCGAGCCGCAGCTCCAGCAACACCCGCTCGACATCCCGTGTGTCGTCGTCCAGAAGCTCACGCGCGTGCGCCGGACTCTCCCCAGCGGCCAGCCGGGAGGCGTAGGCCGCCGGGTGCTTGACGTTCCACCACCGCACGCCGCCCACGTGGCTGTGCGCGCCCGGCCCGACGCCCCACCAGTCGGCGCCGGTCCAGTACAGCAGGTTGTGCCGGCACCGGGCGGCCTGCGAGGTCGCCCAGTTCGACACCTCGTACCAGCCGAAACCCGCCGCGGACAAGGCCGATTCGGCCTGGAGGTAGCGGTCGGCGAGGATGTCGTCGTCGGGCGCGGCCAGCTCTCCGCGCTTGATCCGGGCCGCCAGCTTGGTGCCTTCCTCGACGATCAGCGAGTACGCCGACACATGGTCAGGCCCGGCCTCCACCGCTGCCTCCAGCGAGGCCTGCCAGTCGTCGTCGGACTCCCCCGGCGTGCCGTAGATCAGGTCGAGGTTGACGTGCTCGAAGCCGGCCGCGTGCGCTTCGGCGACGCACTCCTGCGGCCGCCCCGGCGTGTGCCGCCGATCCAGCACCTCGAGGACGTGCGGCCGTACGCTCTGCATCCCGAACGACAGCCGCGTGAACCCCTGCTCGCGAAGCGCGGCGAGGTAGGCCTTGTCGACCGACTCGGGGTTCGCCTCGGTGGTCACCTCGGCGCCCGGGGCCAGACCGAACAGCGAGTCGATCTCGTGCACGATCCGCCCGAGGTCGGAGGCGGTCAGCAGGGTCGGCGTCCCGCCGCCCACGAACACCGTGCTCACTGGTACGCCGGCCGAGCCCAGCACCTGCCGGGCCAGCCGCAGCTCGCCGATCGCCGCCTCAGCGTAGGTCGCCCGCGACGCGCCGGGCTCCGAGCCCAGCTCGGAGGCGGTGTAGGTGTTGAAGTCGCAGTAGCCGCACCGGGTCACGCAGAACGGCACGTGGACGTAGACGCCGAACGGCCGCTCCCCGACGCCGGCCAGCGCGGACTCCGGCAAAGCGCCGGAACGCGGCGCGGGCTCCCCGTCGGGCAGTGTCGATGGCACGGGCCCCAGGCTAACCCCGAGCCAAAGTTCGGTGATCTCCCGGATTGACCCAGCTCAGCTCGCGCTCGACGGTGAAGAGATGCGCACGAAGACGCTGTGGCTGATCACTCTGCTCGCCGCCGCGCTGACGACTGGGCTGGCGTACGCGCACACGCTCGAGCTGCCGCCCAAGCTCGGCTACGGGCCCGACCTCTATCGCGACGTGCAGCACACGATGTACGGCTTCTTCGCCTACGTCGGCGCACCGATCGAGGTCGTCGCCGTGCTCGGCGGCATCGCACTGGCCCTCACCAGCCGGGGCACGCCGCTCGCCCGCTGGACGGTCGCGGGCGCGGCGCTGCTGGCTGCCGGCCTCGCGACCTGGGCTGCCGTCGTCCAGCCGGCAAACGTCGCGATGGCCCGCTGGACCGGCGAGACCCTGCCGGGCACGTGGGAGGCGACCCGAACCCAGTGGGAGCTGGGACACGTCGCCCACTTCACCGTGTTCGGCGCCGGCCTGGTCGTGCTGCTGCTAGGCCTGCTCAGGCATACAACGCTTCCAGCACCTCGGCGTACTGCGCCTCGACGGCCTTCCGCTTGACCTTCAGGCTCGGCGTCATCTCGCCGCCCTCGACGGTCAGGTCGTGGTCGAGGATGACGAACTTCTTGATCGTCTCCCAGCGGTTGAGCTTGACGTTGAGCTCGTCGACCGACTTCTGCACCATCTCGCGGGCCGCGTCGGAGTTGACGATCTCCTCGTACGACTTGCCGGCGAGGTCGTTCTGCTCGGCCCAGACCAGGATGCCGTCCGGGTCGAGCGTGACCAGCGCCGAGACGAACTTGCGGCCCTCGCCGTGGACCAGGAACTGGCTGGCGTACGGGCAGACCGCCTTGAACAGGCCCTCGATCAGCTGCGGCGCGACGTACTTGCCGCCGGATGTCTTGAACAGGTCCTTCTTGCGGTCGGTGATCTGCAGCAGCCCGTCGGAGCCGAGCTCGCCGATGTCGCCGGTGTGGAACCAGCCGTCATCGTCGAGCACTTCGGCGGTGAGCTCGGGCCGGTTGTGGTAGCCGCGCATCACGCCGTGCCCGCGTACGCAGATCTCGCCGTCGTCGGCGATCTTGAGCTCGGTGCCGGGGAACGGCTGCCCGACCGTGCCGAAGCGGTAGCGACCGGGCAGGTTGACGCAGGTCGCCGCGCTGGTCTCGGTGAGGCCGTAGCCCTCCAGGATCAGGATCCCGGCGGCGTGGAACCACTCGGCGATGCCGCTGTTGAGGCCGGCCGCGCCGGAGACGAAGAAGCGCAGCCGGCCGCCGAACCGCTCGCGGATCTTGGAGAACACCAGCCTGTCGGCGAGCTTGTACTGCAGCGCCAGCGCGCCGCCCGGCTCGTTGCCCTTCTGCCGCAGCGCGGACACCTTCAGCCCGACGCCGAACGCCCAGGCGAACAGCTTGGCCTTGACGCCGCCCTCGGACTCGATGCCGGTGACGATCCTCGCGTGGGCCTTCTCGAAGATCCGCGGAGCCGCGGCGACCCAGGCCGGCCTGACGATCGCCATGTTCTCGACGATCTTGTCGACCCGGCCGTCGACGGCGGCGCAGAAGCCGACCGCGAGCTGGGCCGACAGCAGCACCTTGCCGAACGAGTGCGACAACGGCAGCCAGAGGTAGAGCAGGTCGTCCTTGGTGAGGAGGTTGACCGCGTCGATCGCGGCGCCCTCGTAGGTCCAGCAGTCGTGGGTGAGCAGGACGCCCTTGGGCTGGCCGGTGGCACCGGAGGTGTAGATCAGCGTGGCGAGGCTGTCGCCGCTGATCGCCTTGATCGCCTGGTCGACGGCCTCGGGGTTGTCGGCCAGGTGAGCCTCACCGCGCTTCTCGACGTCGGAGAGCGCGTAGATCGGCAGGTCTTCGTTGTCGGGATCGGGGGTGCCGTCGAACGTGATCAGCGCGGTCAGGGCGGGCAGCCCGGCGCGGTGCTCGCGGACCTTCTTGATCTGGGTGTCGTCCTCGGCGAAGACGATCGTGCTCTCGGAGTCGGAGACGATGTAGGCGACCTCTTCGGGCAGCGTCGTGGGGTAGACCGTGGTCGTCGCGGCGCCCGCACACATGATCGCGAAGTCGGCCAGGATCCACTCGTAGCGCGTCGCCGAAGCGATCGCGACCCGCTGCTCGGGCTGGATGCCGAGCGCGATCAGGCCGGCGGCGAGGTGCTTGATCCGGTTGCCGGCTTCGTCCCAGGTGACGGAGGTCCAGTTCTCGTTCTTGTCGGGATAGCGGAACGCTTCCCAGGTGGGGGTGGCGGCCACGCGGTCGACCACCATCTGCGCGACCGTCGCGGAGCGGCTCTCGACCTTGCTCGGATCCGGCCCAGGAAATTCGTGTCCCCAAGTAAGTTCGCTGGTCATCGCGCGCCTCCACCTCTTCGCCACGTCACGCCGACACCGTACGGCAGAACAGTCAAGGTTTGGTAATGAACAACCTTGCTCGACCGGCCAATTTTGCGCAACGATCCTAAGGGCGGGTCTAGGCCAGTCTCGTCAGTTCCACGGTGACCTCGAGGGCGCTGGTGGCGGATCCGGAGTAGAGCCCCTTGAACGGCGCCACGTCGCCGTACTCCCGGCCGCGGCCCACCACGACGTGCCGCACTCCGATCGGCAGCGCGTTCGTCGGGTCGTACGCCGACCAGGCACCATCCCACCACTCGACCCAGGCGTGGCTCTCGCCCGCGACGGTGGCTCCGACCTCCGCCTCCGGCCTGGGGTCGAAGTATCCGGAGACGTAGCGCGCCGGGATGCCCGCCGAGCGCAGCATGGCGATCGTCACGTGCGCGATGTCCTGACAGACGCCCTTGCGCTGTTCCCAGACCTCGCCCACATCCGAGTGCACGCCGGTCGCACCCGGCACGTACTCGATCTCCTCGTGAACGTAGGAGCAGATCGCCAGCGCCGCTTCGCGTGGGCTCAGCGCGTCGACGATCCCGGCCGCCCGCGCGATCATCTCGGCGGTCGCGACCGTACGCGGCGTGGCGTCCAGCCACTCGACGAACCGGCCGCGCACGTCGTCGCCGCGCAGCTCGTCCCACCCGGCACCGGACGACCCGGCCTGCGGCCGGCGATCCTCGGTCTCGACCACGCTGGTGGCCGTGACGCGGAGCCGGTCGTGCGGACGGTGGATGTCGAACGCGTGCACCTGGCTGCCCCAGTAGTCCTGGTACCGCAGCGGCGTCGTCGCCGGGCGGACGTCGAAGCGCGTGTCCAGCGCGCTCTGCCCCGGCTCGGTGAGCGGTGTCATCCGGGCCTCGTTGAACGACGCCACGGCCTGGGTGTCGTAGGCGAACGCCGACTCGTGGCGGATCCGCAGCCGGTACGTCATGCGCTCTCCCGGGCCCAGGCCGGGGTTCGCGTGGTCTGGAAGAACTTCCGGCTCACCAGGTCGCTGACCTCGGAGCAGCAGCGCTCCAGCTCGGTCAGCACGGCCGGCAGGTCGTGGATCAGCTCACCGGGTGCGCGGTACTCCAGCCGGGTCCGCGCCCGCCCGAGCCGGCGCCGGGCGTCGTTGGCCACGCCGGCGCGGGCCGATCCGGGGTCGAGCTCCTCCAGGCACGACTCCGCGGCGGTCAACGCAGCGAACACCGAGCGCGGGAAAAGCCTGTCCAGCAACAAGAACTCCACCACGGCGGCCTCGTCCAGCACACCGCGATACGTGCGCAGGAACGCTTCGTACGCACCGCAGGAGAGCAGCATCGTCGACCACGACGGCCTGCCCTGGCCGGGCGCTCCGGGCAGCACGCGCGTCATCAGCAGCCGCGCGGTCATGTCGACGCGTTCGAGGCTGCGGCCGAGCACCAGGAACGACCACGCCGCGTCCCGGCTCATCGTCGCGTCGACGATGCCGGCCAGCGCGGCGGTACGTTCGCGTACCCAGGTGAAGTACGCGTGCGGGCCGATCCGGTCGGCGCGGCGGCGCGCGTCCGGCAGCGACAGCCAGGTGCTGTTGAGGCTCTGCCAGAACTCACTGGACAGCGTTTCCCTGGCCCCTCGGGCGTTCTCGCGGGCGGCCGCCAGTGCGCCGCTGATCGAGCCGGGGTTGGACGCGTCGAAGCCCAGCAGGTCGAGCACGCGCCGCGCTTCCACCCGGCCGGCAGGCGGTTGCGCTCCCATGACCGCGAGCAGCGAACGACACGCGGCGTCCTCCTCCGCCCACGGGTCCTCGAGCAGCAACTGCAGCTGGACGTCCAGCGTGCGGGCCGTCGAGTCCGCCCGCTCGACGTACCTGCCGATCCAGAACATCGACTCCGCGATCCGGCTCAGCACGGGCGCCTCCCCTGCTGTTGTTGCTGTTGCTGGTCGGACCAGGTGCGGGTCGGACCCTGGTCGGGTGCCTCGACGAACGGGGCGGGGTGTGTGTCGACCAGGCTCGCCACCGCTACGTCGGCCTCGTTGAACTGCTCCTGGCTGGCGACCGGCTCGTCGGCGAGCACCCAGGTATCCTTGGATCCGCCGCCCTGGCTGGAGTTGACGACGAGCTTGCCCTCCGGCAGCGCGACGCGGGTCAGCCCGCCGGGCAGCACCCAGATGTGCTCGCCGTCGTTCACCGCGAACGGGCGCAGGTCGGCGTGCCTCGGGCGGAACCGGTCGCCGACGAACGTGGGGACCGTCGACAGCGAGACCACGCGCTGCGCGATCCAGGCCCGCGGCTCGCGTTCGACCTGGATCCTCAGCCGGGCAAGCGTTTCGTCGTCGGCGTGCGGGCCGATCACCAGACCCTTGCCGCCGGATCCGTCGACCGGTTTGAGGACCAGCTGGTCGAGGCGGTCGAGCACCCACTCCCGTACGTCGGCGTCGCCGAGCCGGTAGGTGTCGATGTTGGGCAGCAGCGGCTCCTCGCCGAGGTAGTAGCGCACCAGCTCGGGAACGTAGGTGTAGATCAGCTTGTCGTCGGCGACGCCGTTGCCCACGGCGTTGGCGAGCGTGACGGTGCCGGCCCTCGCGGCGTTGAGCAGGCCCGCGCAGCCGATTACGGAGTCGGGGCGGAAGTGCACAGGATCGAGGAAGTCGTCGTCGATCCGGCGGTAGATCACGTGGACGGGCCGTTCGCCGCTCGTCGTCTTCATGCGTACCCGGTTGCCCTCGCACACCAGGTCGCGGCCCTCGACCAGCTCGACGCCCATCATGCGGGCCAGCAGCGCGTGCTCGAAGTACGCGGAGTTGTAGACGCCCGGCGTCAGCACGACGACCGACGGATCGGCGACCCCGGCGGGAGCGGCCGCACGCAGCGCGGCAAGCAGCTGTTGCGGGTAGTCCGAAACCGGCAGCACCCGGCCGGCGGCGAACGCCTCGGGGAACACCCGGGTCAGCGCGCGGCGGTTCTCGATGACGTAGCTGACGCCGCTCGGCGTACGCAGGTTGTCCTCCAGCACGCAGAACCGGCCCTGCTCGTCACGGATCAGGTCGACGCCCGACACGTGGACGCGTACACCGTTCGGCGGCTGGATGCCGTGGGCCTCGCGGTGGAAGTGCCGCGAGGTCGCGACCACACGGCGCGGCACGATGCCGTCGTTCAGCACGTCACCGTTGCCGTAGACGTCTTCCAGGAACGCCTCGAGCGCGCGGATGCGCTGCTGCACACCACGTTCGACCCGCGACCACTCCTGGCCGGTCAGCACCCGTGGAACGATGTCAACGGGGAACGGGCGTTCCTCCCCGTCGTAGGCGAACGTCACCCCACGGTCGAGAAACGCGCGGGCGAGCGCCTCGACCCGCGGCTTGAGCTCGTCGCTGCCGAGCGGGCGCAGCGCCGCCAGGATCGGCTCATACGCCTCCCGCGCGGCGCCGGGCTCGGCGAACGTCTCGTCCCAGGCCGCGCCGAGCTGGTAACCCTCGAAGAGATCTGCCATCGCTCTCGGACGGTAGGCGTGCGTTGTTTCGGATGAGTTACTTCACTGTGCCTGTCCACCCCCGCGGCCTCCGGCCGCACGGGCCCACTCGCTCCTACGTTAGTCCGCGGACGGCTCGGTGAGGTAACGCTGGATCGTCGGGCCCAGCCAGCGCACCAGCTCGTCGATGTCAACCGAGGCCAGCGGCTCGATGCGAAGCTGGTAGCGGGCGAACGCGATGCCCATCAGATGGCTGGTGACGAGCTCGACGCGTAGCACCGCGTCCGGAACGCCGAAGTCGGCCGCCAGCCGTTGGGCGATCGGCCCGGCCAGCGAGGCGTGCAGCGTCTGCTTCGCCAGCGGCAGGTTCGCGGCCGACCGCCACAGCGTCAGCAGTGGCTCGAACGCGTCGCCCGTCTCCCAGCCTTCCAGAAAACGCCTGACCAGGCGGTTCCCGATGTCGTCCGGGCTCTCGTCCAGCAGCGTGGACAGCTGGTGCAACGGATGCTCCGGTACGTCGACCACCGAGGCGGTGAACAGGCCGTCCTTGTTGCCGAAGAAGTAGTAGACCATCGCGACGTCGACACCGGCGTCGGCCGCGATCGCCCGCACCGTGGCCTGCTCGTACCCGGCGCGCATGAAGTGGTCGCGCGCGGCGTCAAGGACGCGCTGCTTGTTCTGCTGGCCGGTGCGCCATCGACCGGTTCGCCGGGCTTCCGACATGTGTCACAGCCTACTTCAACACGTGTTGACGTTTGGTGGCGTGCGGCGTACGTTCATTGTTGAACGGATGTTGAAGAAGGAGGCTTCGACAGTGACGGCACGACGGCTCTGGTGGCGGCACCTGCTCTCGGTACTGGTGTTCCCGGCCACGATGACGATCTTCATCCCGGCGGCGATCGCCGCGCTCGGCGGCGTCGACGCACCCGACCTCGGCAGCGCGCCCGGCCTGGCGTTCACCGTCGCAGGCGGTGTGCTCATCGGGCTCGGGCTCTGGATGCTCTGCTGGACGGTGTTCCTGTTCGACCGGGTGGGCGAGGGCACGCTCGGCGTGGGCAACGTGATGGGCCAGCCGGTCAAGCTGGTCGTTCGCGGGCCCTACCGGCACGTCCGCAACCCGATGATGACCGGCGTGTTCAGCATCCAGCTCGGCACCGCGATCGCGACGGCCTCGCCATGGTTGCTCGGCTGGTTCGTCTTGTACTGCACGATCATCGCGATCATGATCCGGAGATGGGAGGAGCCCCATCTCCGCGGGCGGTTCGGCTCCGACTACGAGACCTACCGCAGGCACGTGCCCCGCTGGATTCCACGACTGACCGCATGGGAGGCGAGCAGATGAAGGTGATCGGCGCCGGCTTCGGCCGGACGGGAACGATGTCGCTCAAGGTCGCGCTCGAGCGGCTGGGCTTCGGCCCCTGCTATCACATGTCAGAGATCTTCGAGCACCCCGAGCACGCGGAGCGCTGGGTCGCCGCGGCCAAGGGCGAGATCTCCGACTGGGACGACGTACTCGGCGGCTACGAGGCCACGACCGACTGGCCGGGAGCCAAGTTCTGGCGCGAGTTGATGGACGCCTATCCCGAGGCGAAGGTGCTGCTCAACGTCCGCGACCCGGAGCGTTGGTACACCAGCGTCGAGAACTCCTTCCTCGCGATGCGGCGGCAGATGCCGGAGGGCGAGTTCCAGGTTCCGCCGCCGCAGGCCGAGATGATGCGGCTGATCATGGGTGACACGTTCGGCCATGCCGACGAGCCGATGGGCGGGATCGCTGACAAGGACCATGCCATCGAGGTCTTCCAGCGGCACAACGAGAGCGTGCGGCAGGCCGTGCCGGCCGAGCGGTTGCTGGAGTACGAGGTCAAGCAGGGCTGGGAACCGCTGTGCGCGTTCCTCGAAGTCCCGGTGCCCGCCGAGCCGTTCCCGCATCTGAACGACTCGGCGAGCTTCCAGAAGATGGTGAGCGAACGGCTGAGCGGGACGGCAGGAGATCAGGCGGCGACCGGTGCCACGTAGCCGATGAAGTCGCCGTTGAAGCTGCCCCAGTTGATGTCGTGCTGGGTGATCCGGTTGCTCACGTTGCCGGAGATGATCGAGACGCCGGACGCTCCGACCTCGGCGACCACGCCCAGGTGGTAGGTGCTGCTCGGATCGTTGTCGTCGTCGAACACGGCCACGTCGCCCGGGCGGATGCCGGCCAGCGTCGGGTGCCAGGTGCCGTGTGCCAGGCCGTAGTTGCGGAAACTCTCGGTCGAGGCGTTGAGGCCGCTGACGTTGGCGCCTGCGTACCGCCAGACGTACTTCGCGAAGTCGGCACACCAGGCCTCGCTGCGCCAGCCGTTCGCGCAGCCGGAGCCGGTGCCCCAGTACTTCGCGTAGTAGTTGCAGTTGGATCCCAGCGGGATCTCGACGTTGCGTGAGGTGTCACGGAGCTGCTGGTACGCGATCAGCCGGGCAGCGTCGTGCACGGGCGCCGGCCCGGCGTGCGCCGCCGCGGGTACGAGCAGCATCGAGACGAGCAGGAGGGCGGCGACGGCGGCAGCTGCCGGCGCGGAACGAACGCGGTCAGAGAGTGTCATGACCGCAGCGTGCACGGCATGCGTTGCACGGCGGCTTCACCGCGATGTCACGCCACCCGCAGGCGCGCGCGCCGGACCGGGATCCGAGCTGCCGCCGGCTGGCGGCTACTTCTTGGTCGCCACCTGAGTGGTCTCCCCCGTCGAGAGCGCGGCGATGAACGCCTCCTGCGGCACCTCGACGCGGCCGACCATCTTCATCCGCTTCTTGCCTTCCTTCTGCTTCTCCAGCAGCTTGCGCTTACGGGTGATGTCACCGCCGTAGCACTTGGCGAGCACGTCCTTACGGATGGCGCGAATCGTCTCGCGGGCGATCACCCGGGCGCCGATCGCGGCCTGGATCGGCACCTCGAACTGCTGCCGCGGGATCAGCTCCTTGAGCTTCTGCGCCATCTGCACGCCGTAGGAGTAGGCCTTGTCCTTGTGGACGATCGCGCTGAACGCGTCGACCGGGTCGCCGTGCAGCAGGATGTCGACCTTCACCAGGTCGGCGGTCTGCTCGCCGGTGGCTTCGTAGTCGAGCGAAGCGTAGCCCCTGGTGCGGCTCTTCAGCGCGTCGAAGAAGTCGAACACGATCTCCGCGAGCGGCAGGGTGTAGCGCATCTCGACGCGGTCCTCGGAGAGGTAGTCCATGCCCTGCAGGGCTCCCCTTCGTCCCTGGCAGAGTTCCATCACCGCGCCGATGTAGTCGGACGGGGTGAGGATGGTGGCTCTCACGACCGGCTCGTAGACCTTGTCGATCTTGCCGCTGTTGGGGTACTCGCTCGGGTTGGTGACGACGTGCTCGTCGCCGTCCTCGAGCTCGACGCGGTAGACCACGTTGGGCGCGGTGGAGATCAGGTCGAGGTTGTACTCGCGCTCCAGCCGCTCGCGGACGATCTCCATGTGGAGCAGGCCGAGGAAGCCACAGCGGAAGCCGAAGCCGAGCGCGCCGGACGTCTCGGGCTCGTAGATCAGCGCGGCGTCGTTGAGCTCGAGCTTCTCCAGAGCCTCGCGCAGCTCGGGGTAGTCGTCGCCGTCGATGGGATAGAGGCCGGCGTAGACCATCGGCTTGGGGTGGCGGTAGCCGGCGAGCGCCTCCTTGGCCGGCGCGCGCATGCTCGTCACGGTGTCACCGACGCGGGACTGGCGTACTTCCTTGACGCCCGTGATGATGTAGCCGACCTCGCCGACGCCGAGCGAGGGCGACTTCAGCGGCTCCGGCGAGATCACGCCGACCTCGAGCGTCTCGTGCGTGGCCTTGGTCGACATCATCAGCACGCGCTCGCGGTGACCGATCGAACCGTCGATGACCCGGATGTAGGTGATCACGCCGCGGTAGGTGTCGTAGACGGAGTCGAAGATCAGCGCGCGGCTCGGCATGTTGGCATCGCCCACGGGCGCCGGCACCTGCTGGACGATCTCCTCGAGCAGCGCCTCGACGCCCTCGCCGGTCTTGGCGGAGACCCGGAGGACGTCCTCGGTGTCGCAGCCGATGATCTTGGCCAGCTCGGCGGCGTACTTGTCGGGCTGGGCCGACGGCAGGTCGATCTTGTTGAGCACCGGAATGATGTGCAGGTCGGCGTCGAGCGCGAGGTAGAGGTTGGCGAGCGTCTGCGCCTCGATGCCCTGGGCGGCGTCGACCAGCAGGACCGCACCCTCACAGGCGGCGAGGCTTCGCGAGACCTCGTAGGTGAAGTCGACGTGGCCGGGGGTGTCGATCAGGTTCAGGATGTAGGGCTGCTCCGCCGTCTCGGGCTGGAACGGCAGGCGGACGGCCTGCGACTTGATCGTGATGCCGCGTTCGCGTTCGATGTCCATCCGGTCGAGGTACTGGGCACGCATCGCACGCCCGTCGACCACACCGGTCAGCTGCAACATACGGTCTGCGAGCGTCGACTTACCGTGGTCGATGTGCGCGATGATGCAGAAGTTCCGGATCAGCGCGGGGTCGGTCCGACCCGGCTGCGGAACGTCGGTGGGCAGCTGGCCTGCGGGCACGGATGGATCCATTCGATGTGGTCAGGGAAACGTCCTCCATCATCCCACGCCGCGATCACCTGTGCCGACGCCGTCCGTACTCGTAATCCGATTGCGGCGTCGGTGGCTGGCTTGTCACGATCAGTCGGGTGAGCGAGACGACTGGGGTGCCCCCGACTCTGCCGACTTTGCCGGCGTTGCCGCCGACCAAGGCGATGGGGGTCCGGGCGCCGTACGACGCGCTTTCGGCGCGGGTCGCCACCTGGATCGAGCGGACACTCGGGTCGTCCGTCGTCCGGGCGACGACGCAGCACGGCGGCTTCTCGCCGGGTGTCGCGGCTCGCGTGCTGTGCGCTAACGGGCGGCGGGCGTTCGTCAAGGCGGTCGGCACGTCGCTGAACCCGGACACGCCGCGACTGTTCCGGCAGGAAGTCCTGGTGATGAAGCAGCTGCCGTGGCTGTCCTGCGTACCCCGGCTGTACGCCACCTACGACGACGGCGACTGGGTGGCGCTGGTGATGGAGGACATCGCCGGGCGCCAGCCTTCGCACCCGTGGACGCGGGCGGAGGTGGACCTGGTGTTCGGGGCGCTGGGCGAGCTGACGGCTGCGTTGACGCCGTCGCCGTGGGCGTCGGCTCCGCGGCTGTCGGATCAGACGGGGGCGTTCGGGAGCTGGGCGCTGCTGGCGGAGGATCCGCCGGCGGATCTGGATCCGTGGCTGGTCGACCACCTCGGCGAGCTGGTCGCGTACGGCGAGCGGGGCCTGCGGGTGACGCGCGGCGAGACGCTGGCGCACTGGGACATTCGGGCCGACAACACGCTGCTGACCGACTCGGGGCGGGTCGTGTTCGTGGACTGGGCGTGGGGATGCCTGGCGGCGCCGTGGGTGGACGTGGCGGCGGCGTCGATCGACCTGCCTCTGAGCGGCTCGTCGGTGGACGTCGACCGGCTGCTGGCCGAGCACCCCTTCACACGCGACGTCGACCCGGACGACATCACGTCCTTGATCGCCTCGGTCTGCGGTGCCCTCCAGTCCGCGTCCCGGCGCCCGGTGCCGGCAGGCCTGCCGACCATCCGCGAGTACCAACGCCTCGTCGGCGAGACGCTGCTGCGGCTGGTCAAGCAGCGCACCGGCTGGTAGCCGGGTCCGGCCGATCGACAGTGTGCCCTGGGCGCGCCTGGACGTTGGAGACTGGTGCGGCCCACCACCGATCAACGGGCTTGCGTGAGGGTGGAGGATTGGCGGGTGACTGCTTCCTCGCCGCCCGCGGCCACTTCCGAGCGACCGGGGTGGCTTGAGCTGCCCGAGCAGGTCAGAGCCACCATCGAACAGCGAATCGGCGGTGTGGTCGTCGCCACCGCCAACCAGACTTCCGGCTTCACCCGTTGCTTCGCGTCCCGGCTGGCGATCGGTCCCGACGCGGACTCTCCCGGCGAGGAGACAGCCTTCGTCAAGGCATCGAGCGACCAGGACGATCCGCTGGTCGCCGACTGCTACCGCCTCGAAGCCACCGTCGTCGCAGGTCTCCCCGGCGACAACGAGCTGCCCGTGCCCGCCCTCCGCTGGGCCGGCGACGAGCACGGCTGGGTGGTCCTCTGCTTCGACGACATCCCGGGCCGCCCGCCCCATCGCCCGTGGCAACCGGCCGAGCTGACCAACGTACTGACCACGCTCGCCTCGATGGCGGAGACACTCGCCGCCGCGCCGAGCCTGCCTGCCGTGCCCGACCTCGCCGACTGGCGTACCCAGGACTTCGGCTACTGGCAGTCCCTGTCCACCAACTCCGGCGACGACCGCCTGGCCGACCTCGCGAAGCTCGAGAGCACCGCCGGGGCCGCCCTGGCCGGCACGACGTTCCTCCACGGCGACCTCCGCGACGACAACGTCATCGTCGGCGACGACGGCCGGATCTGGTTCTGCGACTGGAACTGGGCCAGCCGCGGGCCGGAGTGGTACGACCTCGTGATGCTCCTGATCACCGCCCACGGCGACGGCTACGACGCCAACGCCCTGCTCGGCGCCCACCCGCTCGGCGAAAACGCCGACGCCGATGCGGTCGACGCCGTACTCGCGGGTCTCTCCGGTCACTGGAGCCGCGAGTCCGCCCGTTCGCCGCTGCCCGGCGCACCCGTGTACCGCCAGGTCCAGGCCTGGTACGCCGAGGCAGCGCTGTCCTGGCTGGCCTTACGCCGCAACTGGCTCGACTGACCAAGCCGACCCCGGTGGGCCGCCGAGCGAACAGCGGCCACACCCCGGGCCGCACTCGCGCCACAGCCCTCCCAGCCATCGCGGGACCACAGCCGCATCCCTTCGGCGTCCGGCTGGCACCACCGCGTCCAGGGGGTCATCCCTCTGTAGCCCGTAGGGGAAACTTCGGGGTCGACTACGGGCGCGGGCCGAAGCGGCGGGCATGCCCGATCCACTAGCGTCATGGTCGTGTCCGTGATTACTACTGGTGACCTCACCATGCGGTTTCCCGGCGTCACCGCCCTTGACCAGCTCACGGTCAGCGTCGAGCCTGGCGTGACCGGTCTGGTCGGCGCCAACGGCGCGGGCAAGTCGACGCTGATCAAGATCCTGCTCGGCCTGTTGCCCGCGACGTCCGGATCCGCCCAGGTACTCAACCTCGATGTGCGTACCCAGGGCCCCGAGATCCGGCAGCGCGTCGGCTACATGCCCGAGCACGACTGCCTCCCACCCGACGTGTCCGCCGCGGAGTTCGTCGTCCACCTCGGACGGATGTCCGGGCTGCCGATGACCAGCGCACGCGAGCGCACGTCCGACATCCTTCGCCACGTCGGCCTGTACGAGGAGCGCTACCGCCCGATCGGTGGCTACTCCACCGGCATGAAACAGCGGGTGAAGCTCGCGCAGGCCCTCGTCCACGACCCGCAACTGGTCTTCCTCGACGAGCCGACCAACGGCCTCGACCCGGCTGGCCGCGACGAGATGCTCGGGCTGATCCGCCGGATCGGCTCCGACTTCGGCATCTCGGTGCTGGTCACGTCCCATCTGCTCGGCGAGCTGGAACGGATCGCCGGCCAGGTCGTGATCATCGACGGTGGCCGGCTGCTGCGTTCCTCCACCACCGCCGACTTCACCAGGACGACCGAACGCCTCCAGGTCGAGGTGATCTCGTTCGAGCCGGGTGGCGCGCTGGACTCCGGCCGCGACATCCTGGGCAACGCGCTGGCGGAGAAGGGCGTGGTCGTCACCCCGGCCGGCCGGATGCTCGACATCCAGGTCGCCGGCGAGGAGACCGTCGACCTGATCCGCGACCTCACCGCCCAGCTCGGACTCGGGCTGGTGCGGATGGAGCAGCACCGCCACCACATCGACGAGGTCTTCCGCACCGATCCCGTCCCGACCGGCGCGCCCCCGGCACCATCCGGCTCGCCGGCTGGTCCGCCGCCCGGAACCCCAGCTCCCCCGACCCCCTCAGACTCGAGCAAGGAGGCGGCCGCCGGTGCAAACTGACCCGCGTCCCGCGCCGGCCAGTGTCATCCACGACATCGGATACCGGCACTACGAAGGCCTGCGGCTCGGCCGCCCGGCGATCCTGCGCGCGCTGTTCGTACAGAACCTGCGCGCGGCGTACGGCCTCGGCCGGACCGCCAAGTCGAAGGTGATGCCGTTCGCGCTGCTCACCGTCATGCTGCTGCCCGCGCTGATCCTGGAGATCATCCTGATCGTCGCGCGGTCGCAGCCCGAGATGGCCGCGCAGTTCGACAACCAGTTGCTGGACTACGGGCAGTACCCCGCCGTCCTGCAGGCCGCGATCGGGATCTTCCTGGCCGCGCAGGCGCCCGTGCTGTTCTCCCGCGACCTGCGCTTCCGGACGATCACGCTCTACTTCTCCCGCCCGCTGACCCGGCTCGACTACGTGGTGGCGAAGTACTTCGCCCTGGCGGCCGCGCTGCTGATCATGATGGTCGCGCCACTGCTTCTGATGTACGGCGGCGGGCTGCTGGCCAAGCTCCCGGCCGGACCGCAGACCACCGCGCTCCTCAAGGGCCTGATCGGCGTCGTGCTGTTCGCGCTGGTGTTCGCCGGCATCGGTTCGCTGATCTCCTCGCTGACCGCCCGGCGCGGGTTCGGCGTCGCGGCGATCATCACGGTGCTGACCGTGTCGTACGGCGGCGTCAACGCCGTTGCGGGAATCGCGTCGGCGTTCGACAACGAGAAGGTGGCGGGATACCTCGGGCTGTTGTCACCCGTGACGCTCGTCGCCGGCGTGCAGAACATCCTGTTCGACACGCCGTACTCCGGCGCCCAGGCGCCACCCGACGGCGCGTTGGCCGGCGCGGCCTTCGTCCTGGCCCTGCTCGCGTTCATCGGCGGGTGCTTCGGGCTGCTGCTCCTGCGTTACCGGAAGGTGGCCGCGGCATGAGTTGCCCAGCGATCGACCGGCACAAGAAGCCGCCCACGACAAGCAGAAACAGGAGGTGACCGCGGTGAAACTGAGCACGGTCGAGCGCGTAGGAAGCACAGTTGAGATCCGCGGAGTGTCGCGGTGGTACGGCAACCTTGTCGCCGTCAACGACGTGACGATGACGATCGGGCCCGGCGTGACCGGCCTGCTCGGGCCGAACGGCGCGGGCAAGTCCACGTTGATCCACATGATGGGCGGCTTCCTCGGCCCGTCGGCCGGCACCGTGACGCTGGACGGCGAGCCGACCTGGCACAACCACGGGATCTACCGCAAGGTCGGCCTCGTACCCGAGCGTGAGGCGCTCTACGACAACCTCACCGGCTGGAAGTTCGTCCTCGCGAACGCCAAACTGCACGCCCTGCCCGATCCGGACACGGCTGCGCGGGAGGCGATCGCGCTGGTGGAGATGGAGTACGCGCAGGAGCGCAAGGTCGGCACGTACTCCAAGGGCATGAAGCAGCGGATCAAGATGGCGACGGCGCTGGTGCACCGGCCGTCCGTACTCCTGCTCGACGAGCCGTTCAACGGCATGGACCCACGGCAGCGGCTGCATCTGATGGAGCTGCTGCGGCAGATGGGCGAAGGCGGGCGGACGGTGCTGTTCAGCTCGCACATCCTCGAAGAGGTCGAGCAGGTCTCGTCGCAGATCGAGGTGATGGTCGCCGGGCGGCACGCGGCGTCGGGCGACTACCGCGAGATCCGGCGGTTGATGACCGACCGGCCGCACCAGTACGTCATCCGTTCCAGCGACGACCGGAAGCTGGCGGCGGCACTGATCGCCGACGGCTCGTCCGCCAGCGTCTCGCTCGACCCACGCGACCGATGCCTGCGCGTCGAGGCCATCGACTTCATGCGGTTCAGCTGGCTGCTGCCGCAGGTGGCCAAGCAGGCGGACGTACGGCTGTTCGAGGTCTCGCCGACGGATGAGTCGCTGGAGAGTGTCTTCTCGTACCTGATCGGGGCTGGTGGACGATGACTGCTTCTACTTTGGGGACGATCGCGTCTCTTACAGCGAGCAACCTGCTCGGCAAGCGGCGGGTGGCGCTGTTGTTCGTACTGCCGGCGCTGCTGATCCTGCTGGCGGTGACGATCCGCGTCCTGGCCGGCCAGGACGACGGCGTGACGCAGACGCTGCTGCAGTTCTTCGCGCTGTCGCCGGTCGTACCCCTGCTGTGCCTGATCGCCGGCACCGGCGTGATCGGACCGGAGATCGACGATGGGTCGATCATCTATCTACTGGCGAAACCGGTACCCCGCTGGGCGATCGTCGTGACCAAGTTCGTGGTGGCGGTGGGCTGCGTGGCGGTCTTCGCGGCCCTGCCGACGTTCATCGCAGGGCTGGTGATGTCGGGCTTCGACGGGACGATCGCGGTTGGGTTCGCGGCCGCGGCGCTGGTGGCGGGGATCGCGTACAGCGCGCTGTTCCTGCTGCTGGCGGTGATCTCCAGGCATGCGGTGGTCTGGGGACTGGTGTACGCACTGGTGTGGGAGAGCCTGGTCGGCGCGTACGTGCCGGGGGCGAAGAGCATCTCGATCCAACAGTGGGCCCTCTCCGTCGCCGACAAACTGATCGCGGCGGACACCATCGAACCGGCGGTCGGACTCGGGGCCGGCCTACTGCTGATGCTGCTGGTGACGGTGGGATCGGTGCTGCTCGCCGGACAACGCCTGCGGTCTCTGACCCTCGTGGAGGTGTGAGCGCGGGCTCTCCTGCCTGTCTCCCGTGGGCGCGCCGATCGCTGTTGCGGTCGGCGCGCCCACTGCATTCTCCTGCAGGCGCTGGCGCTTGTACGCCGTGCGACGGCTGCGGTCGCTGACGCTCGTGGACATGTGCGCGGGCGTCCTGCTGGGCGCGCCGACCGGTCTGACGGTCGCCGCGCCCGCCGTTCTTCTCGTGGTGCTGGCGATGGGCTGTCCTTCGGGCCGCCGCCAGTCGTACGGCGGGATGTCGGTGGGGCATGGCATGCTGAGCGGCGATGGCTGCTACGCGTAGTTCCCGCGCTCCGAAGGCGCCCGAGTCGTCCCCCGCCGACGGCCTGGGCACGGTGATCCTCGTGCACGGCCCGGAGGAGCTCCTCCGGGAGCGTGCCGTGTCCGCCGTGCTCGCGGCCGTACGCAAGGCCGACCCCGACGCCGACCGCTCCGAGGTCGACGGGGCGTCGCTGGCGCCGGGTGCGCTGATCGAGCTGACCAGCCCGTCCCTGTTCGCGACCCAGCGCGCCGTGATCGTCCGCGGCGCTGAAGGGCTGCCGCCCGAGACCGCCGACGCGCTGGTGGCATACGCCAAGCAACCCCAGCCCGACGTCGCTCTGGTAGTCGTCCACCCTGGTGGGGTCAAGGGCAAGGGCGCGGTCGACAAGCTGCGCAAGGCGGGCGCGCGAGTGGTGACGTGCGAGTCGCTGAAGAGTTGGGACCTGCCGAAGTTCGTCGCCCGCGAAGTCCGCCAAGCCGGCGGCAAAATCGGCGACGACGCCGCGGCTCTGCTGATCGACGCGGTCGGCAGCGACCTGCGCGCACTGGCAGGTGCCGTCTCCCAACTGCTCACCGACACCGGCAACGAGCCCGTCTCCGAAGATCTGGTCCGGCGCTACTTCGCCGGCCGCGCCGAGGTGACCTCCTTCGCGGTGGCCGACTCCGCCATCACAGGCCGCACAGCCCAGGCCCTCGAACAGCTCCGCTGGGCCCTCCGATCAGGAGTGGCCCCAGTGCTCGTGACCTCCGCGATGGCTTCCGGCCTGCGCGGCCTGGTCAAACTGAGCGGCGCCCCCCGCCGCGTCGGCGACGGCGAACTCGCGAAGATCGTCGGAGTCCCACCGTGGAAGCTGAAGAGCCTCCGCGGCCAACTCCGCGGCTGGTCACCAACAGGCCTGGCCACCGCCATCGAAGCCGTAGCCCAAGCCGACGCCGACATCAAAGGCGCCTCCGACGACGCGGGATATGCCTTGGAACGCGCCGTACTCGCGGTCAGCAACGCCCGCTCCTCCTGATCGCGGCCCACCACTCCCCTGGCTCACGCCCGCTCAGCGGTCATCGCCCGCCCCCGCACCCGCCGGACTTGGCCCCTTTGCCTGCGACCTCGTCCGCCCGGCCGTCATCGCCCTACCCACAAGCACAGCCTCATCGCTCTTGCGCGTGCCCTGAACCCGAATTCGGGCATGACAAAGGGCGCCGTGCCGACCGATCGGCGACGACGCCCACAGGCGCACCGTGCGGCTGGGCCGCACGGCTTGGCCGCTAGAGGCTCGCGGCGCGCTTGAAGATGGCGGACTTCTTGTTCGCCGCCTGGTTCGAGTGGATCACGCCTTTGGAGACCGCGACGTCGAGCTTCTGGCCGGCGCGCCGCGCCAGCTCCTGCGCCTTCTCGACCTCGCCGCCGTCAGCGGCCTCACGGAACGCGCGGATCGCCGTCTTCAACGACGTCTTCACCGACTTGTTGCGCAGCCGGCGAGTCTCGTTCTGCTTGATCCGCTTGATCTGGGACTTGATGTTCGCCACGGAGCTAAAGCCTCGATTAGACGTTGGTTTCGGGGATTGCGCGCACACAGTGGCGTACACGCGACGGCACAGCCTATCAGCCCACCAGCGAGCAGCCCAAATCCGCTGCCTCACCTACGCGCCACGCCCACTGCTGCCCGTCGCCGGCTCGCGACACCGAGGCCGTCCTTCGTACGCGCGACGGCGATGTCACCTGCCAGGTCCGTCCTCAACACTGTCGCACCCGCCGCCTCCAGAAGTCGAATCGTGGACGGCGCCGGATGCCCGTAGTCGTTGTCCGCACCCACGCTGACCAGGGCAAGCCGTGCGCCCGTCCCGGACAGTAGGCGCGGGTCCTGGTATTTCGAGCCGTGGTGCGGAACCTTGAGCACGTCCGCGTGCAGGTCCGCGCCGCTCGCCAGCAACGCACGCTGGGCCGCCAGCTCGACGTCCCCGGTCAGCAGGATCCGTACGCCGTGTACCTCTGCCGTGATCACCACGCTCGCGTCGTTCTCGGCGGATCCCTCCCCCGCCAACTCCGCCGGATCGCTGCTGACCTGGGCGGAAGGGGCGAGGGCGGTCCAGCTCACGGCACCTGCCCGGCCGCGCTCCCCGACCGCCGCCACCACGAGCGGCACCTTGGCCGCGGCAGCGGCCGCGCGGGTCCTGGCCAGGGCGTACTTCGGCGCCTGGAACGGCCGCGTGCTGATCTCACCCACGCTCCGGCCGCGTAGTACGCCGGGTAACCCGTCCACGTGATCGGCGTGGAAATGAGTCAGCAGGACGAACGGCACCTCCTTGATGCCCAGGTCGGTGAGACACCGATCGACAAGGGCCGGATCCGGGCCGGTGTCGACCACGACTCCGGCGCCTGGTCCGGCGTTGAGTACGAGCGCATCGCCCTGTCCGACGTCGCACGCGACGATCACCCACCCGGCCGGCGGCCAGCCGCTCAGCCACTGCGGCGTCAGCCGTCCAGGGAACGGCTGGACCAGCCAGAGCACGAGCATCGCCGCCAACGCGAGCGTCAACGCCCGCCTGGCCAGCACCCGTCTGGCGACCAGGACCGCGACGAGGCAGGCGGCGGTGAGCAGCACGACGCCGAACACCGACACCGGCCAGGTCAGGCTCGCGCCCGGTACCCGCGCCGCATGAGTGGCGACCTCGACGATCCAGCGGGCGGCAAGACCAGCGGGCCAGGCCGGAACAGCCGCCGCAGCGGTACTCACACCTCCGACCAGCGTGGCCAGGATCCCCAGCACCGTCGCCGGAACCACGGCGTAGCCGGCCAGCAGGTTCGCCACCACACCGACCACGCTGACCGCGCCGGACAAGACCGCGATCAACGGCGTGCAGGCCAGTTGAGCGGCCAGCGGCACGGCGATCGCCATACCGAGCCATCGCGGCAGCCAACGGCCAATCGCATCCGTCCACGGGCGGGTGAACAGCACGATGCCGGCTGTGGCGCAGACCGACAGGGCGAAGCCGTATGACCGGCCGAGCCACGGATCGTTCAGCAACAACACGATGACAGCGATCGCGAGCGCCGGTATGCCGTGCCTACGTGAGCCGAACGCCGTCCCGACCAGGCCGACCAAACCCATCGCGGCTGCGCGCAGCACGCTCGGATCGGGCCGCGCGAGCAGGACGAAGCCGGCGACGCAGACCAGGCCCAGCAGCGGCAGACCCCACGACCGGACACCCGTACGCCTTGCCGCGCCGAGTACGAAGCCGAGCAGGATCGTCAGATTCGTACCCGAGACGGCTGTCAGGTGGGACAAGCCGGCCGTCCGGAAGTCGTCCGTCAGCGCTTCCGGCATGTTGGACGTGTCACCGACGACGAGGGCCGGCACCAGGCCGCGCTCGTCCGGCGGCAGCCTGGCAACGGCAGCGCGAAGTCCGGCGCGCAGATGTTCGGCAAGGCGGTCGAGCGGCCCCGGCTCGGCCAGTGACCAAGGCGGCGAGCGCGCCGAGAACATCGCGGCCTCACGTTCGGCAGGGTCGGTGCTCGCGAGCCTGCCGACAGCGCGGATCCGCTGACCGACCACAACCTCCTTCCACAACTCTGGGCCGGTGATGATCACCGCCGTGGCCACCTTTGTGGTGATGCCGCGCGCACGTACCCGCTCGACATCCGCGTGCACGACGACATACGTCGACCGGCGGGGCGGCCGGCCCTGCCGCAGCAGCGGATCCGACCGGACGCGCAGGTCGGCGGTGACGACCGCCCCGTCGGCGGCAAGGGAGGGCAGCGGGCCCGCCCTGGAGGCGGCTACCTGAAGACCGCAGACGACCATGCCGGCCGCGATACCGAACATGACCACGGCGACCATCAGGAGACGCTGCCCGTGAGCATCTGCCGCCATCACCGCTACGCCGGCCGCCGCAGAGACGATCGCGACCACGACCGTCACCGTTGTCGGCGCGACGGGTACGACGAGGGCGCACGCCCAGATCGCCAGCGCGAGCGGTACGAGACGGAGGTCCAGTCCGCGAAGCAGGGAAGAAGCCTGCTGCCGGTCGAGCTCATCGGCTGACGCGTGGTCCGGCCTGCGCCACGCAAGCCTGAGCTTCAGCGGCCTCGCCCTCGGCTCGGACGTCAACCGCGCACCGGCCATCGCGGCCTCGGACGACGTATCCCAACCATCTGTCGTGCCGCAGCCATGCGTATCTGGCCCAGTGCCTTCAGGCGGCGCGCCAGCTGCCGCCGCCAGGACACGACGCCATACCCTTCGCAGCAACGACGATCGCGAGTGCGGTGTGGCGGTATCAGATAGCGAAGCCGCCGCAGCAGTGGCTTTGTGACGCATCCGTCGCCCCGAAGTCGACCGCGGCTTGTGCATCGGCCCGGCCGGTGATGCGCCGTACGCGTCCGCCGGGGCGCGGCCGGTCGTCGCCTGCTCGGCAGGCCAGACCGCGCCGGCCTTAGCCGATCGCAAGCCCACAGCCGCCAAAACGCGATGCCACATCCGTCGTAGCGAAGACGATCGCGAGCCTGGCATTGTGGCATCAGGCTGCGAAGCCGCCATAGCCGCAGCGCTGGTGGCGCGGTGCCTCCGTTGCTGCGAAGGCGAAAGCGGGTTGTGCATCGCGCCGGCCGGTGATGCGCCGTACGCGTCCGCCGGCGCGCGGCCGGTCGCCGCCTGCTCGGCAGGCCAGACCGCGCCGGCCTTAGCCGATCGCGAGTGCGGCACTGCGGCATCAGGCTGCGAAGCCACAGCCGACGCCGTCGTGGTGCGACGTATCCGTTGCTGCGAAGGCGAAAGCGGGTTGTGCGTCGCGCCGGCCGGTGATGGGCCGTAGGCATCTGCCGGTGCGCGGCTGCTTGGCGCTGGCTTCGAAGGCCGCTCCTCGTCAGGTGCAGCCGCGGATCGCGGGCCCGAAGCATTCAAGATGCGGCGCCATAGCCCTCGTATCAAAGACGCCGCGGCATCGATTGGCGCAATCGCCCTGGCGCGGTGCCACACCCGTTGCGGCACGGGCGTTGCGGCATCGGAGGGCGCAGCCGCGCCGGCGTTGCGACGCTTCTCATGCTCCGAAGGAGACTGCGCGCGGGACATCGCGGCGGGCGGTGTTGGGTCGGACGCAGCGGTCTCGGCGTGGCGGCTCGCCGCGGGCTCCGTAGGCCGCATCGTTGGTCGTTTGGTCGCTCTGCCGGAGGCGCGGCGGCGCGTTCGTAGGAAGCCGAGGATGCTCGCCCGCAGGTGCTTCGCGGTTGCGCGATATCGCAGCCAGCCGCGGAGGCGCTGACGTGCGGGCTCGTGGCGTTCGGGAGCGGTCATTGGATCGTCACCCGCTGCTCCAACTCGGCGTACTTGCGTTCGCCGATGCCGCTGACTTCCCTCAATTCCTGAACATTGGTGAAACCGCCGCGTTCGTCGCGGGCGTCGATGATGCGCTGGGCGAGTACTGGACCGACGCCGGGTAGGGAGTCGAGTTGCTCGACTGTGGCGGTGTTGAGGTTGACCGGCGTGTCGGTCGCCTTGGTGGGCATGCCGTCGGACGGTTGGGGCGGCGGGCTGCCGCGGGCCTGTGGCGCTTGCGCTACCCCGACCAGCACCTGCTCTCCGTCGACCAGTGGGCGGGCCAGGTTGAGCGTCGCGAGGTCGATACCGGGACGGGCGCCGCCGGCGGCCTCGAGTGCGTCGTAGACCCTCGCCCCGACCGGCAGCCGTACGACACCGGGACGGCGTACTTTGCCGGCGACGTGCACCAGCAGGAACGTCGTGCCCTGCGCGGTGCGCCGGTAGCCGACGGGCACGCTGGTCGAGCTCGGGATCGGCTTGCCCGTCGACAGGAGTGTCGCGCGCACGCTGGTTTGGGCGATCGGCTCGGTCGACGGACGACTTCTCAGCAACAGAACTCCGGCCCCGAGGATCGCGACCAGGAGGACCGCGGCAACGATCAGGACGTGTCCGCGCCGAAGCCGCGCGGGCGTCATCTCCACGTCAGGGATCTCGTCGTTCGGGTCGACAATGCCTGCTGAGAGTCCAGAGTCAGGTGGCTGTCGCGGCGGATCTGCTCCGGAGGCTGCGTCAGGCGGCGAGGCGCGAGGCGGTCCGGCAACGGATGGCACCGGCATGTCATCGAAGCCCGGCCAGTCGAACGGGTCGCCGACCGGGGCGTCGGGCGGCTCGTTGGGCGGCTCGGGCGAGGCTGGTGTGGGAGGCGCCGGCCTGGTCCTACGGCTGGGAGGCGCGGCGGCACCGGGCTGGTGTGGTTCGGTGAGCGCGGGCGCCAATGGCCTGGCGCCTATGCCGGACGGCGGCTTACGCGGAGGGGCGTTGGCGGGTTCGGGCTGAACGGCTTGGCGTGGCGTGGGCTCCACGAGTATCGGCAAGAGCCGCGGGGGTTCGGGCAGGAGGCGGCGTAGCCGGTCGACAGCCTGCGCGGTGTCGTCTGTGTTTGCGTGGGACGCGTGTGAATGAAACATGCGTTCGACGCTATGGGGAGATTGGGGGGAATGGGGGAAGGGATTTGTGGCTGTGGATTTCGCCGATCTGTGGACGAAAAGTGGTCAATGCCAGCGTCGGACGAGCGGAACTGAGAGCCGATTCCCCATAGAAGAAAGGCCGAGCCGGCGAGCTACTTCGGCGCGATCACAACTGCCAGCGTGCCAGGACCGACATGAGCGCCGATCGTCGCCGGTGTCGTACGTATTAGCGGAGACGAGCTGGAGGGGAGCCGATCCCGTAAACGCTCCGCCAGTTCTTCGGCCCGGGCAGCCGAAGCGAGATGATGTACCGCCACCCGAACCCCGTCGCCATTCAGCACGGCGGCGCAAGCGACCGCGAGTCGCTCCAGTTCGGCCAGGGCGCGGCCCGCGGTACGCACCTTCGACAGCACCGCGATCCGCCCGTCGTCCACCTGCAGCAACGGCTTCATCGCCAGCGCCGAGCCCAGCATGGCCCGGGCGGCTCCGATCCGTCCTCCCTTTCGCAAGTACTCCAACGTGTCCACATAGAACAATGTCGTCGTCTCCCCCGCCGTCGCCCGCGCCAGCTCGGCGACCTTGTGCGCGTCAGCGCCGTCGGCGGCTGCGGCGGCCGCAGTGAGGACGGCGAACCCGAGCCCCATCGTCACCTGCCGCGAATCGACAACGGTCACAGGCACCCGAGCGTCGAGACCGGCGAGCCGGGCAGCGTCCTTCGTACCGGACAGGTCGCCGGACAGATGTATGGAGACGATCTCCTTGGCGCCGGACTCGACCGCGGTTCGGTAGGCGGCGAGAAAGTCTGCTGGCGAGGGCCGGGACGTGGTGACTGTGATGCCGGATCGCATCGCCTCGGCGACCTGACGTCCGATGTCTGGATCGGTCTCGGCGTAGGCGGTTCCGCCGACGATCACGCGTAGGGGCACAACCGAAATGCCCAGGCGGGTGACCTCGCCGGCGTCCAGACACGCCGTCGAGTCCGTCACTACGGCAACTCGGCCTCCCATGCCCGAACATTACTCAACGCGTCCGGACTGTCGAGTCTCGTAGGCGTCAGCCAAGGTATGTCGGTGGTCTGCGAGACAGTTATCCCATGTACGAAACCGACGCCGAACTCGAGTGGCTGCAGGCTCTGCTGGACGAGTCGTTGCCGCGCTCGAGTGAGCACCTCCGCGCGATCGTCAAACCTGGCGAGCGGACGATCACCGCACGCCAGCTGGCCGGAGTGATCACTGGCATGTGCACCCTCGCGCTCGCCACCGTGACGGCCAAGGGCGAGCCTCGGATCAGCGCTGTCGACGGGCACTTCCTCCATGGCCGTTGGGTGTTCTCGACAGCCGGGAGCGCGGTGAAGGCGCGTCACTTGCGTTCTCGGCCTGCCGCGAGCGTGGCGCATATCCGAGGTGACGACCTCGGAGTGTTCGCACACGGCGATGTCGAGTTCGTGGAGAAGGACCAGCCTGACTGGTCAGCGATCGACGACCACCTGACCAAGCACTACGGCAGTTCGCCGACGACGTGGGGAGACGACATGGTCTGCCTCCGTTTGCAGCCGCACTGGATGGTGGCCTATGCCTTCAATCCGGCCAAGTTGATCGAGGAGAACGCATGAGGTGCGGACGCTAGGCAGGGCCTAGCAGAGACGGGCATCCGGCCATGGTGACGGTTCGAGCTGCCGACCGCGCGGCGGTGGCGTAGGACTGTCGGACATGGCGCGGCGATCGAGCGCCATGAATACGTGGCCGGATGGCACCCGCCGACGGGGCGTGGGCTGCATACGGTCCTTGCCGAGGCGGCGCGAGCGGCCGCAGGCCTCAGAACGGGTTGGCGTCTGCATGCGACGGCCGGGTTGGCCGTAGGCTCAGGTCGGCGCTTGGTTGCGGTTCTGGTGAGGCTACGGATGGCTCGCTCGGCTCGCCTACTGCGGGCGAGGCCGGGGTCGAGCACCGGACGAATGCCGGGATCGGTTGAGGCCCGGGTCGAGCTCAGGCGGCGTGCTGGACTCGGCGACCGACGAGGCTGAGCCGAAGCCCTGGCATGCACCCAAATCGGTTGCCGACGATGCCCGAGGTGACTCCGGGCGTGCGCCGGAGCCCGTTGCCGACAAGGTGGCGTCGAGCGCCGGCCGTCCACGCGGACCGGTTGCCGGCGACATCGGACTCGACTTTGGGCGCGTGCCTGGCTCGGCTCCCCGCGACGTCGAGCTTGACTCTGGATGTGTGCCTGGATCGGCTCCCTGAGACGCCGGGCTGTGCTCTGGGCGTGTGCCGGAGCCGGATACCGGCGAGGCGAAGTCGAGCGCTGGCTATGCATCCGGATCGGCTGCCGGCGACGCCGGGCTGGACTCCGGGCGTGTGCCTGGCTCGGCTGCTGACGAAGCCGGGGCGGATGCTGCACGTGCGCTCGGCTCGGCTTCGGGATCCGAGGGTGAGTCGATGACGAGATGGCGGTGCAGTGCGGCGATACCGCCGAGTGCGAGGCCGATGCCGACGCCGAGTGTGATTGCTACGAGGAGGCGGTCGAGGTCGGGTGGCCAGGCGAACGGAAGCTGCGATCGGCGGAAGCTGTCGACGTCCGGGAAGCCGGCTACGACGAGCATGGCTCCGATGAGTGTGGCGGCGAACGCCACGAACTGGCGCCGCATGGCCGCGGCCACCACCGCGACCACCGCCAGGGGCCAGGTGACCAGGCCCACGCCGCTCGCGCCTACGAAGAGCCAGAAGAACGGTTGCCCGCTCACCGCGAGCGCTGAGCCGACCGCGTGGATCAGGTTCGCGGCAGTCGCGACGACGATGCAGGCGGCGAGTCCGGCGCGCCACGAACGCGTTCGTGCGACGAGGTAGCCCGGTACTGCGAGGACGAGCATGAGCCCGGCCCATGGCCAAGGGCTCGGGCCCGGCACGTACTCCGTCCGGCCGCGTACGACGAACGTGCCGGCGCCGGTTCGGACGGGCACCTGCCAGGTTCGTGACTCGGTCTCGGCTGAGACTCGCACGGCCGGTACGGCGGCCCGCGCGACTGGCTGTCCGGGAACGCGCACCTCGACCTGCGTGCCGTTGTTGACAGCGACGGCTGTGACGCCGGGCTGCCGCGGCGTGAGGCCGGCGACCGTACTGCGCGCGTTGCTCGGGTTCAGGCCGCCAGCGTGGGCCCAGGCCGGCGCCGCCGTCAGTCCCAGCAGGGCGGTTAGCCCTGCCAGGATGACGGCGAGCCGGGCAAGCGAACGACGGGCTTCGGCGCCCGGCCGCGGTGCGCCCACGCGGCCGCCAGCCCGACCACGCCGCTCGGCGACGGCGGGCCACTGCACGACGCCGTGCCGGTGGGCTCGGGTACTCGACCACCGCGCGCGCACGTTGCTGCCTGCCTTGCTGACCAGTTGGATGACGTTGGCCGTCTGGACTCCGGCGGTTCGCAGCGGTGGGCCGGCAGCGCGGTGGGCGGGTGTGTTCACGCAGAGACCGGGTTTTCCGGCTCGCTGGATGTGGCGGTCTTGCCCTCGCGCAGGGGGGATGGTTCGGTCGGCTGGACGGTCATGGAGTTGGGCAGAAGCACAACCGCCAGTACGAGGGTCAGCAACGCGCTGACGATCGGGGCGCCGGTCCAGAGTTCGGGGACGGCGGGAAGCGAGCCGGCGACGGCGGAGGCGATCCCGATGTAGAGGGCCCAGGTGGCAAGCGAACCGAGCCCGGCGTAGGCCCAGTACGCGTAGCGGCGGTTCGCCGTCGGGCGGAGCCAGAGCGCCATGGCGTCGATGACGAGGCCGGCGGCGACGATGCCGAGCAGCGTCGGGAGGTTCTCGAAGGCTGTCTGCGCACCCGCCATCAGGATGGCCACCGAGAAGATGACGGTCGCCGTGCCGAAGGGCATGCGCCAGCGGCGGGCCAGCAGCAGCAACGGCGTGAAGAGCAGCAGTGTGGTGATCACCAGGCTGGCGGCCAGCGTTCCGGCTCCGCCCTCCGCGTCGCCCGGGCCGCCTTCGACCAGGGAGAAGGCCCAGACGATGCCGCGCGGTCCCCATTCCAGGGCGCTGCCGTACGACAGGAACAGCGACACCAGCGTTTGCGCGAACGCGATCCCCAGCAGCGCCGGCAGCATGCGGCGGAACGACGGGGCCGTCGTGACGCCGGAGGTACACAGGTCCGGCGCGTTCCAGGCCGAGCGCAGCGGTGTCGTGACGATGACCAGCATGCTCACGACCAGCCCCAGGTGGGACGGGCTGAACAGGATGTTGATGGTCGTCTCGATGCCGAGCACGGTGTGCCAGGTCATGTCCACGACGCCGAAGGCACCGAAGGCCGGAATCGCGATCAGCGCCGCGCCGTAGCCCATCGGCACGGCGGCCAGGCCGCGGCGGCCGGCGCGGACACGGGTCCAGACCTGCCACAGGACCCAGCCTGAGACCGCGGCGAAGCCGGAGTAGAACGCCGCGTGCCACGGGGTGAAGAACGTCTCGAGCTGGGAGAGGTTGCTGTGCGCCCACGCGTCGATCATCAGGCCGAGGCCGAACCACACCGACAGCAACGCGGTCACGAGGTCGGTACGAGACGAGACCCACTGCCGGGCCTCGCCGGAGTCGACGAGCAGTCGGGAAATGCCGGTCGTCGGCCGGTCCACCACGCTTGCCATAAGCGAAGGTCCTCTGAGTCGGTGCCGGTCCTAGAGCGAGACCAGCCTGTGACAACACTGTCTCCTGTACACCGCAGGGCGCGTAAGCGTGCCAGCGCGCGATCCGCCTACGTGGTAGCCCCACCGACGGCGACGGCGGTCAGGTCTTGAGGTACCGCAGAACGGCAAGCACGCGCCGATGGTCGTCGGGGCCGGGCGACAGGTTGAGCTTGGCGAAGATGCTGGCGCAGTGCTTCTCCACCGTACGTTCGGCGATCACCAGCCGTTCGGCGATCGCACGATTCGTGCGGCCCTCGGCCATCAACGCCAGTACGTCGCGTTCGCGTTCGGTCAGGTCGCTCAACGGCTCGCCGGGCTGGCGGTGGCGGTCGACCAACTGGTCGACGACGACTGGATCCAAGGCGGATCCGCCGCCGCCCACGCGGCGGATCGCCGCGGCGAACTCCTCGAGGTCGGAGACGCGATCCTTCAGCAGATAGCCGACGCCGGACGTGCCGTGGTCCAGCAGCTCGACGGCGTAGCTGACCCGGACGTACTGCGAGAGAACCAGCACCCCGACGTCGGGGTGCGAGCGGCGCAAGGCGGCGGCCGCTGCCAGGCCTTCGTCGGTGAAGGTCGGGGGCAGCCGGATGTCGACGATAGCGACCTGCGGTTGTTCGCGCGCGACTTCGGAAAGCAGCGCCGACGCGTTGTCGACGCTCGCGACGACGGTGAAGCCGGCCTCGCCAAGCAGCCGAACCATGCCCTCCCGCAGCAATGTCGAGTCTTCGCAGAGTGCTACCCGCACGCCAACACCGCCCGATCATCGTGCCCGCGGGCCGGCAGGCCGCCCAGAACCACGGCGCCTCGCAGCAACCTCGAGACCTCGCAGACCGCTACCCGCATGCCAACACCGTCCCGATCATCGCGCCGGTGCCAAGCGGGCCGTCCAAAAGCATGCCGTTCCGCAGCAATATCGAGTCCTCGCAGAGTGCTACGCGCACGGCAAGGCCGCTCGGATCGTGGTGCCGGCGCCTGGTGGGCTGGTCAAAGCGAACGTTCCGCGCTGTGCCTCCACCCGGTCGGCGAGTCCGCGGAGGCCGGAGCCGAGGGCGGGGTCGGCGCCTCCGCGGCCGTCGTCGCGGACTTCGATGGAGATGCTGTCTCGTACCTGGCTGATCGTGATCCAGGCGCGGGCGGCCTTCGCGTGCTTGGTGAGGTTCGCCAGCGCCTCGTTGACGATGTAGTAGGCCGCGGTCTCCACGGCTGGCGGTACGGTCGCCGGCAGGTCGACCGAGCACTCGACCGGCACCGAGGCGACCGCGGTCAGCTCGCGTACCGCGCCGAGCAGTCCGCGTTCGGTGAGTACGGTCGGGTGGATGCCGTGGCAGAGCGCGCGCAGGTCGTCGAGTGCGGAGAGCACGGTGTTCTTGGCCTCGCCGACCAGCTCCGCCGGCTTCGAGTCGTCGGCGGACAAGGTGGTTTCGGCCAGTCCGAGCGTCATCGCCGCCGACAGCAGGTGCTGTTGTACGCCGTCGTGCAGGTCGCGCTCGAGCCGTCGTCGTTCTGCCTCGGTGGCCTGGAGCACCCGGGACCGCGACGCATCGAGCTGGACGAGTTTGGCGCGCAGCTCCGCGGCCAGCCGTTCGTTCTCGAGTGCCAGCGCGGCGGCAGCGCAGGCCGCGTCGACGAGTTCGGGCTCCTCGAGCAGCGCCGGGTCGTGAATCAGTACGGCGAACCGCGAGCCGGCCCGGTCGACGCGGGTCACCACCTGGTCGGCGTTACGCACCGGAACGTCGACGGGCCGCCCGTCGGCGTCGACGTAGCCGGATCGCTCCGGCATCCAGTAGCCGACGCGCAGGCCGGGATCGTGCAGGGCCGAGGCCAGCGCCTCCTCCAGGTTGCCGGTCGGTCGCTGGTCACGCAGCCGTACGACCAGGTCGGCGACGCCCGCGCGGTCGATCCGGCCGCGCATCCGGCTCAGGAGGTACGCCAGCGGAATCGCCGCGAACGCCCAGAACATGCAGACGTCGAGCGCGACCTCGTACTGCGTCTCGGTGTCGATCACCTCGCCGGCCACGAACAGCCCGATCGCGATCGCGCCCGAGATCAGGACCGGAGCGGCGGCCCGCCGTTGGGTCGAGCTGGACGCCTGCCAGCGGATCAGCGCATGCAGGAGGACGGCCGTGCCCAGCACGACGATGGGTACGACCTGGAGGTCGTCGATGAGCGCGGCGACGGTCACCGGCCACGGCGCCTCCACCAGCGTGCGCAGCTCCGTGGCCGACTTGCCGGGCAGCAGCCCGAGCGAGACGAGGTAGCCGTCGGCCAGGCCGATGGCGACGGCCGAGGTGTAGACCAGACCGACCAGGACGCGTCCGACCAGCGTGCCGACCCGGCCGGTCGGGAACGCCAGCATCAGGTGCGCGATCACGGCGATCCACATCGTGCTGGCCGAGACGGCGTACTCCGTCAGCGGATCGTCCGAACTCATCGCGAGCTGATGCGGCAGCCATGCGATGCCGACCGCGACCATCAGCAGCCCGACCCGGTTGCGCGGCCTGCTCCGCCAGGCGAAGGCGCCCGCGCCGGTGAACGAGGCACCGATCAGCAGCCCGAGCATCACGAACGGGTTGCGGTTGGGCTCGGCGAGCACCAGCGCGAGCAGCACCCAGACGGCCGCGGCCAGGACTGCCACGGTGGTGTTGTCGACCCTCGGCCGATCCGTCATAGCGCCTCCCCTACGCCTCGCCTGATCCGCGAAAGACCGCACCGACAGGCTCGACCGTACCCGCTCATCGATCAGGACCGAGCCCAACGCCGATGCGGTCAGCGCAAGCATTGGAACGCCCAGGGGCGAACCTCTACGTCGCTGGGACGGAGCGGCGGGCTATGAAACGGAGGTCGGCGGCTGCTTCGAGGCTGAAGCCCCAGTAGTCGGCGGAGTCGCCGGGTACTACGTCGATGATGAGCTCGGCGCGGAGCCAGGCCGACAGACGCGAGTCGGGGACCCAGACCGGGGTCTGCTGGTCGGTTTCGTCCGCGCCCTCCTCGACCATGCCGAGGAAGACCGAACGTTCGGACGGCAACGCCTCCCTGCGCGGGCAGCACTGCAGCACCGCGCCGTACTCTCCGGACTCCGACTCGCAGAACATCAACGGACCATGCAGCCGACGCAGATAACGCAGGAGGTCCGCCGCCCTCGTGGACACACCAACCCTGATCACGTGGCAACCTTAGAACACCAAACGTTGCCGAGACGTTGCAAAAAGTGACAAATCCGGATACATCGCCCACCAGGGCGCAAGTCAGGCCAGCTGGCCGTCGAGGAAGCGCAGATGGCTCTCCACCTGGGTGCGCCGGGGCGAGCCGGCGGGGAGCCGGCCTCGGCAGGCCGACCACACCTCCAGGTCGTACCACCCATCCGGGCTCTGGGCGTAGCTGAACAGTACATCCGCGTTGGCGTGTCGCAGGATCGCGTCGCGCAGGCCGCGGCGGACGACGCGGCGCAGCTCCTTGATGTCGGGTGCCTCCGAACGTGGCAGCACCGGTCCGTTGTAGACGGACAGCGCCCGGCGGTGCGCGCCCCGCTCGAGCAGCCGGCGCAGGTCCGCGACGTCGGTGTCGATCGGAACGATCAAGCGGTACGGACGCGAAGCGATCATCGGCCCGTAGCCGTTCGACGGGCTCGTCAGCAGCCTGCGCAGTCTCGCCATCTCCGCGCGGATCGTGACCGGCGAGCAGTCGACCTCGAACAGCCGCACGGCCAGCTCTTCGGCCGTGAGCCCCTCGGGATGCTGCGACAAGATCAGCAGGAGCTCGGTGTGCCGCGGGCTCAGCACCAGCTCGCGGCCGTGTAGCCAGAGACGGCCGTTGTCGCGGCCGAGCACGTCGAGCCGCGCGCCGTCGTGCTGCAGCTCGGGTCTGACCGGCGGATACGACGAACGAAGCGGAAACCGGGGGAAGCCGTTCTCGTGGTGCTTGCCGTTGCCGTTCGAGGCGATGACAGTCGCACCGGCCACCGCCGCTCGTAGCTCGGCCTCGGCGGCCAGCGCGGCCGCGCGTACGACCGTCAGCATGGCCGGCGTGGCGACAGCCGGGCCGCCGGTCACGTCGAGTACACCGAGCAGCCGCCCGGTGCCGGGCTCGCGGATCGGCGCGGCCGTGCAGCTCCACGGCTGGACGGACTCGCGGAAGTGCTCGCTGGCGTAGACCTGCATGGACTGCCCGACAGCGATCGCCGCGCCGACGGCGTTGGTGCCGGCGTACTCCTCGCGCCAGTTGGCGCCCTCGACCAGGTGAATGCCCTCGGCCCGGCTGCGCAGGACGGGGTCACCGTCGACCCAGAGCAGCCGGCCGCTGGCGTCGCTGATCACGACGATCATGCGATCTTGTACGAGGTCGGACAGCAGCAGCTCACGGATCACGGGGATCGCGGCGGCGAGCGGATGCAGCGAGCGGTACTCCTCGAGCTCGTCGTCGAGCAGCTCGACCGGCGGCAGGCCGGCCCCCGGGTCGACACCCGCACGCATCGAGCGGCGCCAGGATTCGAGCACGACCGAACGCACCGCGCGCGTGCACGTGCCCGTCTCCACATAGCGCTCATGTGCGAGCCGAAGCATCCTCGCTCGCCGAGTGGGATCTGTCCCGCTCGGCAGGGCCACCTGCTGTTCCGCCACCTGATCCTCCGTGAGGGAGCCTACGGCAGGTGATCGCCGTACGACACTCGGCAGCACATCACCCGGGCGCGCTCCCCACGTCTAAGCCAATACCACATTTACCAGCCTGGGCGCTCGTACAACGACCCGGCGCACTGGCCTCCCGTCCAGCATCTGCTGTATCGACGAGCTCGCCAACGCGAGCCTGCGCAACTCATCCTCGCTGATCGATGGCGATACATCAATGCGCCCGCGCAGCTTGCCGTCGACCTGAATGACGCAGGTGACCTGTTCTTCCACCAGGTACGCCGGGTCGGCTTCGGGATACGGCTGGTACGCCAGCGAGTCCGCGTGTCCCAGCCGCTGCCACAACTCCTCGGCCAGATGCGGCGCGAACGGTGCCAGCAGCAGGATGAGACTTTCGACGACGTCGCGTGGTGGAGCGCCCTCCAAAGAGGTCAGATGATTAGCGAACTCGATCAGCCGCGCGATCGCCGTGTTGAACGCCAGCTCGTCCAGGTCGGAGCGAACCGTCTCGATCGTCCGGTGCAGCAGCCGCAGCGTGCCGGCGGCCGCGGGTGCTCCGGATACCCGCACGTCGCCGGTGCGCTCGTCGACGACGATCCGCCAGACCCGCTGCAGGAAGCGATGTGACCCGACGATGCCGCTCGGATCCCACGGCCGCGACACCTGCAGCGGCCCCATCGACATCTCGTAGACGCGGAACGAGTCGGCGCCGTACTGGTCGCACATGTCGTCCGGGGAAACACTGTTTCTCAGGCTCTTGCCCATCTTGCCGATCGAGTGCGTGACCGGCTTGCCGTGCCAGGAGAAGACCCCGTCGCGTTCGTCCACCTCGTCGGCCGGAACGTAGACGCCGCGTTCGTCGGCGAAGACATGCGCCAGGATGTCGCCGTTGTTGACCAGCTTGTGGTAGGGCTCGCCGGTCGTCACGTGTCCCAGGTCGTACAGCACCTTGTGCCAGAAACGGGCGTACAGCAGGTGCAGCACGGTGTGCCCGACTCCCCCGACGTACAGGTCGGCGGGCATCCAGTACGACTCGTTCTCCGGCGAGCAGAACGTGTCGGCGTTGCCGGGGTCCAGGTAGCGCATCTCGTACCAGCACGATCCCGCCCACTGCGGCATCGTGTTGGTCTCGCGGCGGTACTCCTTCGGGCCGTCGCCCAGGTCCAGCGTGACCGTCGTCCACTCCGTCAGCCGGCTCAGTGGGGCTTCCGGCGCGGACTCCGAATCGTCCGGGTCGTACGTCGTCGGTGAGAAGTCGTCGGTCTCGGGCAGCTCGACCGGCAGCATGCTGTCCGGCAGTGCGATCGGCCCGTGCTCGTCGTAGACGATCGGGAACGGCTCGCCCCAGTAGCGCTGCCGGCTGAACAGCCAGTCGTGCATGTCGGGGATCCAGTTGCGCTGCTGGGTCTTGACCGGCTCGGGCCAGTCCAGCTGGTCCAGGTCCTCGGCCAGCCGGCCGGCGTACGCGGTGATGCGCAGCATCCACTGCCGCAGGGTCTTGCGGAAGACGGGGTAGTTGCCGCGCTCGCTGCGACCATCGGCGGTGACCTCCTCGTTGGCCAGCACCGTGCCCAGACCCGGACACCAGTTGACCTCGGCCTCGGCGACGTACGCCAGCCGCCGGTCGTCGATCGCCTTGCGTTGCTCGGCTCTGCTCATGCCGGCCCAGGCGCGGCCGTCCGGCGTGGCCCGGATCCCCTGTGCGTACTCGGATTCCAGCTCCGCGATCGGCCTGGCCCGGCGCTGCTCGTCGTCGTACCAGGAGTTGAAGATCTGCAGGAACATCCACTGGGTCCAGCGGTAGTACGACACGTCGGTCGTCGCGATCTCGCGCCGCGGGTCGTACGCCTGCCCCAGCCGCCGCAACTGCGCGCGAATCGTGTCGATGTTTCGCTTGGTGGTGATCGCCGGATGCTGGCCGGTCTGCACGGCGTACTGCTCGGCCGGCAGGCCGAACGCGTCGAAACCGAACGCGTGCAGGACGTTGAAGCCGCGCATGCGCAGGTAGCGGCCGTAGACGTCGGTCGCGACATAGCCCAGCGGATGGCCGACGTGCATCGCGCCGGACGGGCCGATGAACATGTCCAGCACGAAGAACTTCGGCTTGTCGTCGCGGCGCTCGGCGTAGAACGTCTCGTGCTCGCGCCAGTAGCGCTGCCATCGTGCTTCGATCGAGCCGGCGGACACGCCGGTATAGCGATGGGTTTCCATGATGAGTGCTCTCCTCAGCGGGCCGTACGAACCAGGGCGTGACCATCGGCCGCGCCGGCGCGGTGCCCGCCGGGGCACCCTCTACAGTCGGCGCGGCCCGCTAAGAAGAAGCAGAGTCATCCGCACGAGGTCAGGATAGCTCTGCCTTCGACTGGTCGTCCACCGCCTTACGCCGTGGCGCGTACGCGACCAGCAGGGCGGCCAGCAGCACGCCGAAGATCCCTTGCACGACGGGCATGCCGGTGAACAGCTCCGGAATCGGCACGCGGCCCTCCAGGACCATCGCCACCCCGATGTACAGCGTCCAGATCGCCAGCGATGCCAGGCCGGCGAACGTGCAGAAGCGCACGCGCGCGTCCGGGCTCGGCCGCAGCCACCGGATCAGCAGATCGACGACCAGGCCGGCCGCGAGCACCGACAACAGCGTCGTGAGGTTACGGAAGCCCGCGACCACACCGCCGAACAGCAACGGTGGCACGTACAGCAGCGTGACCGAACCGAACGGCGGACGCCAGCGCTGCACCAACAGCAGAACGGGGATGAGCAGTGCGAAGTTCGTGATGAACAGCCGGGCCGCCAGGACGCTGGCCATCGACACGGGTCCGCCCTTGACGGAGATCGCGTCGACGATCGCGGCCGCGTCGCCGCGCAGGGCGGTGCCGTAGCCGGTGAACATCAGCGCGATGCCGGTGCCCAGCCCGAGTCCGACGAGGATCGGGATGAACCGGCGGCCCACCGGATCGGCGGTCGCGGCGCGGGCCCGCAGCAGCGGTGTCGTCATCAGAACGACGATCGAGACCACCAGCGCCAGATGGGACGGGCTGAACAAGACGTTGATCGTCGTCTCGATGCCGATGAACGTATGCCAGAACAGATCGCCGATGCCGCCGAGCGCGAACAGCGGAACGGCCACCACGGCCGCGAGGTAACCGGCCGGGACGGCAGCCCGCCCGCGGCGGCCGGCTCGGAGGTTTCGGTAGACCAGCCAGGCGATCCAGGTCGCGGTCGCGGCGTAACCGGAGTAGAGGACCGCGTGCCAGGGGGTGAAGAAGGTCTCCGGCACGGTCAGGTTCGAATGCGCGTTGGCGTCGACGAAGACGCCGATCGCGGTCCACGTGCAGACCAGAAGCGTGATGAGGTCTTCGCGTGGGGTCGTCAGCGTTCGAGGCTCACCGGAGTCGGCGAGTAGCGTACGCAGGTTGAGTTGTGGCCGTTCGAGTACGTCTGCCACGGAACGTCCCCTCCCCTGTCCGAAATTACTCGAAGGGTAGGTGAGTGGAGGGGGGACTTCCAGGCCTTACGAACCTTTTACGAGTCCTTTCGCAGCTTGCCGGACCGGTTGTAGGCGAGCCGGCCGAGCTTGGCGCGAACGGCGCGCCGGGCGATCGGGCCGAGGTCGTCGATGGCCTCCGCGATCTTGCTGAGGCGTTCGAGCTCGGCGAAGGCGTCCTCGGCGGCGTGCGCGTCGACGAGCTCGAACAACTCGAGCCCGATGAAGCCGGCCGACACGGCGCGGGCGAGCGCCGCGGGATCGAGCAACCCGTCGATCGGGCTGGTGGTGAGCACCCGGCGCAGCACGGCCTCGACCTCGACGGTCCACAGCCGCAGGCCGTCGGCGACGGCTTCGCGCAGGATCGGGTTGGCGTGCGCGGCGGCGACCAACTGGGCGAGCACGGCGACGCTGCGGCTGGCCTTCTCGGCCGAGTGCAGGGTGCGGCCCACGTCGAGCAGCTCGCGCAGGTTGGTGACGGCTTCGAACTTGTCCTTGTAGGCGGCGACTCTTCGGGCGGTCTCGGTACGGCAGGCCTCGGCGAGGAGGTTGTCGACACTGCCGAAGTGGTAGAAGACCAGGGCCTGGTTGGCACCGGAACGAGTGGCGACCATGCGCGCGGAGACACCGGCGACGCCGTGCTCTTTTACGGTTTCGAGCGTGCCGGCGATCAGTCGCTCGCGGGTGTCGGTTGCCGTCATGGGGTCTGCTGCACCTGTGTTCTTCTCATGAGCCGGGCGGCCCGGGCCAAGCTCCTCGCCCAGGGGTTGAGCGATCGCTTGGACGGAGGCTAGCCGAAGTTGAGCAGTTGCTCAAGCGACTGGAGGGCGGGTGGCAGCCGACGTCCGCAATTGGTACTGAGTACCAGCTGGCACTCAGTACCAAATGGAACTCGGTACCAACCGGGACTCAGTACCGGGAGGTACTCGGTACCAAATGGGACCCGGTACCGGGAGGTACTCGGTACCAAATGGGACCCGGTACCGGGAGGTACTCGGTACCAAATGGGACCCGGTACCAAACGGGACTCAGTACCTACTCCGGGACGATGTTGACGAGTTTCGGTGCACGGACGATCACCTTGCGGATGCCGCGGCCGGACAGGGCGTTGGTGACCTTCTCCGACCCCAGCGCCAGCTCGCGCAGCTCGTCTTCGCCGATCGTCGGCGGTACGTCGAACTTGTCGCGCAGCTTGCCGGCGACCTGCACGATCGCGGTCACGGACTCCTGGGCCGCCAGGGCCGCGTCGGCAGTGGGCCAGCCGGCCAGGGCGATCGTCGGCTCGTGGCCGAGGCGTTCCCACATGTCTTCGGCGGTGTACGGCGTCACCACGCTCAGCATGACCGCCAGCGCCTCGACCGCCTCACGGACGGCCGGATCGGCGCCGCCGGGACCGGAGTCGATCGCCTTGCGGATCGCGGAGGTCAGCTCCATCAGCCGGGCCACGCCGACGTTGAACTTGAACGCCTCGACGTTCTCCGTGAACTCCTGGATCGTGCGGTGCGTGACCTTGCGCAGCGCCACGTCGCCGGCAGCGAAGTCGACGCCCGCCTCCGATGAAACGTCGCCCGCCAGCCGCCACGCGCGCTGCAGGAACTTCAGCGACCCGCCCGGCGACATGTCGGCCCAGTCGATGTCCTCCTCCGGCGGGCCGGCGAACACCATCGTCAGCCGGATCGCGTCGACGCCGTAGGTCGCCAGCTGCTCGCCGAGGTCGACACCGTTGCCCAGCGACTTGCTCATCGCCTTGCCCTGGTTGATGACCTGGCCCTGGTTGAGCAGCGCGGTGAACGGCTCGGTGAAGTCGATCGCGCCCATGTCGTGGAGCACCTTGGTGAAGAAGCGGCTGTACAGGAGGTGGAGGATCGCGTGCTCCACGCCGCCGACGTACTGGTCGACCGGCAGCCACCGCTTGACCTGTTCCGGGTCGAACGGGCCGTCGGTGTAGCCGGGCGAGGTGTAGCGGAAGTAGTACCACGACGAGTCGACGAACGTGTCCATCGTGTCGCTGTCGCGGCGGCCCGGGCCTCCGCACTTCGGGCAGGCGACGTTGACCCAATCCGAAGCCGCCGCCAGCGGCGAAACGCCCTTCGGCGACAGGTCGGCACCGGTCAGGTGCGGCAGCTCGATCGGCAGCTGGTCGTCGGGGACGGCCACCTCGCCGCACGACTCGCAGTGGACGATCGGGATCGGGCAGCCCCAGTAGCGCTGGCGGGACAGCAGCCAGTCGCGCAGCCGGAACGTGATCGCGCCCTTGCCGATCTGCTGCTGCTCCAGCCATTCGGTGATCTTGCGGATGCCCTCGGTCTTGCTGAGCCCGTCGATGACGCCGGAGTTGACCAGCTTGCCCTCGCCCGCGGTCGCGACGCCGCTCTCGGCCGGGTCGGCCTCGCCGGTGTCGACGACCATCCGCACGGGGATGCCGTACGTCCGCGCGAAGTCCAGGTCGCGCTGGTCGTGCGCGGGCACCGCCATGATGGCGCCGGTGCCGTAGTCGGCCAGTACGTAGTCGGCAGCCCACACCGGGATCTGCTCGCCGTTGACCGGGTTGGTCGCATGAACGCCGAGGAACACGCCGGTCTTCTCGCGCTCGGTCGACAGCCGCTCGATCTCGGTCTCGCGCTTGACCTCTTCGAGGTAGGCCTCGAACGCCTCCCGCTGCTCCGCGGAGACGATCTCGCTTGCCAGCTTGGACTCCGGCGCCACGACGAAGAACGTCGCGCCGTAGAGCGTGTCCGGGCGCGTCGTGAAAACCGTCACCGGCTCCGAACGGCCCTCGACCTGGAAGTCGACGTAGGCGCCCTCGGAACGGCCGATCCAGTTGCGCTGCATGGTCAACACGCGCTCCGGCCACTTGCCCTCGAGCGGCGCCATGTCGTCAAGCAGGCGTTGCGCGTAGTCGGTGATCTTGAAGTACCACTGGGTCAGCTCGCGCTTGGTGACCGCGCTGCCGCAGCGCTCGCAGTGGCCCTGGATGACCTGCTCGTTGGCGAGCACGGTCTGGTCCTTGGGGCACCAGTTGACGAACGACGCCTTGCGGTAGGCCAGCCCACGCTCGTAGAAACGCAGGAACAGCCACTGCGTCCAGCGGTAGTAGTCGGGGCTGCAGCTCTCGAGCCGCCGCGACCAGTCGAACGAGACGCCGTAGCGCTTGAACGACTCGGCCTGGGTCTCGATGTTGGCGTAGGTCCACTCCGCGGGGTGGGCGTTGCGCCGGATCGCGGCGTTCTCGGCCGGCAGGCCGAAGGCGTCCCAGCCGATCGGGTGGATGACGTTGTAGCCCTGCTGGAACCAGTAGCGGGCCAGCAGGTCGCCGAAGGCGTAGGCCTCGCCGTGACCCATGTGGAGGTCGCCGGAGGGGTAGGGGAACATGTCGAGCAGGTACTTGCGCTCGCGCGTGTCCTCGGTGCCGGTCTCCGGATCGGCGAGCCGGTCGGCACGGAACGGGTCCATGCGCTGCCACACGGGCAGCCACTTGCTCTGGATGGCGGCGAAGTCGTAGGTGCTGGGCTCGCTCATGGTCTCAAGGCTCCGAAACGGATGGCAGGGGCTGAGCAGACTCTAGACAAGGAGAACCCCTCCACCCGGGAGGGGTAGCCGCGCCGACGCGGTGCGAGCTCGATCGCACCCTCTGAAGATCAGCGCGGCCTGGTAAGTACGAGGGCCATCCGCATGCACCCAGGGTAGCGCAACCGGTCTTCACCTGCGGCTGAGCCGCTCAGACCGCCGCCTCAGGTGCTCAGGTGTTCGTACAGCATCCGCCAGTCGCCGTCGCGCCGGGTGATCACGTTGGTGCCGCGGCCCTGACCGGACGCCGGTTCGCCGTCGATCCGGCCCTGCCAGGAGAAGCGGTACGTGCAGACCGCCAGCTCGGCGCTGACGGCGACCCACTCCACGTCGCTGATCTCGTAGACCTCGTCCTGGATGGTCGCGAACGTCTGCTCGATCGCGGCTCGGATCTCCTCGATCCCGCGATTGGGGTTCAGGCTGTCCTCGGAGAACACATAGGTCGCATCGGCGCAGATCAGCGGTGCGATCCGCTCGAAGTCGTGGGTGTTGGTGGCTGCTTCGTAGCGGCGGAGGAACGCTGCGAGCGCGGGCCGCGGGTCTGTCATCCGGCACACGATAGGCGCGAGCATCCCCAGCCCTGGCCGAATTAATTAATACGGGTCACCCGTAATAATTAATTCCAGCCGGGGAGCACCAGCACGCACCCGCTGACCGGTGAAGTAGGTTCGGGACCAAGGCTGTACTCGACCTGTACTCCGACCTGTGCTCCAACCTGGACTCGAACCTGTACTCGGCGGCGGATACCACCGGAGGAGACCGCATGCGCGTCAGATTCCTCGGTCCGCTGGAGGTGCGCCAGGGCGCCCAGTGGGTCCGGCTGGGCGCGCCCAAGCTGCGTTCGCTGCTCGCGGCCCTGTTGCTGCGCCCCGGCGAGGCGGTCTCGGTCGAATGGCTGATCGACCAGCTGTGGCAGGAGCAGCGGCCGCGAGGTGCCGACAACCGCATCCACGGCTACGTCTCACGCCTGCGCCGGCTGCTCGACGACCCCGACGGGCACGTGCTGCGCACCCACTCCCCCGGCTACGAGCTCGCGATCGGCCCTGCCGATCAGGACGCCGGGCGGTTCGAGCAGCTCTCCGGCGACGGCCTCGCCGCGCTGCGAGGCGGTGACGTGCCCGCGGCCAGCCGGCTGCTGCGGGCCGGCCTGGAGCTGTGGCGCGGTCCGGCGTTCACCGACGTGCCGGCGATGCCGCTCGTCCAGGCCGAGGCCGGACGGCTGGAGGAACGCCGTCTCGCCGTACTGGAGGCCCGCATCGACGCCGATCTGCGGCTGGGCGAGGCCGGTGACCTGCCCGCGGAGCTGCAGTCGCTCGTCAGCACGCATCCGATGCGGGAACGCTTCTGGGCCCAGCTGATGCTCGCGCTCTACCGGTGCGGCCGGCCGGCCGACGCGCTGGCCGCGTACCGGCAGCTCTACCGCATGCTGACCGACGAGCTGGGCACCGAGCCGAGCCGCCAGGTGCGCGACCTGCACCAGCAGATCCTGAACGCCGACCCGGCGCTCGACCTGGCACCGAGTCCGGCAACGGCCGGTCGCGAGCCCGACCGCGAGCCCAAGGCTGTGCCCGAGCCGGACCAGGAGCCGGACCCAGCGGACGACGCGGCGGCGGCCGATGCCGACGCCGAACGCCCCATCCCGCGGCAGCTGCCGGCCGACATCGCCGACTTCACCGGACGCGAGGAGGACCTGCTCCGGCTGGACGCGCTGCTCCCCGGCGACGGTGGCAACCCGCCGACCGCGGTCGTGCTGACCGCGATCACCGGCACCGGCGGTGTCGGCAAGACGGCGCTCGCGGTGCACTGGGCGCACGGTGTCGCCGACCGGTTCCCCGACGGGCAGCTCTACGCCAACCTGCGCGGCTACTCCTCCGACTCTCCGCTCGAGCCGCTCGCCGTCCTCACCCTGTTCCTCCGCGCGCTCGGCGTCGAGGCCGGCCAGGTGCCGACCGACGTCGACGAGGCGGCCGCGCTCTACCGCTCGCTGCTCGCCGACCGCAAGGTCCTCGTCCTGCTCGACAACGCCGCGCACACCAGCCAGGTGCGCCCGCTGCTGCCCGGCAGCGCCGGCTGCCTGGTGCTGGTGACGAGCCGCAGCCGGCTGTCCGGCCTGGTGGCCCGCGAGAGCGCGCAGCCGTTCGAGATCGGCCGCTTGCCGATCCGCGACTCTGTCGAGCTGCTGGCGAACGTGCTCGGTCCCGAACTGGTACGCGAGGAGCCGGAGGCCGCCGCGAAGCTGGCCGAGCTGTGCGCCGGGCTGCCGCTCGCGCTCCGGCTGGCCGCGGCCAACCTGCTGTGGGACGACCAGCAGAGCCTGGCCGACCACGTGGTCGAGCTCAGCCGGCAGGACCGGCTCGACCGTCTGCGGGTCGACGACGACTCCTCCTCCGATGCCGTCCGCGCGATCTTCGACCTGTCGTACGTCAAGTTGGACCCCGGCGAGCGCCGGTTCTTCCGGCAGCTGAGCCTGGTGCCGGGCGCCGACTTCTCCGTGGCCGCCGGCGCCGCGCTGGGCGGAGTCACGACGGCCGCGGCCCGGCGCATACTTGACCGGCTGGTCGACGGCCACCTGATCGAGCGCCGCGCGACGGGCTGGTACGCCTTCCACGACCTGATGCGGCTCTACGCCGCCGAGCGCACCGCGGCCGAAGACACCGAGGCCGAACGCGAGGTCGCGCTCGACCGGCTGGTCGACTGGTACACCGGCAACACCTACGCCGCCGTCGCGCTGCTCATCCCGGACGCGCTGCGTCTGCCGCAGTCCCACGAGATCTCCTTCCAGGCCGAGGATTTCGACGATCACCCGAGCGCGCTGGCCTGGCTGGACGCCGAGCGCGCCAACCTGCTGGCCGCCGTCCACGCGCTGGCCGACCGGCCCGGCCCGAGGGTCTGGCTGCTCGCCGACGGGCTGCGGCCCTACCTCCACCTGGCGCGTTTCCTGCCGGAGTGGATGGAGGTTGCCGAACTCTGCCTGCGGGCCGCGAAGCGGCAGGGCGACGCCCACGGCCAGGCCGCCGGGCAGTTCAGCCTGGCGCAGGCGAAGTACCACGCGGGCGACTACGCCGGAGCGCAGCTCGGCAGCGAGCGCGCGCTGGAGCTGGCCCGGGAGGCCGGCTGGGCCGAAGCGGAGCTGAAGTCGCTGAACCTGCTGGCGATCGGGCACCTGCAACAGGGACAGGTCGATCGTTCGGTCGAGTGGCTCGAACGCGCCCTCGTACTGGCGCGCAAGCTCGGAACCAGCGAGGCGATGTTCCTCGGAAACCTGGCGATCGCCTACACCCGTACCGGCCAGCTCGAGCGCGCGATCGACTACCACCGGCAGAACCTCGAGCTCGCGCAGCGGCTTGCCCGGTCGTCCGGATCGCCACGGGACTTCGACGTGGCGATCGGGCACATGGACCTCGGTGAGGTCTACCGCCTGCGCGGCGACCTCACGCTGGCGCGCGAGCATCTGGCGCAGGCGCTGGAGATTCACCGCGAGCTGGGCTCGGAGTTCGGCATCTTCGCCACGTCGTACAGCCTCGCGGTCACCGACCTCGACGCCGGCGCCTTCGAGCAGGCCAAGGCACACGCGGAGACCTGCCTGCGGATCACCGAGGAGACCGCCGAGCACCAGATGGAGATCGACCTGCACCTGCTGTACGGCGACCTGGCCGAGCGCACCGGCGACTTCGCCAACGCCTACCGCGACTACGCGCGGGCGGCGCAGCTCGCCGAGCAGGCCGGCAACCACTACGAGACGGTGATCGGCCAGATCGGCACGGCCGCCGCCCACCTGGGGCTCGGCCGGCTGGACGAGGCGTCGTCGACGGCTCGGACGGCGGCTGCCGCGGCGCAGGCGGCGGGCTACCGCCTGCTGGAAGGGCAGGCGAGGGTGGTGCTGGCCCGCGCCTACGCCGAGGCCGGCGAGCTCGGCGACGCTCGTACGACCGCGGCGCAAGCCCTTGCCCTGCAAGCAGAAACCGGCCACCAACTGGGCGAGGCACACGCGCTACGCCTCCTCGGCGACCTCGCCGAACGCGACGGCGACGCCGACACCGCACGCCAGCACAGGGAACGCGCGTTCACCATCTTCACCGCCGTCGGCGCGCCCGAAGCCGCCGAGCTGGAACCACTGCTGCGAAGGGCCTGACCGTCCACCGCCGTCCCGGTCTGCCGGCAGCGAACAGCTCCCGAAGCACCGCATACAAGGGATCGCTGCCGCAATTCATCATTCACCCAGCCCGCAGACCCACCGACTTCGACCTCACCAGCACCGGATCGGCACAGCGGCGGAACAGCTGCGGCTCGGCGAGCTGGACGAAGCGTCGTCGACGGCCAGCGCGCGTGCCTGCTGGTCGAGGTCGGTGCGGGCCTCCCGGATCGCCACGACGACGTCGCCTCCGAGTGCGGCAGCACTCGGCGCACGATAGATGCGTGGGTCGATCCGCAGCGAGTACGCCGACAACCGCGGCAACCAGCCCGTTCGCCGACCCACCGTACCCCTGGAGCGCGGCCACGGCCACGCAGTACTTGCTCACGCTGACGGAGCTTCGCGCCCTCGTGCCGCAGCTCGTCAGCGCCCCGGGCGTCGAGCCGGTTGATCAGGATCGTCCAGGTCAGCGCGACCGCGAGCGTCAGTGCGACATCGACGAGGAGCAGCATCCAGCCGACGATGCGGGCCCGCGCGCTGATGCCCCGGCCAGGCGAGGGCTCAGTCGTCGAGGCCATCGTCGTCGCCGTCGTCGCCCGGATCGCCAGGATCGCCCGCGTCGTCATCGTCGTCGCTGCCGGGTGGCGTGGGCGGGGGCACCTCGCTGCCGCCGGTCTCCCGCTGCGTCGGCCGGGTGGTCCGGCCAGGGGACGCCGGTGTGGTCTCCGGAGCCGGAGTGGTCGCGGTGTCCTGGGGCACGACGATTCGCTCGCCGAGGTCTGGTGGCTGGTCGGCCGTCGTCGCGATGACGCCGCCGATCACCGGCACGCCGACCAGACCGGCGCCGAAACCGAGTGCGACGAGAGCTGTTCCGCATTCCTCGGAGCTTGCCCGAACCGGGCAAGCCCGAGGTGAGCCGCGGATGAGAAAGTTCTCATCATGCGTGCCACGAGAACGCTCCTGACGCTGGCCCAGCTCGGCCGCGCCCATTGGCTCTTCGGCAACCTGTACGAGGCCGTCGCCCGCATACCGGAGCGGCTGTCTGAGCCTTCCGATGCGAGTGGCGCCGACCCGCGGCCGGCCTCCATGCTCGGAAAGGGCAGCCCGGCGCGCTACTACCTGCCCGGCATCCCGGTCACGTTCGGCGCCACGATCGCCGCGCTGGCCACCGGCTGGAAGGCCCCGGCCGGCGGGCGGGGCTGGCTGATCGCCTCCACCGCGTCCACCCTCGCGGGAGCCGCTGTGACCGTGCACCTGGTGAGGAACGTCAACTCGAAGCTGTTCGTCGCCGGGCCGCCGCTCAGTGCGGAGGAACGGCAGGCGCTGCTGAAGAAGTGGCACCGGCTGAACGCCTGCCGGCTCGCGGCGGCCGCGGCCGGAATGCTCACCGCCGAACGTGCCCGCGGCCGCCGCTGAGGCACAAATGACCGAGCACCCATGGTCATTTGTGCCTCAGCAGCTGCACAAACGGGCTGCTCAGCCCTGGCAGTTCCAGCGGACGACGGCCGTCCCGTTCTCGTCGTAGTCGTTGCCGTAGGCGACGTCGTCGTCGGTCAGCGCGGCCGGGCCGCCCGAGCCCATCACCGGATCGTTGATCGGCAGCGAACGCGGCTCCGCACCGGCGGCCACGAACACCGGTCCGGCAACACCGTCGAGGTATCCGGTCACCGAGCCGTCGGCGTTGATCGCGGTCGGGTTTCCGGTGGCGCCGCCACGGAACGTCGAGACCTCGCCGGTAGCGGCGTCCCAGATCAGGATCGGTGCCGTGCTCCCGCTCACCTGGAGGCCGATAACCCGCCCGGACCGGATCGATGTTCCGTTGGTCTCCGCGCCGGACTCCAGGCCGGCGAGCAGCCGCCAGGTGCCGTCGGGGTACCAGACGATCGCCGAGCGGCCGCTGATGCCGGTGTTCCCGTCGTCGTACCAGACCGTGCCGAGCACCGTGCCGTCCTCGTCGATGTCCTGGACGGTGACAGTGTTGCGGTCGCTCGGCATGCCCAGCACGGTGAGCGAGTTGTCCGCGTTCCACACCGCCGGCAGCGTGCGGCCGGTGGCCGGGTCGTCGACCCGTCCCGCGATCTGGCCGGCCGCGTTGATCGCCGACGCACTGACATCGACGTACGGCGCACGCCCGGGCAGGCTCACGAACTCGCCGTCACGGTAACGCCAGCCGACGTACCGCCCGGTCGCCTCGTCGTAGTCACCACCGGCGATCTCGCCACCGGCGTTGACGTCCGTGGGCCCGAACGCGAGCCCTCGGGTCGCCAGGTCGGACACCACTCCACCGTCCCAGCGCAGCAGGTGGGTGCGATCCTCGGCATCGCGTGCCGTGCCCACCTGGAAGCGGCCGGACGGATCGGCGGACGCGAGACTGGCCGAGGTGTACCCCACCGGAACCGGCAGTTCCGATCGCGGGCACGCCGAACCGGCCTGCGCCGAGACGTCCGGTGCGACCTGCGCGACCGCGGTGGAGACGGGTACGACCGCCCCGAAACCCGCGGCGGCGACCGCCACCGTGGCCAGGCGTACCCGATACGAAAGCTTCATCTGACTCCCTCCCGACAAACCGGACCCGGCGGGCCCGGCAGGGAGATGATGCACTTTCGCGCTCTCACCACGCTCACACCGCGCTATCGGCCGCGTGAGCGCCCTGGAGCTACTGCGCGCGCACCTGGTCGATGTCGAACTGGCCCGGGCTGAACCACACGTAGACCGCGTGCACTTCGCCGAACTCCGCCGAGTCGCACGACATGTCGGTCAGCAGGTCGAACTCGGCGGTGATCGACTGGTTCGGCTCGATCCAGCCGAACGACGACTGGCACCACGTCCAGTTCGGCCCGACCTGGATCGCGACGCTGCGAGACGTTCCGGCCGCACCCGTCTGGATGTCGAACGCGAGCTTCGCCTTGCCGCCGAGGTCGATCCCCTCGGGGTAGGTCCGGCCGAACCAGCCGCCCGCCACGCCGTCGACGTGCAGGCCGAACGATCCGTCGGTGTGGAACGCGGCGGTCTGCTCGACCGTGCCGGCATCGGTCTGCCAATCGCCGGGCGCCCAGCCGTCAACGCCGTCCTCGAACGACGCGATCCGCACCGGCGCGCCCGGCTCCGGCTGCACCGTCACCGAGAGCCCTGCGACGTTCGACAGCCTTCCGCGCCGGTCGAGGACGGTGTACGAGGCGGTGACCCGGCCGTCGAAGCCCGCAGCAGGCGTGAACGTCACGACGCCCGCCGCGCCGGCCGCGAACGTACCGCCGCTAACGGCGATCGAGCCCTGCCGTCCGGCCGCCGCCGGGTCGAGGTCGACACTGCCCGGCCGGATGTCCGTGCCGTAGGCGATGTCGTTCGCCACCACCGGCAACGTCACCGCAGTCTCGAACTCCGTGACCGCCGCGTCGGAGTCGGCGACAGGTGGGAACGTACGGCCCGTGCCACGGATCAGCGAGCCCGCGTTGGTGAGCGTCCGGCACACCGGGCTCGGGCAGTAGACCGTGAAGCCGTCGTAGTCGGGATACGGTGTGCCGTCGTCCTGGACGCCGGACAGGATCCAGTAGAGGAAGCCGGTGCCGCCGGCCGCGATGAACGCGTCGGTCCACTCGCGGTAGACCGGGTTGCGGATCGCCTTGTTCGCGATGCCGAACTCACCCAGCATCACCGGTTTGCCGATCCGCCTGGCGTCGCGGACGTGCCGCGTGATCCAGCCGGTCCCCCAGGCGGCGTCCTTGCCCCAGCCGTCGGGATAGAGGTGGTACGACATCACGTCGACCGCCGGCAGCCGGGTGAGCGCGAGCGAGTCGACGCCCTCGCCGCAGTTGAGCGTCCAGTCCGAACTCGCCGGGTCGTCGCAGTAGAAGCCCTCGTCGCCGACGCTCGCCAGGTGCTTGTGGTCGATCGACTTGATGTGGCGGGTCATCTCGTCGGCCCAGGTGACCACCGTCTTGGTGGTGCAGGTGCTCGACTGCGGGTAGACGCCGGAACCCTTGCAGCGCGGCTCGTTGCCGAGCTCCCACGTCATCACCGTCGGGTCGTCCTTGTAACGAACACCGGTGTAGCTGTTGACGCGGTTCAGCACGTGGCTGATCCAGTCCTTGTACCAGCCGCGGATCACCGCATCGGTGTAGAAGTCGTCGTGGTACTGCCCGCCGCGCCAGCGGACGTACTGGTCGATGCCGCCGAAATCACGCCAGTTGTTGGTGAACGGGATGACCAGCTTGATGCCGGACTGCCTGGCCTTGTAGAGAACGTAGTCGAGCTTCGCGAGGCCGTCGTCGCCGTCGTTGTATGCCGGCCTGGTGCCGTTCCAGTACTGGAAGTAGATGCCGTCGACCTTGCCGTGGACGGAGTCACTGCCGTCCTGGTTGCCGATGTCGAGCCAGCCCCACGTACGCAGCACGGTGAACCCGGCGGCCTTCGCGTCGGCGAACACGTCGTCGACCATCAGCGGGGACTTGTACATGAGGTAGTAGTTGTTGGAACCGTTGAACCGGAACGGCTTGCCGTCGAGCTTCAGTGTCGCGCCGTGTCGCGTGACGAAACCGCTCGACGCGCTTGCCGGTGCGGAACCGAAGCCGAGACTCAGCAGCGCAATTGCGGCCAGGACCGCGACGAAACGTCTGCGCATCGGGACGCGCCCTCCCCAGAGCTATGAGGTTGTGCTGCGCCCGGCCGGTTCAATACAGATGTCTAGCACAGATTCAGTCCGCGAGATGTCGCAACAACGCGAGCAGCGCACCCCGCTGCTCGTCGTTCAGGCGCTCGACCTGAGCGATCAGCGCGTCGCGCTTGCGGCGGCGTACGGACAGCAGGATCCGGCCACCGTCGTCCGTCAGCGAAACCAGCGTCGCACGACGATCGCCGGGGTCGGGTGCCCGTGCGACCAGGCCGACAGCCTCGAGACCGTCGATGGCCGACGTCGCCGACCGCGGGACGATGCCGAGCCGCTCGGCCAGCTCGCTGACCCGGAGCGCACCCTCGGCGTGGTGCAGTGTGCGCAGCACGCGCAGCTGACCCGGCGTCACACCGAGATCCTCCAACTGCTCCTGCGAAGCCCGGCGCTGCCGCCGCACGATCCCCTCCAGCAGAGCAGCGATCTCCTCGGCGGGCGTCTCGTGGCGATGGTGGTGCCGCATGCATCGAGTGTACGCGTTATTTGGAGGTTGGCTCATAGCGAGGTAACCTCTGTATTCTGTCAACGACAGTCATGCAGCCGACAGCTTGGAGGGCAACTGGATGAGCTTGGGTCAGGGCGCCGGGCAAGGGCGTGCGATGCGTTCGTTCCTGCGCGACGAGGCGGTGAAGGACCACAAGCTCGCACCCGGAACGGTCCGCCGCATCGTCGGCTTCGCCAAGCCGTTCCACCGGCTGATCGGCGCGTTCCTGCTGCTGATCGCCGCCGACGCGGCGATCGGTGCCGCCACTCCCCTGCTGTTCCAGAAGATCATCGACGAGGGCATCGCCAAGCACGACACAGGTCTGGTGTTCGCGCTCGCGGGCGTGGTCGCGCTGTTCGCGCTGGCCTCGGCGGCGGTGACGCTGACCCAGCGGTTCTGCTCGTCCCGGATCGGTGAAGGGCTCATCTACAACCTGCGCACGGCGGTCTTCGACCACGTCCAGAACCTGCCCGTGGCGTTCTTCAGCCGCACCCAGACAGGCGCGCTGATCCAGCGGCTCAACGGCGACGTGCTCGGTGCGCAGCAGGCGTTCACCTCCACGCTGTCCAACGTCGTCAGCAACCTCCTCACGGTCGTGCTCGTGCTGGCCGCGATGTTCGTGATGTCGTGGCAGATCACGCTGCTCGCGCTGGTGCTGCTGCCGCTGTTCATCCTGCCGGCGAAGCTGATGGCGCCCCGGCTGCGGCGGATCGTGGCCGAGCGCTATCGGCTCAACGCCGAGATGGGCCAGACCATGAACGAGCGCTTCAACGTCGCGGGAGCCGTGCTGGCGAAGGTGTTCGGCCGGTCTGCCGACGCGTCCGGGGAGTTCGGCGGGCGAGCCGCGCGCGTCCGCGACATCGGTGTCACCGAGTCGATGTACTCCGGCATCTTCCGGGTCTCGCTCGGGCTGGTCAGCGCGCTGGCCGTGGCGCTGGTCTACGGCGTCGGCGGCGCGTTCGCCGTCGAGGGTGCGCTGGGCGTCGGCACCGTCGTCGCGCTCACCGCCTATCTCAACCGGCTCTACGGCCCGCTCACGGCGCTGTCCAACGTCCAGGTCGACGTGATGACCACGCTGGTGAGCTTCGAACGCGTGCTGGAGGTGCTCGACCTGAAGCCGATGGTGGCCGACCGGCCGGGTGCCGCCGTGTTCCCGCGCGACGCCGAGCCGGTCGTCGAGTTCGACCGCGTGTCGTTCGGCTATCCCGCGGCAGCTCAGGTCTCGCTCGCCTCGCTGGAGTCCGCGGCAACGCTCTCCAACGACCCCGGCGCCGAGGTCCTGCACGAGGTCAGCTTCACGGTTCCGCGGGGCTCGATGGTGGCGCTCGTCGGCCCGTCCGGTGCCGGCAAGTCGACGATCACCTCGCTGGTGCCGCGGTTGTACGACGTCACAGGCGGCGCGGTGCGGATCGGCGGGCACGACGTCCGCGACGTCACGCAGGAGTCGCTGCGCCGGGCGATCGGCGTGGTCACCCAGGACTCCCACATGTTCCACGACACGATCCGCTCGAACCTCTTGCTGGCAAGGCCGGACGCCACCGAGGCGGATCTGGTGGAGGCACTGCGGGCGGCCCGGATCTGGGATCTCGTGGCGTCACTGCCCGACGGGCTCGACACCGTGGTCGGCGACCGGGGCTACCGGCTGTCGGGCGGCGAGCGGCAGCGGCTGGCCATCGCCCGGCTGCTGCTCAAGGCGCCCGCGATCGTCATCCTCGACGAGGCGACCGCCCACCTCGACTCCGAGTCCGAAGCGGCCGTGCAGCAGGCGCTGGCGACCGCGTTGGAAGGCCGCACCTCGCTGGTCGTCGCGCACCGCCTGTCGACCGTACGCGACGCCGACGAGATCCTCGTCCTGGAAGAGGGACGGCTGATCGAGCGCGGACCGCACAGCGAGCTGCTCAGCGCCGGCGGCCTCTACGCCGAGCTCTACAAAACGCAGTTCGAGCCTCAGGCCGACGTGCAGCCGGCCTGAGGTCCCCGGGGCCGGCCCTCCACGTCGCCTGCTCCGTCCACGCCGATCGGCTTCGCGACCTGCCCGCCGACCCCGGCGACGCACGCCGCGCCAACTGGACCGACGGCCTCGTGCTCGTCATACTCGCGAAGAACAACTTCGTCACGCGTGAAGGAAGGCCTCTGGTTGTGGAGTGGAGCTGTCTGAGAACCGCTCCATCAACCTGGAGGCCTTCGTTCCCACGCCAACGCAGCCTTGACCCCGCGTGCCCGGCTTCGGTTGGCGCGTCTGATCGAGGACGGCTGGCCGGTCGCGCAGGCGACCAAGGCGTTTCAGGTGTCCTGGCCCGCGGCAAGCGGGTGGGCTGATCGGTACCGGGAACTTGGTCGGGGTATCGGCGTGGAGGGCATGCAGGATCGCTCCTCGCGGCCGCATCACAGCCCGACCAGGACGCGGCAGCCGGTGGTGCGCAAGATCGTGCACATGCGGTGGAAACAGCAGCTGGGGCCGGTGCTGATCGCCGGCCGGCTGGGCTTGGCCGCCTCCACGGTCCACGCGGTGCTCAAGCGGTGCCGGATCAGCCGGCTGTCCCACATCGATCGCTGTACAGGTGAGCCGATCCGCGCTACGAACACCCGCATCCGGGTGCGATGTTGCAGGTGGATGTGAAGAAACTCGGCAACATCCCCGACGGTGGCGGCTGGCGCTACGTCGGCCGGGGTCCAGAACGAATGTCACCGCGAGGCCACCGCCAACCGCACCGGTAACCGCAACACCCGCTACGAGCCACGGGCCGGCACAGGGTTCGTGCACACCGTTATCGACGATCACTCCAGGGTCGCCTACGCCGAGATCCACGATGATGAGACTGCAGCCACCGCGATCGGCGTGCTGCGCCGGGCGGTGGCCTGGTTCGCCGACCGCGGGGTCACCGTGCAGCGGGTGTTGACCGTCAACGGGTCGGCCTACAAATCACACGCCTGGCGCGACGCCTGTCTTGACCTGGGCATCACCGCGAAGAAGAGCCCGCCCGTTCGACAGCCCGGCGAGCCGAGCTGACCGAGCCGGCCCGCCACGTCCTGAGCCGGCTCGATCTGCTGGAACAGCGCCCGGCACCGCTCGAGCCCGCTCGCACCGCGGGCTGGTGGGAGTACACCGATCTGCCGGACGGCTGGGCTCAGCGCCCGCCATTCGTACGAAGGTGCCCCTCATCCAACCGGTTCGCGTGAGGGGCACCTTCGTGCGGTTCGGTCGCCGGGCCGGCCTCAGCTGAGACCGAGGACGGCCACCATCAGCGGCAGCAGCAGGATGATGAGGATCGCGCCCGCGACGTCGAACGAGGCGCCCGAGCGCACCATCTTCGTGATCGGCACGCGGCCCGAGCCGTAGACCACCGCGTTCTGTGGTGTCGACACGGGCAGCATGAAGCCGAACGAGCACGCGAACGTCGCCGCCAGCGCGGGTACGAACGGGTTGACGTCGGCTCCGACCGCGATCGAGATCACGATCGGCACGACCACAGTCGCCGACGCGGTGTTGCTGGTCGCCTCCGACACCAGGATCGCCAGCAGCACGCCGAAGACCGTCAACGTGACGATCGAACTGATGCCGAACGTGTCCGCCGCGCCGGTGCCGATCGTCTTGGCCAGCCCCGAGCTGTTGAGCAGTGAGCCGAGGATGATGCCGGTGCCGAACAGCAGGATCGTGCCCCAGTCGATCTTCGCGGCGTCGCTCCAGCCCATCGTGAACTTGCGTTCGGACCACTTGACCGGCAGCAGGAACAGCAGCGAAGCGGCGAGCACCGCCACCATGCCCTCGTCGAGCGTCTCCTTGATGTTGTCGTACGCGGCCGAACCCGTGCCCGCGATCACGCCGACGATGCCCGGTGTCAGCCACAGCACCACAGCCACGCCGAACGCGATCAGCGTGTTGCGCTCGGCGCCGGACAGCTTGCCCAGCTTTGCGCGCTCCTCCGCGACGTACTCCTCGAGCCCGTCGAGCCGCTTGACCTCCGGCCGGTTGAGCGCCAGCAGGACGAGCACGAGCACGACGAACATCACCGCGCAGATAGGGATCGCGGTCGCCATCCAGTCGAAGAAGCTGATCGGCTTTCCGGTGGCCTTCTCGATGAAGCCGCGGCCGATCAGGTTGGGCGGCGAGCCGACCGGTGTGAGCAGCCCGCCGACGCTCGCGCCGTACGCCAGCATCAGCAGCAGGGCGACCGAGGTCCGCCGGATCGTCGACCGTCCGCTCGCTCCGGCGACGGTGTCGAGGATCGCGATGGCGGTCGGAAGCAGCATCGCGACGGTCGCGGTGTTGGACACGAACGCCGACAGCGCGCAGGTGATCAGACCGAACGCGATGATCGTGCGCGTCGTGGAGTTGCCGACACCCTTGATCGCCAGGATCCGGAACGCGAACCGGCGCGCGAGCCCGTGCGTCAGCATGGCCTGGGCGATGATGAACGCACCGATGAACGTGAAGATGGTCGAGGATCCGAACGGCCCCAGCACGTCGTCTGCCGGCGCGACGTCGAGCACCACGGCGGCCACCACACCGATCAGGCCGCCGACAGGTAGGGGTACGGCTTCGGTGACCCACAGCACCATCACCATGAGCAGGACGGCCGCGAGCCGGTGCTGCTCGCGTTCCAGGCCGGATGGCAGGATCAGGAAGAGCACCAGCAGGGCCGGTGCGAGGAACAGGCCGACGGTCTTGCGACCGCGCTCGAAGCGCTCCTCCCGTTCGGTGAGGACTTCTTCGCCCAGCATGTGCAGCTCCTTTCGCTTGTCGCGTTTCCCAGAGCCTTCTCGGCACACACCCCTTGCGCCGTAGTCGAGCACAAACCGACCGGCACGTCGAGGGTTTGGGCGAAAAGGGCACCGATCGGACAGCAAGACTCCTTACGAACCGCTGACGTCCGGCTCGGCGTGCCGGTCGGCGCCGTTCGGAGCTCCTAGGGTGAGCGCATGCGGATCCGACTTGCCCTCCTCGCGATCGCGACGGGGACGGCCCTCGCCCTGGCCGGCTGCGGCGACGCCGGCACGACCCGGACGGCCGCCGGCCCGACCACGGAACCGGCGTCCAGCCGGCCGGCGGCCAGCCCGACCGCGAGCTCGCCGGACTCCGAGCCGACTGACACTGCGTCTGCCAAGGCAGCCAAGCCCGTGCCGGAGTCGCTGCGGTTCAAGGCCACCACGGTCGACGGCAAGCCGTTCGACGGGAAGACACTGGCCGGAAAGCCAACCGTACTGTGGTTCTGGGCCGCCTGGTGCCCGAAGTGCCGCAGCGCCGCACCGGACGTCAAGCAGGCGATCGACGAGTTCGGCGGCGAGGTGAACGTCGTCGGCGTTGCCGTCAAGAGCGACCCCGGGCCCATCCAGGACTTCATCTCCGACTACGACTTGTCCGGCATCACGCACCTGGCCGACGGAAGCTCCACGCTGTGGTCGAAGTACGGCATCACGTACCAGGATCAGTACGTCGTCATCGACGAGAACGGGAAGATCGTGCACACCGGTGAGCTCAGCGAGCAGGAGCTCACCGACCGGCTGAGCGAGCTGGCGGCCTGACGGCATGGCCGATGCGCCGTTCGGCCTCGCGCTGGCGGCGGGCATGCTCGCGGCGGTGAACCCCTGCGGGTTCGCGCTGCTGCCCGCCTATCTCTCGTTCCTCATCCTCGGCGACCAGGAACGACCAGTCGGCCGGGCGACCGCCGTCGCGCGGGCGCTCGTGCTGACGGCCGCGATGACGCTCGGGTTCGCCGCGGTGTTCGGCCTGTTCGGTCTGGTCATCGCCCCGGTGGCGGGATCGATCCAGCAACACCTGCCCTGGTTCACGATCGGCCTGGGCATTGTGCTCGCCGGCATCGGTGCCTGGCTGCTGGCCGGCCGCGCCATCCCCGGACTCCGGCTGCCGAGCCGCGAGCCGAAATCCCAAGCCGGCAAGGCGATCACGCGTTCCATTCCGTCGATGGCGGCGTTCGGCGCCTCGTACGCGATCGCCTCGCTCGGCTGCGCGATCGGCCCGTTCCTCGGCATCGTCGTGGCGAGCTTCGACGCCGGCTCCGTGCTCGCCGGTATCGGGCTGTTCGTGACCTACGCGCTGGGCATGGGCCTGCTGGTCGGCGTCGCCGCGGTCGCGATCTCCCTTGCGCAGAACACGTTCGTACACAAGCTTCGCCGATTCACGTCGCTGGTGCCACGGGTGGCCGGCGGACTGCTGGTGGTCGTCGGTGCGTACGTCGCCTACTACGGCTGGTACGAGGTCCGCGTGTTCAGCGGCGCCGACGTCGACGACCCGATCGTCACCGTCGTGGAGAACGTGCAGGGCGAGCTCGCCGGCTGGCTGGACAGCCTGCTGAGCACCATCAGCCTCGCCGCACAGTGAGCGTGTTCGCGACCGCCTCGGCGGCCTCCCGCAGCCCGGCCACAACCTGGTCGATCGCATCGGCGGTCAGCCGTCCAACCGGAGCGGTGAGGCTCAGCGCCGCCGGAACCGGCGCACCGTAAAGGGGTACGGCCAGGCAGGCGCCGCCCTCTTCGTTCTCGCCGCGATCGCGGGCGTAGCCACGCCGCCGGACGTCCTGCAACTCGCGCAGGAACGCCGCCAGCTCCGTGATGGTCGTGGCGGTACGAGGCGGAAGCCCTTCCAGACGTGCGATCCGGCGGATCTCCGGCTCCCTCAACTGCACGGCGATGGCTTTCCCCAACGCGGTCGAGTGAATCGGGTCGCGTGCGCCCGTACGCGCGTTGAAGCGGATCGCGCCGGTGTCGGACGCGACCTCCAGATAGCTCACGCCGTTGGACTCCAGCACGCCGAGGTTCACCGTCGCCTGGAAGGTCTCGCGCAGCGAGAACATCCACGGCCGGACCGCGGCGACCAGCTGCACGATCTGCTGAGGTCGCATCACCTGCAGGGAAAAGGGAATCCGGTAGGTGTCCACCGCCGGTCCCCGTACGACGTACCCGCGGTCGATCAGCGTCATGATGTACCGCAGGACAGTGGTTTTCGGTATCTCGGTCTGCCGCGCCAACTCGGTCAAGCTCAACCCGTCGACGTGGGAGGCCAACGCCTCCATCACGTCGAGTAACCGGTCAGCGGCACGTACTCCTTGCGACGACGCCCCCTGGTCGGCGTTCACCGTCTCCCCGTTTCTCCCGTTGTCCCCCGTGTAGTGCCCCCGGACAGCTGGTGGTGGCCAGGCTGCGTCGAGGCAAGCCGCACCGCCCCCTCTCACGAATGCGCGGGCTGAGGCCCCCTCCGCGCAGCCGGTTTCTGGGAGGCGTTTCGCCCGGTACGGTTCGCCGATCGACGGTCAGGCCGCCCATCCAGCTGTCCCGGCAGAGGTTGCCCCTGCCGTCTCCGCCCAACGGACACACGGTCTGTCGAGCGGACAAACAGTCTCAGCATCCAGCTTACGGATCGTCAAGAAAGCTAGTCGAATAGTCCGCCTGGCGGAACAAGCCTGCCGATTTTGGCCACCGCCTACTCGTGGGTACGCCTGCACGCGCCGATTCGTTGTGCTTGAAGGCGCTTCGCACTCGTCCAGCCCGCGACGTCACCGCTTGGGCCACTGCCAAGGCGGATGGTCGAAACTGCCCCGCCCCTCGATCCGGGTCTCGCCGAGGTCCTTGACCAACTCGATCCTGGTCGGCTCGGCGACCTCCGAGAGCGCGTCGATCAACTGGTGCGAGTGGCTCACGACGACGACCTGAGTGTGTTCCGCGCCGGTGGCGATCAGCTTGGACAGCGGCCGGATCAGCTCCGGGTGGAGGCTCGTCTCCGGCTCGTTGAGTACGAGGAGTGCGGGCGGTCGCGGGGAGAGCAGCGCCGCGGTCCACAGGAGATAACGCAGCGTCCCGTCGGAGAGCTCGGCCGCACCGAGCGGGCGCAGCAAGCCGGGCTGACGCAGCCGTACCTCGAACAGGGCGCCCTCGATCCCGATCTCCAGCCGGCTGCCGGGGAAGGCCGCGTCGATCGCGGCCGAGAGTGCCGCCTCGTCGCCGATCTCGCGGATCGTCTGGAGCCCGGCGGCAAGGTCGGCGCCGTCGTGAGCGAGCACGGGAGTACGGGTGCCGACCCTGATCTGCCGGGCCGGCGCGCCCGCGTCGGTGCGGATCTGGTCGTAGAACCGCCACGACCGGACCCGCTCGCGAAGCGTGAGCAGCTCGGGAGCGCGCTGCGGGTCGGTGTACTCGCTCAGCATGCTGTCGAACGGTCCCACCGAGTCGGCCAGGGTCGACCACGTGCGCCCGTCGCGGATCCGCAGCATGGTGCCGGCTCGCTCGACCAGCAGGGTCGACGGCCGCAGGATCGGGCCGGCCCACACCGCCTCGCGCTTCACCAACGGGTCCAGGTGGAACACCGAGTCGGTCGGCAGCGGCAACCCGAAGTCGATCGCGTACCCGAGGTCGTCCTCGGCGAAGCCCAGCCGCAGGGCCACCGGGCCGCGCCGCACCGTTCCCTGCACCGGCCGCTCGCCCGCCCGCATCGCCTTGCTGATCGTCTCCGGCCCGGCCCAGAGCGTTGACGGAAGCCCGCCCTCGCGGGCCAGCGCGGCCACGGCGCCGTTCCGCGCGGAGTCCGCCAGCAACCGCAGGGCGCGGTAGAGACTGGACTTGCCCGTGCCGTTGGCACCCGTCACCACGGTCAGCGGGCCGAGTTCGACGACCAGGCTCCGCAACGAGCGGTAGTTCTCCACGGCCAGGCACGAGATCACCCGAACACGCTACCCAGCCCCACCATCCGAATTAATTAATACGGGTGACCCGTATTAATTAATTCGGATGCCGGCGGGACTACGCATCGTCGGTGAGAACGGTGTACAGCGTGAGTTGCAGGCCGCCGGGCGCCTCCAGCCGGACGTTGCGGTGGTTCCACGGTGTCACGGTGTCAGGCGCGAGTTGCTCGGCGCCGGCCTCGGCCATCCGGCCCGCGGTCGCAGCCGAGTCGTCGACCTGGAGGGCCACGCGTACGGGTCCGGCGACGCGGCGGCCGACCTCGATCTCGTCGACGTGCGCCGCATGCTTCTCGTCGAGGATCTCCAGCGTGGCCCGGCCGGCGGAAAGGACGGTCACCACGCCCTCCTCCGAGTCCTCCGAGCCCCATTTCTCGACCTCGGGCAGGCCGAGTACGTCGCGGTAGAAGCGCAGGACGGCGTCGTAGTCCCGGACTGTGATCGCGAGCCGGAGCTCGCGCACGGGGGATTGTGGTGCGGTCATGACAGACAGCATGGCGCATCGCCCCGGTGTACGGTACCGTTTCGTACACCTAGATCACGAACGGAGCGCCCGACATGAGCCCATGGACCCCCGACGACATACCCGACCAGTCCGGCCGCGTCGCGATCGTGACCGGTGGGTACAGCGGCATCGGATATCCCGCGTCGCTCGAGCTCGCCAGGCACGGCGCGCACGTCGTCATCGCAGGTCGCAGCGCGGGCAAGGGCCAGGAGGCGATCCAGCGGGTCCAGGCCGAGGCGCCGGGATCCAGCGTGGAGTGGGCCCAGCTCGACCTGTCGGACCTCGCTTCGATCCGCACGTTCGCCGAGGAGTTCGCGGCCAAGCACGACTCGCTCGACCTGCTGCTCAACAACGCCGGCATCGCGTTCGCGCCGCCCGGCAAGACCAAGGACGGTTTCGAGATCGTTCTCGGGACCAACCACTTCGGCCACTTCGCACTGACCGGGCGGCTGCTGCCGCTGCTGCTCGCCGAGCCGGACGCCCGGATCGTGACGGTCGCGAGCGACATCCACGAGATGCCGCGGGCCAAGCTCGACTTCGACGACGTCCAGTTCGAACGCGACTACAAGCGGGTCACGGCGTACGCCCGGTCCAAGCTCGCGAACCTGCTGTTCTCACAGGAGCTGCACCGCCGGTTGACAGCCGCCGGGCAACCCCAGCGCAGCATCGCCGCGCAGCCCGGCATGACCGCGACCAACCTCGGCCCGCGTCCGCCCGGCAACTTCATCGTGCGGGGCCTGCTGAAGCTGATCGCCAACTCCGCGGAGACCGGTGCGGCGCCGACGTTGTACGCCGCGACCGCGCCCGACGCGCAGGGCGGGGAGTACTTCCAGCCGCAGAAGCGGAACGGCCCGCCCGTACGCCACACGGCCAAGCCGTGGGCGTACGACGAGGAGTCGGCCAAGCGGCTGTGGGAGATCTCCGAGGACCTCACCAACGTATCCTTTGAATTCGGAAGTACTCGACGATAGAGGTGCGTGCGTGGCATTTGACCCAGACCGTGAAGGGGCGATCCTGGACGCCACGCTCGAACTGTTGGGTGAGCACGGCTACGAGCGCATGTCGATCGACCAGATCGCGCGCCGGGCAGGTGCGAGCAAGGCCACGATCTACCGCCGCTGGTCCGGCAAGGCACAACTCGTCACCGACCTGGTGTGCCAGCGCATGCACACCGAGAGCCAGCCCGTGCCCGACACCGGCTCGCTGCGAGCCGACCTGCTCCTGCTGTGCCAGGCCTACCGCCGTGCGATCGAGCGCAAGCTGCCGGTCGTTCTCGGGCTGCTGCCCACTCTCGTCTCCGATCCGGAGCTCGCCGACACGTTCCGGCAGAACGTGCCCCAGCCGAGCGTCGAGCACCTCGGCGCCGTGCTGGAGCGGGCACTGACGCGCGGAGAGATCAGGCAGCCGGTCGAGCCCGGCGAACTGCACTCCGTGCTCGAGGCGGTGGTGTGGCACCGGATGCTGCGGGCCGGCGAGGCGCTCGACGACGACTTCCTACGGGCGGCCGTCGACCGTACGCTGCTGCCGTTGCTGCACGCGTGGGGTGCCGGAGAGGGAGCCGCGGACGCTACAGTCCCGGCATGATCGGAACCCTCCAATGCGTGGTTCTCGACTGCCCCGAGCCGGCTGAGCTGGTCCGGTTCTACCACGCGCTGGTCGGCGGTGAGGTCGACCGGCGCGACCGGCGCTGGGGCCTGAGCGCGGACTGGGCGACGCTGCACCTCGAGACGGGGCTCGTGCTCTGCTTCCAGGGTGTCGCCGACTACCACCCGCCGGCCTGGCCGGACCCGTCGCGGCCGCAGCAGTTCCATCTTGACGTCGGCGTGAGCGACCTGGACGCAGCCGAGCGCGAGGTGCTCGCCGCGGGCGGGAAGCTGCTGGATCCCGGCGACGGCAAGCGCAGCTGGCGGATCTACGCCGACCTGGCCGGGCATCCCTTCTGCTTGGTCCGGGAATAGGGCCTGGCGCTATCCAGATCACCCATTGTCAATTTCACCTTGCCGAAAGGCAGGGCAGACTTGACGTTACGGGTGTTTTCGTTCCACTCTTGACACAAGGCGCGACAGGCCGTACCTCCGAAATACGCCCATTGTCGCGCCCCGCGGACCAGCTTCTGGCACCGCACACAACGCGGGGACGGAATTCGGGAACTACTCCACCGGCATTCCGTCCCCGCGTTGCCCCACTCAGCCGGAGCCACCTCCGGAACCGCCTCCGGAACCGTCGCCAGCGGATCCCGCTCCTGCCTTCAGCAGCTCGCGTTCCGCTCTGGTCGGGATCAGCCCGGCCGGCGCGATGATCTCGGACTTGACGTACTCCGTCTCCGAGCTCGGTATCGGCTCGGACGTGCGGATCGCCTTGATCCAGATGCGTACGGCGTCACCGATCACGATGATGATCAGCACGGCGTACAGCGCCGCCAGGATGCCGTCGACCGTGGTGTTCACGATGATCTGGTTGATCTGGTCGACGTTGTGTGCCGACGGCGGTAGTTCGGTCTTGCCCGCGTTCAACGCGTCGACAGCGACCTGGCGCTGCGCGAAGAAGCCCATCTTCGGGTCGTCGGAGAACACCTTCTGGTAGCTCGCCGTCAACGTGACGATGGCGTCCCAGGCCAGTGGTATCGCCGTGATCCAGGCCCATTTCAGCCGGCCACTCTTGATCAACAGCGTCGTGGCCACTGTCAACGCGACCGCGGCGAGCAGCTGGTTGGCGATGCCGAACAGCGGGAACAGCTGGTTGATGCCGCCGAGCGGGTTGGTGACGCCTTGGTAGAGGAAGTAGCCCCAGCCCGCGACGACGACCGCGCTGGTTCCGGCGAGACCCGGCCACCAGCTCACGCGCGAGATCGGCTTCCAGATGTTGCCGAGCGTGTCCTGCAGCATGAACCGGCCAACTCGCGTGCCGGCGTCGACCGTGGTGAGGATGAACAGCGCTTCGAACATGATGGCGAAGTGGTACCAGAACGCCTTCAGCCCGGCGCCGCCGATCAGGCCGGAGAAGATCTCCGACATGCCGACCGCCAGCGTCGGCGCACCGCCTGTGCGGGCGATCAGGGACTCCTCACCGACCGCTTGTGCCGCCGCCTGTAGCTGGTCCGGCGTGATCGTGAACCCGAGCCCGGTCACGAACGTGCTGGCCGAGCCGAGCGTGTCGCCGAGGGCTGCCGCGGGTGAGTTCATCGCGAAGTAGAGACCGGGGTCGAGCACGCAGGCCGCGATGATCGCCATGATGGCGACGAACGACTCCATCAGCATGGCGCCGTAGCCGATCATGCGTACCTGCGACTCCTTCTGGATCATCTTGGGAGTCGTGCCCGAGGAGATCAGCGCGTGGAATCCGGACAGGGCGCCGCAGGCGATCGTGATGAACACGAACGGGAACAGCGAGCCGGCGAAGACCGGCCCTTTGCCGTTGAACGCGAAGTCGGTGAACGCCGTCGTCTGCATGCTGGGCAGCGTGAGCGCCACACCGAGTGCGAGCAGGACGATCGTGCCGATCTTCATGAACGTCGAGAGATAGTCGCGCGGTGCCAGCAACATCCACACCGGCAGCACGGCGGCGACGAAGCCGTACACGATCAGCGCGAGCGACAACGCCTGCGGCGACAGGGTGAACGTGTCGGCCAGGCTGGAGTTCTGCACCCAGCCGCCGGAGACGATCGCCAGCAACAGCAGGCCGACACCGATGATCGAGACCTCGATCACCTTGCCGGGCCGCCACCAGCGCAGGTAGAAGCCCATGAACAAAGCAATGGGGATCGACATCGCGAGGGAGAACGTGCCCCACGGCGACTTCGCCAGCGCGTTGACGACGACCAGCGCGAGCACGCCGAGCAGGATGATCATGATGGTGAACACCGCGACCAGCGCGGCGATGCCACCGACCGGACCGATCTCGTCGCGCGCCATCTGGCCGAGGCTGCGGCCGTTACGGCGCATCGAGAAGAACAGGATCACCATGTCCTGGACCGCGCCGGCGAAGATGACGCCGACGATGATCCAGATCGTGCCCGGCAAGTAACCCATCTGCGCCGCGAGCACCGGGCCGACGAGCGGACCGGCCCCTGCGATGGCCGCGAAGTGGTGCCCGAACAGCACACGGCGATCGGTCGGGTGATAGTCGATGCCGTTGTTGAGGCGTTCAGCCGGCGTTGCCCGCGTATCGTCGGTACGCAAGACGTGCTTGACAATGAAGCGAGCGTAGAAGCGATAGGCGATGGCGTAGGAGCCAAGCGCCGCGCCGAGCAGCCAAACGGCGTTGACGTTCTCACCCCGCGCCAGCGCGAGCACGCCCCACGACACCGCACCGACGATGGCGACCGCTGTCCAGATCACCACCGAACGCACATTTATGCGATTCACGGTTCTCCTTTGCGATGTTTTGTTGTGTCCTCCGAAGGTGTTGCCCCAGTCGGCTATTTCGCGGGCTGATGGTTCAGGCGGCCCATGCAGGCGCGCAGTCCCGCGTCCGGAGGAAGGTCTGTCTTGAAGTGGCGCAAGAAGCCGTACCGCTTGCAGTCGACGGTGACGTCGAGCTCGGCGAGGTGCCACCAGGCGGTGGGGTGTACGTATACCGCACACTCGTCCGCGGGCTGGCTTTGCGGCCGCATGGTGCCGGGAACCTTGCGCCGCTGGATCGGCCGTACGGAGAACTCGCCGGCGTCGGCGCAACAGAGCCCGGTCGTGTGCCAGTCGATCAGAACGACCTCACCCGGACGCAGCGCTTCGTTCGCCGCTGCCGTGACCTTGATGGTCATCTCGCCCACCTCCGGCCCGATTCGGTCGGGACATACGTTACGACACGGTGTCGTCCTGGTGGCGGATGTTACTCTTCCGCAACTCTCGGGTACAGCGGGTCCGGCCTGGACCGGCCGCATATTTCATTGACCGAAAAGCCGGGCGCCCGGCTAGTGTTCGGCAGTATGAACGAGGTCCTGTTCGACTCGATCCGGCACAACGTCTGGGCCACCGGACGGCTGGTGGAGTTCTGCCGCGAGCAGAGCCTGTCCGAGGATCAGATCCGTGCGCGCGGAGTCGGCACGTACGGCGACATCCGCGAGACGCTCGACCACATCATCGTCTGCGACGGCTCGTACGTCCGGCGGCTGCTGGATGTCCCCCTCGAGTGGGCCGACAGCGAGTCGGACGTGGACCTGCCGGTGCTGGCGGAGCGCGTGGTGGAGCTGTCGAAGCTGTGGGAGCAGGTGCTCGCCACCCCGATCGACGTCGAACGCACCCTCGTCGTCGACGACGGGGCGGAGGAAGTCCGGCTCGGCATCCTGGTGGCGCAGGCGCTGAACCACGCGAACCATCACCGCGAGCAGGTCTGCGCGATCCTCACCGGCCTCGGCATCGAGCCTCCCGACCTCCAAGCCTGGGAGTACGCCTGGGTGACCGGCCGCATCTGGAAACGGGACGTCACCCGTTGAACAGGTGACCGGTCCGGAACGAGTAGCGGGCGACTTTCGGTGCCCAGCGTGCATACGTCCCGGCGTCCTGTGGGATGTCGGTGGTCGCACCGATCTGGCGGACCGCGAGGGCGATCGTCGCCCAGCCGTCCCCGTTGGCGTCGAGGAGCTCGAGGAGGGTCGGTCCCGAGTAGCTGGGGAGTGCCTCGAGGAGTCGTGCGCCTTGCAGCGGAAAGCCAACAAGAATGCCGAGCAACACTATGACTGCGCGAAACTCGCCTTGGGCGAACTGGTCGCGCTCGTGTGGCGGGAGGCCGGCACGTAGCAGCCGATAGACGTTGACGAGCCGCTTTGCACTGCGCGGCGTGCCGATCAACGGGTGAGCGTCGATGATGAGCTGCCGTTCGTCGGGCTTCAACCGCAACGCCCGCGCGAGGACACGTTGCCTCTGTACACGGGTGCTGACCCGCCGAACCTCCGAAGGTGCTTGTGCGGCTTGCACTGGTGGGGATTCGTCGTCTGTCTGCTGCGGAACATCGTCCGGCCCGCCTTGTGGGCTGGCTGCCTTGGCCTGCTCGATTTCGTCGGCACCGGAACCGGTCGTGGGCTCTGGACTCACGAACTCGGGCAACAGGTCCGCCGTGACCAGATCGGCGTACCCCTGCTGGGTCATCGGTGGCAGGCACAACGAGATCTGGAAGATTTTCTCCAGGTAGTTCTGCGGAGTCTCATGGCTTTGCATGAGGTCGGCGTAGTGGTGGTGGAGTGAGCGCAACAACCACCGCGAATCGACGCCGACGACCACGACGAAGAGCGGGAACGCGAGCAGCAGGTGCACGGCCTGGAGTACGTCCACGACACGATCGGGCGGACAGCGGTCGAGATCGTCGATGTACAGGACGATCCGTTCAACGTCCGTTCGCGTTGTCAGCCGGTGGCTCAACTCTTTTTAGGTCGCGTCGGATAGTCGAAATGATGCCCTCGTGCCGCCGGTAGACGGCCTCGGCTCGCTCGGCTTCATACTTCTCGATCAGCCGCAGCAACGGCTCCCGACGACGCTCGTCGACCTTCCGGACGATCTCCTCCGCGGTGCGAAGCGCCTCGGTTGCTCGCAGAACGATCCCCGCACCGATGACGGTTCCTGCGGCGTAGATGGAGAACGTCCAAGCCGGCAGCAAGGTGGCGATCATCGCCGGTCCGGCGATGACGTAGGCGGTGGTGGCGAGCATCAGCAGGCGCATCGGCCAGCCGGAGCGACGAAAGAGGAACCGTACGCGGCTTGTGATGCCGTTCAACTCGACCGCCGACTTCGCATCCAGCGTCTGGACGACCTGCTCGGGCAGGTTGGCATTGCGGAGTGCCTCCCGAAAGCCGACCGGCGTGTCGTCGGTACTGTCGAGCTCCGTGTTGATCTGCTGGAGCTTCTGCTCAGCTTCGTCGCGCTGCCGTTCGAACTCCTTCCGCGCGGCCTGGGCTCTGCCAGCTGCCGCCAATGGCTGGGAACTTCGCCGAGGAAGATGGAATCGCTGCCACCCGCACTTCACCAGCGGATGTGCCAAGAACCGCGATGGGGACGGGTGCGATCCCGGTGGCCACCGCGGTCACCGGGAAAGTGTCGTGGCGGTCGACCTGGGCGGTGGTGCCGGTGAACTGGTCGAGCATGACCGCCCCATTCTCGCCGCCGGCGACGATGTACGGTCCGGTCTCCAGCTGAACGGCGGCGAGTGATCGGATCGGACCGCCGCTGTAGAGCTGGCGCCACCGGGGCCGGTCCAAAGCCGTCGGTGCGTTCAGATGGTTCCACAGCGCTCTCGTACATGTGATGATCTCCCAGCAGCACGCACGCATCAAGGAGGTATAGGCGGCCGACATATCGACGCTGCCTCCACGCTGTCCGATGAGTGCGTCGAACAAGCCGCCGACGGAGTCCCCCTCGGTTAGCAGGTCCTGGCTCAGCACGGCGTTGCGTAGGGTCTGGTCCACACGTTCGACCGTCTCGGCGTGAGCGGCCTCGACCAACGTGCTCAACCGAGCGACGACATCTGCGGTCAATTCGCCAAACGGCACGCTTGGTCTTCTGGCCAGTATGCGTTCCTTGGCACTCAGCTCCGGTCGCTCCGCGAACCTGTGGTTGCCCAGGGAGATCTTCGCCGCGACCTCGACAACGGCTTCCGCCAACCGCTCCAAGCTCATGGCGTCAACCTAGAGGGAGAACTCCGGTTCAGGCTGGGAGTTCGGGGAACCTTCCGGCGGCACTGCGGACGGCAGCGGACTCTTCGGGTGCCAGGGCTCGGTCGGAGGCCCGCGGTTCGGTCAAGCCCGGCACGACCGTGGCGATCACGCCGCGATCGAGATCAATTGTGAACGATTCGGAGTTGAGGAGCAGCTCGCGGCAATTCTGTGCAATCCGGTCCGAATTCGTGCTCCGGGTGGAATAAAGCGCGCCTGGTCCTTCACGTTTGTTAGTGCATTGTTAGCGGCCGTCTCTAGCGTCAGCTCTCGGCGAAGCCTCGTGGTTCAGGAACAGCCAACACCACACTGCACTCCCAGCCGAGAGGGCACGTCATGGCGCCGAAACCGCTTACCCGCAAGGTCACGACCCGATTCCTGCTCTTGGCCGCGGCCCTGCTGATTCCCGTCGCCCCAGCGGCCGCATCCCCTGCTCCGCAACCGGCCGACAGTTCGGTGGGTGCATCGGGCCTGCCGTTGATGTCCGGGTCCGATGCACCGAAAACCGTACAAAGCAACGTGGCGCCCGCCGTCGCGGGCGACCGGGTTCAGCACTCAACCGCTCGATCGCATGATGTCACAGGAGATGGCTGGCCAGACATCATCGCGCGTCAGCCCGGCCTCAACGGTGGTTCGCTGTTCGTCTACACCCACTCGCAGAAGGTGCAGGGAACATCGACGTTCGTGTCGAAGACTCTCGTCGGCACGGGCTGGGATGCCTACAACTGGATCGGTGTCGCCGAGGTGACCGGCGACACCGATGAGTACGAGACCGCCTCCGAGAAGCCGGCCGACCTGATCGCCGGCCGCGCATCCGACGGCGCGCTGCTGGTGTTCCCGCACAGCGGCCGGCTGAACGGTACGAGCACCTGGCTCTCACCTGTGCAGGTCGGCAACAGCTGGAACGGTCTCGAGGTCATTCTGCTCGGCGACCTCAATGCCGACGGATTCGACGACATTCTCGGGTTCGACGACAACACCGGCAGGCTCTACGCGTACTTCCATACGGGCAAGTTCGTCGGCGTCGGCACCTTCCGGTCCGCCGTTCTCCTGCACGACAACGACATCGACGGCGACGGCAACATGGTCGACGAATGGAACTTCCTGACTGAGTGGAGCCGGGAGAACCCGGATCTGGCCGGCGCCGACCTGACCGACGGCGAAACGGTGGCGGCCCGTCACCTGAACAAGTACACCAGCGGCCCGCCGTGGGACCTGAACGAAGCCAACATCTTCCATATCTCGATGGGCCAGTTCACCCATGCCACCACGTACTGCGTGTTCCTGATCGATATCAACGGCGACGGACTGGACGACATCGTGAAGTCACAGCCCGACGGCAAGCTGATGTATTACCCGTTCCACGGCTGGGGCGCATCGCCAGGCCTGGGAACTCCGGTTCAGATCGGCTACGGCTGGCAGAACATGGATCTGCTCACGTGAAAAGGCCGAACCACGACAAGCGCGACCAGGGGTGGACATGATGCGAAGAATCGCCAAGCTGACAGCCGCTGCTCTGGTGGCGGCGCTGACCATAACCCTGCCGGCCGTGGCCGAGCCGGCACCGAACGTTCCGGCCCAGGCCCTCGACGTCGACCGCGAGTATCACTATGCCGGCTCGCGCGCCGCGACCGAGGAGATCCATCGGCAACGGCTGCTTGCCGGGCCCAAGGGCAAGGAGCTCTACACGCTCGCCGAAGACGGCAAGTACGTCGTCGAGACTTCGGCCGATGAGATACTGGCGGCCGAGTACGAGCCGCAGGTTGGAATCGACCCGGTCAGCTTCGAGGAGTGCGAGCAGCGGTACGACCCCAACCGGCCGTTCTGGTACAAGAACAAGTACAACTCCTGCAGCCGTAACGACGTCACGGTGCAGTACTTCGAGCTGGTCAATGGCGTGTGGGTGCATGTGGGGACCACCTATTTCGCGTCCACGTTCATCGGTGTGGCACAGAACGGCAGCAACACGATCGTGTTCGGGGCCCGGTTGACCCACCTTGGCGACGAAGGCAAGGTGAACAAGTCCGGCACGACGCTCACCCTCAAGCTGGGTTGCCTGAACGCGGACCCGGCCCGGCAGAGTACCTGTGCGACGACCCCGGCAACGGTCACGAGGACCGTCGCCGAGTGGCAGACCGACGGGGTCACCCAGCCGGCGTGGTTCACTTCGACGGCGACCACTACCACCGTGCCGGCCGACAGTTACGCGGGCGAGAGGCGCGGCTTCTTCAGCTACGACCTGCTGGCCACCATCGTCGGCACGGACGGGGTTCCCCGTACGTCCATGTCGCCGGCCGAGACGTTCCGTTGCGACGAGGCGGCCTACGTCTATGGCAGCCACTGCGTGTTCAACCACGTCTCGTCCTCACTGTCCCTGAACGCGAACGACCCCACCTACGGCGAGTCCGCGACGTTCATCCGAGACGCCCAGACCAACATCACCTCGACCAAGCCAGGCACGGCCGGCAAGAAGGTGCCCGGCAGGTTCGGCGAGGAACCGTTGCACCGCCTCTACAAGGCCTACGACACCGAGAACGACATCAACGGCTCCCGCCGCAAGATACGCCGCGCCTGCCGCCACTACTTCGGCACCGGCTACACGCTCAAGAACAACGTTCGACAGCAATGTGACGAGTATCCCTTCGCCACGACCTACGAGAACGCCGCCAGAGTAGACGAATCCTCCTCGTTGACCTACGCGGTGCGGGCGATCACCGGCACCCACAACGAGACCGCCGGCCGCATCTACGGCACCTGGCTGGGCTCCGACCACATCCTCGACGGCGACCCGTTCTACATCATCATCCGATGACACAACCGCAACCAGTGCAGGCGATCAACGACTCGATCCGCGTGGAGTACGGACAGTTCCTGCTCCAGGACGTCGCCGGCCGCCACCTCGCGGGCCGGCTGCCCGTCGACCCGGACCGGCCATGGCGCATGGTGGCCGGTCCGGGCGGTGCTCTGTTCCACAGCGAGTCGCTCGACCGGACGGTACCGGTCCGGCTCGAGCTCTGGCGGGCGGAGCCGCCAGATCCACCTGAGCCGTGGCGGGCTGTCGCTGTCGGCGTCCTGGTCTCCGACTCCGACCAGCTGCGACTCCGGTCCATCACCGGAGACCTGACGTCCCACGTGCTCGCGCTGGAAGGCCCGGGGCCGTACCACATCCGCGCGTACGTCCACACGACCGTCGGCGATGACGACGACGAGGCGTTCGAGACCGACGTCGAGGAACGCTGGCTGCTACAGCTCTGGCCGGCCGGTTGAGCCGGGCGGGGTGACCGGATATCCGGCGGGCTGTTTGCCGAGTGCGGCGCTCCGGGCAGCCCGCCGTTCGAGTACGTCCTCGCGGAGGCGACCGGAGTCGGCGGAGACCCGACGCCGGCTCGCCTTCGACACGTGGTCGGAGTAGAGCTTGCCGAGCAGGTGCTCGGTCTCGTGCTGCAGGCAACGAGCGAAGTAGTCCTCGGCCCGCAGCGTGAGCGGGATCCCGTTCAGGTCGACGCCGCGCAGGATCACCTGGGCCGGGCGCGCCACTGTCGTGGTGGCGCCCGGGATCGACAGGCAGCCCTCGTCGTGGCTGGTCTCGCGGACACCGACGACCGGGTTGAACACGTGCCCTGCGCGGCGCTCGCCGTACTCGTCGGTCAGGTCGTAGACGAACAGCTGGGGGTCCACATCGACCTGGTTGGCGGCCAACCCGCACCCCTCCGCGACCCACATTGTGGCGAACATGTCGTCGATGAGCCGTACGAGCTCGGGCCAGGCCCGGACGACCCGCCGAAGTAGCGTCAGTCCGGGAGGTCGGGGAACCTCTTGCCCGCTTCGCGGACGGCGGCCGACTCCGACGGGGTCAGGGCTCGGTCGGAGGCGCGCCATTCCGTCACCGCGGGCATGACCGAGGCGACTGCCGATGCGTCGAGGCCGGAGCGGAGCTCGGTCAGGAAGGCCAGCCGGAACTGGTGGACCTCCTCGGTTTCGGCTGGGGCGGGCGAGCACATGATCAGCCAGCTCATCGCCAGGTCGGCGGCCGCCGGGCCGCGGCTGGCGTTGGCCCAGTCGAGTAACACGGGCCCGCGAGCGGTGATCAGGATGTTCTCGACGTGGAGGTCGAGGTGGAGCAGGCGGTCGCCCGGCAATCCCTTGCTTCGCAGGCCTTCCGGTGCCGGCAGGGCGTTCACCAGCGCGTGCATGTCCAGTACGATGCGGGCCGCATCGGCCGGGGTGCGGTCGCCGGAGCGGATCAGGGAGGCGAGCATCGGGCCGTCGACGCGTTCCATGACGATGGCACCTTCGGGGGTCACCGACGACACGGACGGTACGGGAACCCCTGCCGCGTGAGCGAAGGCCATGACGGACGCCTCGGCTGCGAGGCTTCGCCCGTTCAGCGCGCGGCGCAGGACCAGGCCGTCGCCCAGGTCGATGATTTCGCAGTCGCGCCCACGCGCGATCACCTCACCAGACGCCATCGAACACCACCCTAGTCTCGTGCTCGGACGGCCAGGACGACCGTCAGTACGAGCGCGACCAGTACGCCTACAACGGGAACCACGACGGAGGAGACGACCGAGACCCAGCTCGTCAACCACAGCCCCACGCCCGCCAGCGCGCCGGTCAGCGCCAGCACGCCGGCCACCCGCAGCAACGGGCGCAGCCACACCGAGCTGGTCACGACCGCGGACAGGGGCAAGGCCGCGGACCAGGACGACGACACGTGGTGCACGTACAACCCGGCGGCCAGAGACATCAACGGCACAAAGCCGATCGGCTCCGAGAGCAGCGTCGTACGCAGCACCCACCCGACCACCGCCAGCAGCTCGAGCACGAGCACCACCCAGGTGCCCGGCACCACCGCCGGCACCAGGGCGACACCGGCCAGCACCAGGTATACCAGCGGCAGTCGCGCCACCGCGGGCAGCGCGGCACCCAAGGCCACGAACCCCGACAAGAACACGACGAGCCGGAACAGCAGCGGCACGATCCCCAACGCACGAACGGATCCCGCCGCCCCGGAAGCAGTCTCCCGGATCCCCTCGAAGTACGAGCTCATCGCGGCGCCGCCGCCATCCGAGAGACGTCGCGCAGCACCGCGTCGAGCGAGCCCGCCCCGGCCCAGGTGACCGTCGGCACGCCGTGCTCGAGCAGCCGGCTGATGGTGTTCTGCCTTTCCAGCAACCAGATCCGGTACGCCACCTCGGTCCACCGGTTGCGCCGCGGCGGCCGCACCTGCGAAGGCAACGTGTCGACGGCGACCACGGGCCGCCCCGACCGCGCCAGCCTGGCCATCATCTCGACCGAACGAGGATCGAGCAGCGGCGTCAGCACCACCAGTAGCGCGGAACTCGGCACGCGATGCATGCCGAACACCGAAGCCGACGGCCCGTACCGCCGCTCCCCCGACCGTACGCCGAGCAGCCATCCCAGAATCGCCAAGTACTGCTTGCGTCCGCTCCCCGCCCGCAGCGTCCGCCCGCGGCCGCCGTACTCCACCAGCATCACGCGGTCGCCGCGGCCGAGGAAGTGCTGCGAGATACCCGCGGCCGCCCGCACCGAGGTGTCGAGGACGCTCGGCGCCCCGTCGACCCCACCCGACGGCCCGGCCTCGTGCAGCACGTCGACCAGCACCACGAGCTCGGCGTCACGGTCGGACAAGGTCTGCGCCACGTGCAGTTCCCGCGCCCGCAGCGACGCCCGCCAGTCGATCCGCCGCAGCCGGTCGCCCGGCATGAACTGCCGGATGCCCGCCAGCTCGCCGCCGTCGCCGTATCGCCGCGACCGGTGGACGCCGACCAGCCCGGCCGCCCGCGGCATCGCGTCGTGCGCGGAGAACGGCTGGGTCAGCGGAAACACCCGCAGCGAAGCCGGTTCGGCCCGGATCTCCCCGGCGTGGAAGAGCCCGTCACACGCCACCGCGTTAAGACGTACCGGCCCGAAGTCGAGCCACCCCCACCGCAACGCCTTGCCCGGCAGGGCGAAGTCCACCACCCGCGAGCCGCCCACCGAGGCCGCGAAGACCTCGCGACCGCGGTGCAGCTCGAGCCACGAGGAGTACTGGCTGCGCATGACCACGAAGTCGTACGTCGCCTCGTCTGGGTTCCGCACCTGAACCGACACGTCGATCGAACCGCCCTCGACGACCGGCTCCTCGCTCGTGCGAACCACCGCCGACGGCGGCCGCGCGGGCCGGCGCCACAGCGCGAGCGCCGTCCCCAGCACGAAAGGCGAAGCCAGTACGGCCAGGTCGACCCGGCCGCCGACCACCGCGAGCACCAGCAGCACGAGCACCAGCACAACGGCCCTGGACAGGGCCGCGCTCGGCGTCCAGCTCGGTGCCGAACTCGGTCTGGAGCTCACTGAGCACCGCTGGTGTAGGTCGGCAACGCTCCGCTCGCCGGCGCGGTCACCGAGGCCAGCGCCTCGCGCACGACCTGGTTCGGGTCGATCTGCTGCAACCACATCTCGGGCCGCAACGTGATGCGGTGCGCCAGCGCCGGAACGGCGACGTCCTTCACATCCTCCGGCACCACGAAGTCACGTGCGGCGAGCACGGCCTTCGCCCTTGCCAGCAAGAGCAAAGCCAGCGACCCGCGCGGCGACGCACCGACCAGGACACGTCCCTCGGCACGGGTGGCGGCGACGATCGAGATGATGTAGCGCCCGATCGAATCCTCGACCGCGACGTCCTCGAGCGTCTCCTGCATCGCCAGCAGCGTCGGCCCGTCGACGACCGGGGCGACCTCGGCCTCCTCCCGCCGGCGCACCATCCGGCGCCGCAGCACGTCGAACTCCTCGTCCTCGTCGGGATACCCGAACGACACGCGCAGCAGGAACCGGTCGAGCTGAGCTTCCGGCAGCGGATAGGTGCCTTCGTACTCGATCGGGTTGGCCGTGGCGAGGACGTGGAACGGCGACTCCAGCCGGTACGTCGTGCCCTCGACCGAGACCTGCTTCTCCTGCATGGCCTCGAGCAGCGCGGCCTGCGTCTTCGGCGGCGTGCGGTTGATCTCGTCGGCCAGCAACAGGTTGGTGAAGACCGGGCCGCGCCGGAACGTGAAGTCGTGGTTGCGCTGGTCGTAGAGAAGCGAGCCCGTCACGTCGGCGGGCAGCAGGTCAGGCGTGAACTGGATCCGCCGGAACCCCACGCCGAGCGCCTGCGCCAGCGAGCGCGCGGTCAACGTCTTTCCCAAGCCGGGCAGGTCTTCCAGCAGGATGTGGCCGCCGGCCAGGACTCCTGCCAGCACCAGCTCCAGCGCGTCCCGCTTTCCGACCATCACCTCGCCGACCGCGTCGAGCACCTTGTGGCACAGCACGCTCGCGTCGGCGACGGTCAGCCCCTGCTTGCCGGACGGTTCCGCGTCCACTCTTCCTCCAGTTTCGCCACGACGGCCGACAACTCGGCCGGCGACGGCACTCGCTTCGGGTTGGGGGTGTTCAGGAACGTCGCCGTCCGCTCACCCAGCACGTCGTTCATCCGGTCCAGCTCGCCAGTCAACCGCAGCCGATCCTCGACCAGCGCGGCTAGCTCGGGCAGCACCACCCGGCCGAAGTACGCGGCGTCGCCACGGGTCAGCTCGAGCCGCTCCTCCCAGCGCCGCGCGCCGGTGAACGGACGGTCCGGCAGCTGGCCGAGCAGCTTCGCCTCGGTGTCCTCGCGGACCGGCAGCTCGACCTGCCGCGGCGGAAGCAGCGCGCGTACGACCAGCCGCCCCACGACCACCGCCAGCACCACGACGAGCCACAGCCCGAACGCGATGTCGAGCCCACCGCCCCACCGGCTCAGCGCGTAGAGCCCGACCGCGATCACGACCGCCAGGACACCCTGCCGGGCCCACGAACGCAGCACGCGGCCGGACGGGCGAGGGCTCATGACGCCTCCGCGGGCGAGCTCGGGGTACGCGACAGCTCCGCGCGCAGCCGCACCAGCGTCTCGCGCGCCTGGACCCGCATCGCGTCGTCGACGTCGGCGGGCGCGTAGCGGGCCTGCCGGTAGAGGTCGGCGAAGCCCAGCAGCAGCGGCCGGCTCACGTCGTAGTGCTCCAGCAGCCTCGTCACCAGGTCGGCCGGGGCGTCCTGTGGCGGGTGCTCGACACCGGCCGAGGTGGCCGCGGCCTCCAGACGCAACCAGCAGGCGATCACGGCACGGCGCGGATCGGCGGACTCGTCGTCGAGCTCGCCGATTCCGGTGTCGACCGCGGAACGAACCGCCTGCTCCGACCCGGCGACTCCGGCATCGGCAGGCGCGTCGGCCTCGCTCTCCGAGGTGTCGGGCCGGCGGAACGCGAGCCGCAGCCGGGGTGCGTACTTCCAGATCAGCAGGCCGGCCACCACCACCGCGAGCACCGCCAGCACGCCGGCGAGCAGCTTGACGAGCACCCCGAGCCACTCCGGGCTGGTGGCGCCGCTGTTGGCGAACGGCGACATGGTGGGCAGCAGCGGTGTTTCCGTACCCGGCGCGGGCGTGATCGGTGGGGCGCTGCGCTCGCCGGCCGGCATCGGGATCTGAGTGACCTCCGGACCGGACAGCACCGAGGCCACGATCACCAGGAGCAGCAGCGTCGGCACCGCGAGTGCCAGACCCAGCTGTCGAGTGCTCCACCGGCGATCCATCCGTCCAAGCAAAGCACAACCGGCACCACCGGGGCGTCGATCCGTCACGGACCGGTCAGTCCGCCGCCATACCCGTTCATGGCAAATCGGGCCGGGTCCTATTGACAGGCCACTGTAAATAATGTTTTCTATTATTCAGCGATTGTCACGCTCCGGATCGATGGCACAGCAATTCCGCGACCGCAGGCTCCACCCCACAGATCGAGCCGAAGGAGAGGAAAGTGCACAGATCACGTCAGCTCGCTCGCGCCGGAACCCTGATCTCCGTCCCGGCCATGGTTCTCGCCCTAGCCGTGTGGCTGTTCGCACCGGCTGCCTACGCCCATGGCTACACGAACTCACCGACGAGCCGGGCGAAGTTCTGCCAGCAGGGCGCCGTCACCGGCTGTGGTGACATCCAGTGGGAACCGCAGAGCGTCGAAGGACCCAAGGGATTCCCGAACGCGGGACCGGCCGACGGCACCATCTGCGCCGGCGGCAACTCCCGTTTCGCCCAGCTCGACGACCCGCGCGGCGGTGGCTGGCCGGCCACCAACGTCAGCGCCGGCTCGTCGTACACGTTCACCTGGACGCTGACGGCAGCCCATTCCACCGCGTCGTTCGACTACTACATCACCAACGACAGGTACGACCCGGGCCGGCCGCTCACCCGGTCCGACCTCGAGCTCACGCCGTTCCTGTCCGTTCCCTACAACGGACAACAACCGCCCACCCAGGTCTCGCACCCCGGAACGCTGCCGGGCGGCAAGTCGGGCAAGCAGCTGATCCTCGCCGTCTGGACGATCCAGGACACCGGCAACGCGTTCTACCAGTGCTCGGACGTCACTTTCGGCTGACGCGACCAGCTGACCACTGCCGGCTGATCATCAGCCGCCGATCCCAACCCGGTGGACTGGCCGTGCGCCATCACGCCCACGGTCAGTCCTGCGGCAGCACCAGCTCGCGGCGTACGACCCGGGCGGCGACTGAGGAAATGCCGGTGTTCTCGGCGAACGCGTGCGCCTGCAGCAACGCGAACGCATCGGAGACCGTGCACTCGTTACGGGCGGCGAGCATTCCCGCCGCCTGATGCACGACGGCCCAGCCGTCGCTCTCTTCGACCGCCGGGAAGTACGGCAGGCCGTCCTCCCCGATCGCCGTCGACTCGGGGGCCAGCAGCACCGACCGGGTGAGCTCCGACGCCACGGAACGCAGGCGCTCGACACCTGGCGCGGCGCACATCGGCGGCGAGCCGTACACCGTGAGCGCTCCAAGGCACTCCGCCGCCGCCACGAGCGGGACCGAGGCCACCGCGCGCACGCCGAGCTCGGTCAGGTCGTGGCCGTAGTTCGGCCAGTGCTCGGCGATCGTGTGGTCGACCGCCGACACCAGCCGGCGGGTTCGCATCGCGTCACTCGTCGGTCCTTCGTTGAGCTCGAACTCGAAGCTCTGGGCCGCCGAGGCCGTCGCGTCCGACGCGGCCGTGACGGCGTTCAGCCGGCCCCGTGCGCGCAATGTCAGCGCGGCGCTGTCACCGCCGGAGGTCTCGGCGACCGTTGCCATGAAGCGAGGACGAAAGGGGCCGTACTCACCCCGCCCGGGCGTCTCGGTGTACCACCGCGTCAGCCGGTCGGCGTAGGCCGCCTGCAGGGTCGCCGACATCTGCTGCCTGGACGCGATCTGACGGTAGGTCCTCGCCATGCTCAGGTGGAAGGAGCGCATCGACACGGGGTCACGCCGGGCCAGCAGCTCGTGCCGGTCCGCGGCCTCGTCCGCCCGGCTCGCGCGTCGCGACGCGTCGTCGGCACGCCGCCGCACGGCGTCGACGCTGCTGGGTACCTCCTTCGACGCCGTCACACAGCGACCCTACGCCTGCTCACGGACCACATCCTCCATCAGAAGAACCAAGCCGTCACGGTTACCGTCGAGCGGCGAGCAGGTGATCGTGCAGACAATGGCGCGTCCCTTGCGGTTCACCGCATCGATCTCGAGCGGCCCGACCCGCCGGCCGGTGTCGATGCACCGCTCGACCGCGGAACGCAGCTCACCGGTCGGCAGGCCGAAGTCGAGCGCGAAGAAGGGCTGGTTGTGGACCTCTTCCGCGCGCAGGCCCCAGAGGTCTTCGGCGCCACGGTTCCAGCTGCGTACCCGCAGCTCGCGATCGAGTACGACGACGCCCGCGCCGACGCTGCCCAGCACGCCCTCGAGGAACGAACGTGCCTCGTCGAGCTCCGCCGTACGGATCCGGAGCTCTTCGTTCATCGTCTCCAGTTCCTCGTTGCCGGACTGGAGCTCCTCGTTGGTGGTCTCCAGCTCCTCGTTGGTCGACTGGAGCTCCTCGTTGGTGGTCTCCAGCTCCTCGATGCTGGACTGGAGCTCCTCGTTGGTGGTCTCCAGCTCCTCGTTGGTCGACTGGAGCTCTTCGTACGCGGTCTCGAGGTCCTCGCGGTTGCGCTTGACCTCGTGCTGCAGCCGGGTGGACAGCGTGGTGTCCATGAAGACGACCGCGACGCCGAGGGCGAGGCCGTCTCCGCTCCACAGCGGCTGCACGAGGATGTCGAGGTACTGCAGGTCATCGGCCCCGATCCCGCGCTCGACCGCGTTGACGCGAACGACCCGGCGCTCGGCGTGGGCCTGCTCGATCAGCGAGCGGAGCTCGACCGGGCGATACGAAACCTCCAGGTCGCGCAGCGGCCTGCCGAGGTCGTGCGAGGTGAGGCCGAACTGCGCCCGGGCCTGGGCGTTGGCCAGGATCAGGATGCCGTCGAGGTCGATACCGAGCTTGGCGTTCGGCGAGGTCTCGAGGACCAGATCCCGCAACTGCCGCTTGCGCGCGACGTCCCTGGCCTCCAGTCCGACACCCCCGTCGAGCTTGATCGATGCCGGCTGGTGCAGCCCTGTGTTGCCGGCGCGGCGCCGGAAGATCCGCTGCCGCATGCTGGTGACCTCGAAACGCTCGCCGTCTGACAGCAGCATCTCGGCCTTGCCGAGGAAGAGATATCCCCCCTCCCGCAACGCGAAATGGAAGCGGTCGATGATCTGCGACTGCGCCTCGACGTTGAAGTACATCAGCGCGTTCCTGCACACCAGCAGGTCCAGCCGCGAGATCGGAGCGTCGCGCGTGATGTCGTGGCGTCCGAAGATCACCCGGCGGCGCAGATCGGCCCGGAACACGAGCTTGCCGCCGTTGGGCTCGAAGTACTTCGCCCGCAGCTCCTTGGACAGCGGCTCCAGCGAACGTGGCGGGTAGAGGCCGGCCCGCGCGTCGCGCAGGGCCTCCTCGTCGATGTCGGTGCCGTAGATCTTCACGCGCTTGGCGCATTCCTCGACGCCGAGCGCCTCGGCGAACACGATCGCGAGGGAGTAGGCCTCCTCGCCGCTGGAGCAGCCGGCGCTCCAGATCCGGATCTCCTCGTCGTCGTGGTTGAACAGGAGCTCGGGTACGACCTCGCGCTGGAGGTAGGTCCAGGTCTCGGTGTCACGGAAGAAGCCGGTGACGTTGATCAGAATCGTGTTGAACAGGAACCGGAACTCGTCGGCGCTGCTCTCCAGCCGGTCCTGGTAGTCGGAGTATTCCGAGACGCCGACGTCGTGCATCCGCTTGCGGATCCGCCGGGTGAGGGTCGAACGTTTGTATCCCGTGAAGTCGAAGCCACGCGAGTCACGGATGAAGGCCAGCAGCTCCTCGAGCCGGGCGTCCAGGCCATTGTCCTGGTCCAGGTCAGTCATGACTTCTCCACCAAACCGCGAATCACCGTCGAGACTTCTTCGAGCGGCAGCACGAAATCGGCCGAACCATTGGAGACCGCGGCGTCGGGCATCCCACCGAACTCCGCCGTGGCGGGGTCCTCGACGATCACGGTACCGCCGCGCGACTTGACCGCACTGACCCCCATCGCCCCGTCGCTCCCCGTTCCGGTCAGCACGCACGCGATCGCCCTGGCTCCGTAGGCTCCCGCGACCGACTCGAACAGCAGGTCGGCGGCCGGACGGACAAAGTGAACGAGCTCACTGGTCGTCAGCGCCAGCCGGCCGCCGGGCTCGACCAGGAGATGCCGGTCGGGCGGCGCGATGTAGATGGTTCCGGCCCGCGCCTGCTCACCAGACTCGGCAAGCTTGACCCTCAACCTCGCGCGGCGGCTGAGCACCTGCGCGAGCACTGTCTCGTGCCGTGGATCGAGGTGTTGTACGAGGACGATCGGCACCGGAAACTCGGCGGGCAGACCGTCGAGGACACGGCGGAGCGCCGCGATACCGCCCGCCGAGGACGCGATCGCGACGATGTCATAGCCGTTACCCGGGTTGGCCGATTGCCGGCCGGGTTCGGATGTGCTCATGCCACCTGGGTTCGACGGAAGGTTCGACAGCGAAAGACCATGGATCGAGAAGGCTTGGCAAGCATAGGGGTCCTGGTCAGGGCGCATGAGCCCGGCCAATCGAAGAAACCGGCCAGTACGTCGGCCCCGTTCGGGATCGTTCTCAGCGTACGACCAGAACGCTCTCGCCGGGGGGAACCAGCTCCCCCACCACGGGCGCACCGGGCACTTCGCCCGCCAGCAGCAGGCCGCCCGAGGTTTGAGCGTCGGCCAGCAGGAGGGCCTCGTCCGCGCTCACGGCCGACAGGTCGGCGTGCGGCGCCACCCAGTCGAGGTTGCGACGTGTGCCGCCGCTGACGTAGCCGTCGCGCAGCGCCTCCCGCGCACCGTCGAGGTACGGCACGGCGGCGGCGTCGACGACCGCGCTGAGGCCACTGGCCCGGGCCAGCTTGTAGAGATGGCCCAGCAGGCCGAACCCGGTGACGTCGGTCGCGCACTTGATGCCGGCCTCCAGCGCCGCCACCGAGGCCTCCCGGTTGAGTGTGGTCATCGCGTCGACGGCCTGCGGGAACCAGTCGCCGGTCGCCTTGTGCCGGCTGTTCAGCACGCCGATCCCGAGCGGCTTGGTCAGGGTGAGCGGCAGGCCGGCGCGCCCGGCGTCGTTGCGCAGCAACCGGCCGGGGTCGGCGACACCGGTGACGGCCAGGCCGTACTTCGGCTCGGGGTCGTCGACGCTGTGTCCGCCCGCGAGGTAGCAGCCGGCCTCGTGTGCGACCGCGACTCCCCCGCGCAGCACCTCGGCGGCCAGCTCGGCCGGCAGCAGGTCGCGAGGCCAGGCCAGCAGGTTGACCGCGACGACCGGTCGGCCGCCCATGGCGTAGATGTCGGACAGTGCGTTAGCGGCGGCGATCCGGCCCCAGTCGTACGCGTCGTCGACGACCGGGGTGAAGAAGTCGGTGGTGGCGAGGATCGCCAGGCCACCGTCCAGGCGTACGGCCGCGGCGTCGTCGCCGCCGTCCAGCCCGACCACCAGCTCGCCGAGCGGATCGCGCACCGGCGCCGCACCGGCCAAGCCGCCGACGATCTGCTCCAGCTCGCCGGGTGGGATTTTGCAGGCGCACCCACCGCCGTGTGCGTACTCCGTGAGTCGTTTGCCACCCTGGATAGTGGTCACATAGTCAGAATGTCAGCCATGCCCCATGGAGGTGTCTCCGGCCTGGTGGCCGGCCCGGTCTTCAAAACCGGCGAGCGGCAGCAGCTGTCGCTGGCGGGTTCGATTCCCGTCCACCTCCGCCAAAGGTGCTTCCGATGACCGACCAGCAGCCTGATCCACGCCGGTTCGTTCCCCGCACCGACGCCGTACTCGCAGATCCGAGGGTGGCCGGTGCGATCCGGCGACTCGGGAGGCGGCAGGTCAAGGCCGTGGTCACGGCCGTGCAGGAACGTGCGCGCGGCGGCGAGCTCGCGCCGTCCGAGGTCGTCGAGGCGGTGCTGGCCGCGCTGCCCGCGCACGCGGCCGGCCTCCGGCCGGTCATCAACGCGACCGGCGTTCTCGTCCACACCAACCTCGGCCGGGCGCCGCTGTCCTCCGCGGCACGCGAGGCGATCGACGCGGCCGCCGGCGTCACTGACGTGGAGTTCGATCTGGTCTCCGGCGCGCGGGCCCGGCGCGGGCGGGGTACGCTGGCCGCGCTCGCCGCGGCCGTACCCACTGCCGAGGCCGTGCACGTGGTCAACAACAACGCCGCCGCGCTGCTGCTGTGCGCGCTCGCGTTCGCACGGGACCGCGAGATCGTGCTGAGCCGCGGTGAGTTCGTCGAGATCGGCGACGGCTTCCGGATACCGGAGCTGCTCGCGTCGACAGGCGCCCGGCTGCGCGAGGTCGGCACCACCAACCGCACGACACTCTCCGACTACGCCTCGGCGATCGGTCCGGACACGGGCTTCGTCCTCAAGGTGCACCCGTCCAACTTCCAGGTCTCGGGCTTCACCTCCACTGTCGAGGTGAGCGAGCTGACCGGGCTCGGCGTGCCGGTGGTCGCCGACATCGGGTCCGGGCTGTTGCAGCCGCACCCGCTGCTGCCCGGCGAGCCCGACGCCACCACCATGCTGCGGCAGGGCGCCACTCTGGTCACGGCCAGCGGCGACAAGCTGCTCGGTGGCCCGCAGGCCGGGCTGATCCTGGGCCGCGAGGGTCACGTCGAACGGCTACGACGGCATCCGTCCGCGCGTGCCCTGCGCGTCGACAAGCTCACGCTGGCCGCGCTGGAGGCCACGCTGCGCGGGCCGGAGCCGCCGGTGGTCGCCGCCCTGGAAGCCGACGTGGAAGGGCTGCGCGTGCGGGCCGAGGAGCTGGCGAAACGCCTGTCGGACAACGACATCGACGCTCGCGTGGAGGCTTGCTCGTCCGCCGTCGGTGGCGGTGGCGCGCCGGGTGTGGAACTGCCGAGCTGGGCGGTCAGCCTGCCCGAGACATACGCCTCCGCGCTGCGGGCCGGCGATCCACCGGTCGTCGGCCACGTGGTGCGCGGCCGCTGCCTGCTCGACCTGCGTACGGTCGAGCCGGCCGACGACGCTCGCATGCTCGCGGCCGTCCGGGCGACCCAGGCGACCCGGGCGATGTGACCGTGTACGTCGTAGCGACCGCCGGTCACGTCGACCACGGCAAGTCCACGCTGATGCGCCGGCTGACCGGCATGGAGCCGGACCGGCTGGCCGAGGAACGCCGGCGCGGACTCACGATCGACCTCGGCTTCGCCTGGACCGACCTTCCGTCCGGCGAACAGATCGCTTTCGTCGACGTACCAGGGCACGAACGCTTCGTTCCCACGATGCTCGCCGGCGCCGGGCCGGTGCCCGCGGTGCTGTTCGTGGTCGCCGCCGACGAGGGCTGGATGGCCCAGTCGGCCGAGCACCTCGCCGCGCTGTCCGCGCTCGGTGTGGAGCACGGCCTGCTGGTCGTCACCCGTTCCGACCTCGCCGATCCGGAGCCCGCCCGGGCGCAGGCGCTGGCCCGGCTCGCCGAGACCAGCCTGACCGGCGCTGCGTCGGTCGCGGTGAGCGGGCACACCGGTGCCGGACTCGACGACCTGCGGCATGCGCTCGGCGGGCTGGTGCGCGGGCTGCCGGCGGCCGACCCCGACGCGGACGTCCGGCTGTGGGTCGACCGTTCGTTCAGCGTGGCGGGCGCCGGTACGGTCGTCACCGGCACGCTTCGAGCCGGGACGTTACGGGTCGGCGACGAGCTCGAGATCTCCGGACAGCCCAAGCCGGCAAGGGTTCGCGGGCTGCAGGTACTCGGCGAGGACCAGACCTCGGTGAGCGCGGTCGCGCGGGTCGCGGTCAATCTGCGTGGCATCGAGCGCGACGCGATCGGGCGCGGTGACACGTTGCTCGCGCCCGGCGCCTGGTTGCCTACCGAGACCGTGGATGTCGCGCTCAGCGAGCCTGTCGAGCCCCGTGGCACGCTGGTGCTGCACCTCGGCTCGGCGGGCGTACCGGTGAGGCTTCGCCTACTGGACAAGGCGTTCGCGCGGCTGACGCTGGATCGGCCGTTGCCGCTTCGGGTGGGCGACCGGGGCCTGCTGCGCGATCCGGGCCGGCGGCAGATCGTCGCCGGCGTCCAGGTGCTCGACGTACGCCCGCCGGCGCTCCGGCGGCGGGGAGCAGCGCGGGACCGGGCGGAGGCGCTCGCGCGGGCCGGCCTCGAGCCGGCGCGGCTGGCGGCCCTCCACCTGTCGGCGCGCGGCTTCGTCCAGGCCGCGGAGCTCCGCGCGATGGGACTGTCCGGGCAGGGGCACGAGCTGCCCGGCGGGTGGCTGGCCGACCCGGCTGCCTGGTCGGACCGGGTCGCCCGGGCACCGGGTGAGGTCGACGCGTGGCTCGCGCGGAACCCGCTCGCCGCCGGCGTGCCCGCCGACATCGTGCGGCAGCGGCTGTCCGTGCCCACCGTCGTGCTGCGGCAGCTGGTGGAGGCTGCCGGGCTGGTGGAGTCCGACGGCCGGATCGGCCGGACGGATCCGCAAGCAGGCGCGTTGCCGCAGGCTGTCGAGCGGGCGGTCCGCGCGGTCGAGGCCGACCTGGCCGCGGAGCCGTTCGCCGCACCGAACGCCAACCGGCTGGCCGAGCTGGGGCTGGGCAGCCGCGAGCTGGCGGCGGCCGTCCGGGTCGGGCGGCTGACCGCGATCGGTGACGGCCTGGTGCTGCTGCCGGACGCGCCCAGCGCCGCCTTGCAGACGTTGGCGAGCTTGCCGCAGCCGTTCACGCTCAGCCAGGCCAGGCAGGCCTTACGGACGACGCGGCGGGTGGCCGTGCCGTTGCTGGAGCTGCTGGACCGGCTCGGCCACACCCAACGCCTGGACGACGGAACTCACCGGCTGCGCTGACCTGTCTGCCGTTGTTCTGCTTGACGGGTGCCTGCCGGTTGCCTGCTGGCCGCTTGCTGCCAGTTGTCGTCGCGGCCATCGACGCGCAGCCCGGAGCGCGGTTTCTTGTCCATATGGCAGGCGAAAGCGCGGTCGTTCATCGCGCCCTGGACGGCACCCGGTTCCGGATCGAAGCACCCGGTGAGGATCTGTCGCGCCCGTTCACCTCGATCGCCGAAGTCGTGCTCGGCGGCCGGTTGTTCGAGTTCACGTCGGGCGTCGCGCGACTCGGCGACGACCTGCGCGCGGCGTTCGGAGCCGGCGACTTCGACGAGGAGCTGCGGTATCGCGGCGGAACGCTCCGGCTCGCGACCAGACGTACCTACGACCCCCAGAGCAAGCTCGTCGAGACACCGACTCTCGTTGTCTGGCGAGGCGAGCGGCGCGCGCTGGTCACCCAGGTCTACGGCTCGTCGACCGCGGAGGTGCTCGCCGCGCTGCGGCCGTTGGGCATCGACGAGCAGGAGGACGGCCTCGCACTCGACGTGGGCGACGGTGCGCATTTCGCCCTGCCGGCGTTCGTGCTGAAGGAGGTCCCCGGGCTCGGGCTGCTCGAGATCACCGTGCCGGGCAAGCGTTCCCAGCCCGGCGGCGGACTCACCTGGGACAAGCTCACCAACGGAAGGCCGTACGCCGTCCTGGCCGGCGATGGCGTCCAGACGACCGTGCTGCCGCTCGCGGGCACCGACCTCGGGCGGATTCCGGCGCGGCTCGGCAAGGCCCGGATCGCTGTGCAGGAAGGCGTACCGGCATGGACTTCGTGACGAGTGCGCTGATCCTGTCCTGGGTCGCGATCGCCTTGCTCGGCCTCGTCGTCGCTCGACTGGTGCGGCAGGTGCACGAGCTGCAGCAGGGTGGCGCCGCCCGGCAACCGCGACGGCTCGGGCTGGCCGCCGGCGAGCCCGCGCCGGGTCTCGGTGCACTGGACCCGACGCCAGGTTCGGCCGTGCTGTTGCTGTTCCTCAGCGTCGGCTGCCGTACCTGCCAGGAGGTGCTGGCCGAGGCGGTTCAGCAAACGGGACTGGAGATTCGCGTGCTCTACGCGGGCGACGCACCGGTCGGCACGATCGAGGCCGGCGGCGTGACCATCGCCGCGTACGGCGGGCAGGCCGAGCTGTTCGAGCGCTACGACGCGGTCGCCACTCCGTTCGCCGTCGTCGTCGACGAGACCGGACGGGTCGCGCGATCGGAGCCGCTCGGCTCCCGCGAGGCCACTCGCCGGCTGCTCGACTCCCTTGCCGCGCACGAACGGAGTCCTCGATGAGGTCGTGGAAGTTCTCCATCGGGCGACGCCGGCTGCTGCAGACCGCGACCGCGGTCGGCTTCACCGCGCTCGGCGTGTTTCCCCAAGCCCGCAAGGCGTACGCCGACGGCTACGACATCTGGACCGGTGCATGCCCTTCGTACGCGTCGGACCACGACTGCTCCCCCGGCTGCGGGCCGAGCGCGATCTATGGCGACGCCTGCGAGACCAGCGGAACCCAGACCGGATTCCACAAGGACGACGGTGTCATGTGGACGTTGCGGCCGAACCAGTGCTACGCGGGCAGCTACGACGGCTGGCTGTGGCGTTACGACGGCGTGTGCGGCAGCTGTGGCTGCCACGTCGAGCGCCGCTGCCATGACGGCTACCGCAGCACCACGTCGGGCTGGGTGCGTTCGATCTGCCGCTGGAACACCGAGTGCGGCTGCCAGAGCACGGTCGACTGGGTGTCTGCCAGGCAGGGCGACAGCGGCGACAACGTGACCAGTGCGCAGTATCTGCTGACGTACAACGGTTTCACCGTCGGAGTCACCGGTACGTTCGGCAGCTCGACCCGGCAGCAGGTCGTCAACTTTCAGCTGGACAACGGCATCACCGCGGACGGCGTGATCGGCGCGTCGACGTGGGCTCTGCTCGTGGTGACCGTTCGCTCCGGCGATCGGAACGACGCCGTACGGGCGGCACAGGTCCAGCTCTCCAAGCATGGTTACGCACTCGCCGTCGATGGCGTCTTCGGCCCGATCACGCTCGGCGACGTGGGCGACTTCCAGCGCAAGAACCAACTGACAGCCGACGGTGTGGTCGGGCAGAACACCTGGCGGACGCTGACCGGCGGGGCCGCGTGATCTCGATCGTCGCGCCGATCCTGGGGTGGGCGATCGTCGGCGGGCTGGCGGGTTACTCCTTGTCCGGTTCGGTTTGAACGCGTAACAGCGCCTATGCGCTCACCTCGCCAGGTTGGCGAGCTCGTCCCACACAACCGATCGTGCTCGGCTGGTTCACTGCCGGGCTGCTGCTCGGTGGGACGCTGTCGGCGACCGTGCTGTGGCTCCTGTCCGGACTCCTGCAACCCGTGCCGGAGCTGTGGCGGCACGCGGCCGTCGTCGTTCTCGCGATCCTCGGGGTGCTGCGCGAGCTCGGTGTCGTCCGGATCCGGTTGCCTCAGAACGCCCGCCAGATCGCTCGCGAGGTGCTGCAGCGCAACGTCCTGCGGGGCGCGCTGCAGTTCGGGTTCGAGCTCGGCACAGGAGTGCGGACGTTCGTTTCCGCCACGGCTCCTTACGTCGTCGCGTTCGCGATCCTGCTCGCGGGGCTCGGATTCGGCAGTGCGCTGGCGATCGGGCTCGGCTTCGGGCTCGGCCGCGCGCTGACGACCTGGTCGCGCTACTTCGCGCGCGACAGTACGAGCTGGGACCGGATGTTGGCGGAACGGATCCGTCTGGTCACGGTTGGCACCGGCCTCGCGATCGCCGGGCTGTGCGGCGTCCTGATCCTCTTCTGAACCCCTCCTTGGGCGTTCGCGCCACTAGGATTCGTGGAGAGTCGTTGTCAGCTGTGCACTTGGAGTGTTGATGAGCGAGGCCGAGCGGGTTCCGCCTGGAGTGGATCCGAACAAGTCCAGCGGTGGGCGCATGTACGACTACTTATTGGGTGGCACAGACAACCTGGAGATCGACCGCCAGGCCGTCCGGCGGATCAAGGAAGCCATGCCCGAGCTCATCGACTGGGCCTGGGCCAACCGCGGATTCCTGCAGCGCGCCACCGCGTGGCTGGCCGCCGAACAGGGCATCCGGCAGTTCATCGACGTCGGCGCGGGGCTGCCGACACGTAACAACACGCACGAGGCGGCGCAGGCCGTGGCCCCCGACGCCCACATCGTCTACGTCGACAACGACCCGATGATCACCGCCCACGCACGCAGCCTGCTGGCCGGCGTACCCCACACCGCGTTCCTGCTCGGTGACGTCCGCGAGCCCGACGCCATCTTCGACGCACCCGAGACCCGGGAGCTGATCGACTTCGACCGGCCGGTGGCGCTGCTCGTGGTGTCGCTGATGCACTTCGTCCCCGACGAGCAGGACCCGTGGAGCCTGGTCAGCCACTACCTCGACCGCCTGCCGAGCGGTAGCTGGCTGGTGTTGTCGCACGGCACGGCCGACAACAACTCGCCGCAAGCCGTGAAGACCATCATCGAGGTCTTCTCGCGTGGCACCGAGCCGTTCCACTTCCGCGACAAGGCCGAGGTGACACGCTTCTTCGACGGACTCGAGCTCGCTCCGCCGTTCGAAGGCGCGAAGGCCGAGATCGTCAACACCGGCGTCTGGGGCGCCGAAGACGCCGACGTCGCCAACAGCGACGGTTCCCGCTGGGGCTACTGCGGGGTCGGACGCAAGCCGTAACCCTTGCACGCGGTCGTCGTCAGCCCCTGTCAGTGACGACGGCGGTGACCGCGATCTCGATCCGCGCCTTCGGGTGGCCCAGCCGGCTGGCACCGACACAGGTCCAGATCGGCGCGTGGGAAGGGATCCGGGCGCGGAGCTCGCCGACCATGCTCTCGAAGTCGGCGTCGCCGAGGTGCGTGTGCCAGGAGCTGACGCTGACCACGCCGGCCCAGGAGGCGCCCGCGGCGGCGAGCGTCCGTTCGAGGTTGTCGAAGGTTCGGACGATCTCGTCGTGGCGGCTTTCGGGGAGCTCCCCCGCGTCGGACCAGCCGCCGTGCCCGGCCGTCTCGATCCGATCGCCGGTCCGCACCGCCTGGGAGTGCCGGAAGCGCTCGAGTGCGGGCTCGCCGTATCCGGGCGGGCTGAAGTACTCCGGTCGTGGCACGTCGCTCCTCCTCGACTCCGCTGGAGCCGTCGCCGTCACCTGGATCTCGATGTGCATCCGTGGCCCGAGCCTGGGTACGCCGATGCGCGTCCAGATCGGCGCGTGCGAACGGATCCGCCGCCGGAGCTCGTCGCTCATGACCGTGCTCGCCGCATCCGGACCGACGGCATCGGCGGCGCCGGCCGGATCGACGGCGGTGGCGTGGTACGAGGTCACCGCGATCACGTCGGCCCAGGAGGCGCCAGCGCCCGCCAGTACGGACTCGATGTTGTCGAAGGCCTGCACGACCTCCTCGCGCAACGTCGGCGGATAGTCGCGCGTGCTCGTCCAACCGCCCTGACCGGAGAGCTCGATGCGGTCGCCCAGCCGGACGGCCTGGGCGTATTCCGCGGACCGCAGGTCCGGGTCCGCAGGCTCGACGAACTCAGCGTTGGGCATGGGCCGATCCTGCCAGCCTCCGTTCGATCCGGCTTGCCTCCGGCGGCCGCGATGGCGGACGATGCGCGGATGCGGTTTTCGATCAACGTGCCGAACTTCGGCGACTTCGCCGACGCGCGAGTGGTGGCCAGGGCGGCCGCGGCAGCGGAGCAGGCCGGCTGGGACGGGTTCTTCGTCTGGGACCACGTGGTCCACGACAAGCGTGCCCGCGCCGGTCAGGCGTTCGGCGATCCGTGGATGCTGCTGACGGCGGTCGCGCTGGCCACGAACACGATCCGGCTCGGGACGCTGGTCACTCCCGTCGCGCGGCGGCGGCCGGAGCAGCTCGCGCGGCAGGTCGCGACGCTCGATCAGATCAGCGGCGGGCGGGTCGTCTTCAGCGCCGGCCTCGGCGGTCCGATCCAGGACGAGTTCGGCAGCTTCGGCGAGCCGACCGACCCCGTGCTCATCGCGGAGAAGCTCGAGGAGGGACTCGACCTGCTGACGGCGTACTGGTCCGGCGCCGCCGTGACCCACCACGGCCGCCACTACACCGCCGATGACGTCGCCCTCCTTCCGGCGACGGTCCAGCAGCCGCGGCCGCCGATCTGGATCGGCGGCTTCTGGCCCAACCGGCGGCCGTTCCGGCGCGCCGCACAATGGGACGGCGTTGTGCCGCTGTTCCACAACGCCAGGCACGGCGTGATCCCCGCGGTCGAGGACGTGCGGGAGCTCGTCACCTACGTACGGGAGCGCAGGCAGGACGCCGGCCCGTACGAGATCGTGCTCGGCGGGCGCACTCCGGACGACCCGGGCCAGGCCGGCGAGCGGATCGCGCCGCTCGCGGCAGCCGGCGCCACCTGGTGGGACGAACGCCAGCTCCAGACCGGCACCGACCTCTACCAGCTCGACCCGATCCTGCGCCGGATCAACGCCGGACCGCCCGCGCTGTGACGCGTGCCGGCCGGATCAGTCCCGCAGCAGCCGGTTGAGCTCGTCGCCGGCCTCGTCGTACCCGGCGTCGGAGATGCGCTGCAGCTCGCGCAGGTCGCGGGCGGCGACGGCGCGCCGGGTGAGCAGGAGTCCGGCGTGCATGGATCCTTCGTCCAGCAGCTCGCTCAGCTCTTCGACGTCGCCGGCCGCGTCGGCGAGGTCGGCCAGCCGGTCCAGGGCGGTCTCGTTGCCCGCGTCGGCCAGCTCGCGCAAGGTCTCCCGATCGATCTTCGTGTTCGCCATGACCGCATGGTCCAACCCCGCCCCTGGGGCAAGGTCAAGTGGGAATGATGGCGGGGTGATCACCATCGGGCAGCTGGCGGCGTACGTCGGAGTGTCGATCAAGACCATTCGTGTCTACCACGGCAAGGGGCTGCTCCCCGAGCCCGACCGGGACGCGTCCGGCTACCGGAGGTACGGCGCGAACGACGCCATCGAGCTGATCAAGATCCGCACGCTGGCCGAGGCGGGCGTCCCGCTGGCTCGGATCCGGGACCTCAGGTCGGCGACCGACGAGGAGTTCCAGCGGACGGTGGACGAGATCGACGACGAGCTCACCGTACGGATCCGCGGTCTGCGGGCAACGCAGGAGCGCCTGCGCCGGCTCGCGACGGGACGGCTGGCGCCACTGCCGGCCGAGGTCGTCGCCTACCTGGACGACCTTGTCAGCTGGGGATTCAGCTCCCGCTGGGTGGACCTGCAACGTGATCTGTGGATCCTCGTGTTCGCCACCCACCCGGACCACGCGAGGACGTTGTTCGAGGACCAGGCCGGGTCGCTCGCCGATCCGGCGCTGCGGCAGCTGTTCCTCGCCTACGACCAAGCCCACGATCTCGACCCCGCCGACCCCCGGATCGACGAGCTCGCCCGTCGCGCCGTCGAGGCGACCCGGGAACGCTACGGCCAGAACGACCTGCCCGGCGTGGACCCACCGTCGGAGATCCCTGCCCTCATCCAGGGCACGGTCAACGCCTCCTCCCCCGCCTGGCGACGGATCGACCAGCTCGTTCGCGCCGCCCTGCACGTGTGATCCCCGTATGCCCGTCAGGCGGGGGTCGAGAGCTTCGGTGGTCTTGCGGGTCATCTCCACCGTCGCGGGGCAGGCCCACCACGCTGAGCAGTGCGACGGCGCCGTGAGCAGCGGTGGCCAACGTGGTGGGTTACTGACGTCCGGCAGCGAAATCGGTCGAGCGGCTGACGTCGGCCCAACGGTCGGCTTCGGCAGCGCGTTCCCGCGAGGACCGCTGGGCGAGCGCCAGCGCGTCCGAGCCGAGCAGGAGGCGGAGCGGCGGCTCGTCCAGGCGTACGACGGCCCGACGGCGTACTGCCGGACCAGGTCCCGCCGGTGGCGCTGCACGCCATCGTGCGTTCGATCGCGATGATGTGGGTGTCGGCGACGCCGGAGATGCGCCGGCTCGCGCCCGTGCGCGCACATCGTCGGCAGGCAGTCGTCGACGCCGTACGCAAGGTGATCGCGGCCTAGACGATCTATTCCAAGGGGTCGCCGGTCAAGCGCGCGGCGCATGGCGCCGTTCGTGGGGGTGGGCACAGGCGGAGGAGGAGCCAGGAGGTGCCTCCGGCGATCGACGACAACGCAGCCAGCGTGGATGCCAGGCGTCGCGCGTCAGGCGACCCCTTGGAATAGATCGTCTAGTTCCCGGCCCGATCGGTCTCGAAATTCGCGGCAGCTGCCGCCAGCCGGACTAAAGCGTGGCTAAAGCACAGAATCGCAAGGTAGTGGCGCCTGTATTCCGTCGTAGAACAGGGGCCGAAGATGACCTTGCGCGGCTTGGTGCGTCGTACCTGTCCGTCGGGTAGCTGGGAGACCGTCGCCTGGGTGCCCGAACGGAGTGCACGCCTTCCCGGGGTCCGGAAGTATCGCGGGCTCCGGCTCGACCTGGATCGTACGAACAGCTATCTCGTCGTACCGAGCGGCGTGGTGATGGTGATCACCTTGGAGGGCAGTGTCCGGCTCGGCGGCGTGCGGCCAGGCGCGGATCCCGGCCTGGACACCAGTGTGCCGCGGGCCGACATGATCGCCGGGCTGCACAGCAAGGCGCTGTCCGTGCAGCACGACCGCAACCTGCACGCGATCAGCGTCGTGCTGGACCCGTGGGCCGCGTACGGCTTGTTCAACCTGCCGATGAGCACGCTGGCCGACACCGTTGTGGGTACGTCCGACCTGCTCGGGCCCGGTGCGCCCGAACTGGTCAGCGCGCTGCGTTCGACACCGGGGTGGGGCGGGCGGTTCGAGCTGTTGGAGGCGTGGCTGGCTCAGGAACTGGCCGGCCGGCCGGCGTACGCGCCGCCCGTCGTACACGCGTGGCGGGAGCTGTCTCGTGCCGGAGGGGCGATCCCGGTGGAGGCGCTGGCGTCCCGCGTCGGCTGGTGCCGGCGCAACCTCGAACGCCGGTTCCGTGAGCAGGTCGGCCTGTCACCGAAGATGGCCGCGCGGATGCTGCGGCTGCGGCGGGCGTTCCGCCTGCTGCGGGGCGGGCACACGATCAACGAGGTCGCCTCGCGTTGCCGGTACTACGACCAGGCGCACTTCGTCAACGACTTCAAGTCGCTGGCCGGTCGTACGCCGGGAGAGTTCCTGTCCGGCTATCCGGCGGCGTCGGCGGCGCTGGTGGTGTGAGGGCGTCTAGCAGCGCGAGCATGGCGCGGTTGAGCGGAGTGTCGATGCCGTACGCGCCGGCCAGCCGGACGATCGTGCCGTAGATCGCGTCTGTCTCCAGCGGCTGGCCGGCCAGCCGGTCGTGCAGCATCGAGGTGCCGACTGCCGGGCCGAAGTATTCGAGATAGAGCCGCATCGCGACGTCGACGTCGGCCTCGCCCAGCCGGGCGCCCTCGGCGACGCCGACCCGGACCGCCTCGGTGAGCAGGCCGCGCGCCAGCCCGCCGATGGCCGGCTCCGCGAGCACTTCCATCCGGCGATCGGTCAACGTCGTGAGCGCGCTCGAGCCCACGTTGCCGAGCAGCTTGCGCCACCGCGCGGTGTGGAAGTCGGGCTCCTCGGCGACGGTCAGCCACTCACCGTCCAACAGCCCGGCGAACCGCTTGCCGAGCTCACCCGCGGGTACGACGAGCCGCCGCCCGTTCAGATGGAGCACCCGGCCGGGCTCGATCCGCTCCGCGCCGACGTACGCCAGCCCGGGCAGCACAGCGGCCGGCCCCGCGAACGGACCGACACGCGCCTCGTGGTCGACCCCGTTCTGGAGCACGACGACCACGGTGTCCTTGCCGGTCAACGCGCGCAGCCAGCCGGCAGCCGCGGGCGTCTGGTGCGCCTTGGTGGCCAGCACGACCCAGTCGACCGGCCCGACTGCTGCGGCTGCCGCCGGCTCGGTCAGCACCTCAGCATCGACGGCCTGCGCCGGGCCGTCCACGGACTCGACCAGCAGACGTTCGAAGGGCGTCCGCACGCACAACGTCACGGCATGCCCGCGCAAGGCAGCACCGGCAGCCACGAAGCCACCGATCGCACCCACTCCCACCACAGCGACTCGCATGAGGTCAGCATATGAGAAATATTGGACAGCGTCCAACAATGTCGGCTACCAGCGCCGTTACCTGGCTTCGACTCGTCGGTCGTCCTTCCCATAGCCTCCGGCCATGACTGCATCCGAGGAGCGGCCATCCCTGGCGGCACAGGTGCCCCAGTCGCCTGAGGAAGTGACCGGCGCGTGGATCGGCGCCTGTCTGGGACTTGACGGCGAGCGCGTGCGCTCGGTGCGCCTGGAGCGGATCGGGGCGGAGTACGGGCTGGTGGGCGTACTGCTGCGGGCCCGCCTGGACACCGGCGAAGCCGCCGCGGACACGTACTCCGTGGTCGTGAAGCTCTGGGGCTCCGAGCACGCCGGCGGGCTGCGGGAGGCGAGGTTCTTCGACGTCTTCGGTACCCGGTTGGGCGTCCGGGTCCCGCGATGTCTGCATGCCGTAGCCGACGAGGCAGCGGGCCGCGGAGCACTGGTGCTGGAGGACCTCGGCGATGTCGAGCAGGGCGACTGCCTGGACCCGATCACGGTGGGCACCGGAGTGCGGCTGGCTCGCTCGTTCGGCGCGCTGCACGGCACCTGGTGGGGTGACCCCGAACTCGCCGAGGTCGGCTGGCTGCCTGCGACTCCGTGGCTGTCCATGAGCAGGAGCTGGCTGCAGTCTCGCCGGAAGGAGTACGTCGAGCGGTTCGGCGGGCGCCTGACTCCGCCGTTCCGGCGGTTCCTGGACAGCCTGGACGAGATCTACGGTCGCGCCGTCGCCCGGCTTTCGACCGCGGCGCCAACCTTGCTGCACGATGACGTCCACCTGGACAACGTCGTGTTCGACCGGCGTACCGGTGAGCCGATCCTGCTGGACTGGGCGAGGGTGGCCATCGGACCCGGCGTCGTCGACCTTGCGGAGCTGCTGCTGGCAGCCACACCGCAGGCGGTCGACCCGATGCTGTCCGCGTACCGTGACGGGTTGCGCGCCCACGGAGTGCCTGAGACCGGCGTCGATTCCGTCAACAGCGACATCGCCGCCGCTGTCGTGGTGTGTCTCGTCCGGATGACCTGTGGGACCGCTCGATGGCAGCCGGCTTCGGAACGGGAGACCCACATCCTCGACGCGAACGTCGAGCGCGCCCAGGCCGCGTTCGAGCTCTGGCACAGCCGTGCTCCGCTCGACTTCGCCCACGGCTAGTTTCGGGGAGAAACCCCGGGAGGATGAAGCGGTGGAGCCGGAGGACTGCTTCGACATCATCGACCGCGAGCCGGTCGAGGGCGGCCACAGCACGACTGGCAAGGAAAAGCTCCGCATCGCCGTCATCGAGGACGGGCGGCGGCGGGAGCGGGTTGTGCTCCTGAAGCGGACCTCGCCCGCCGAGGTGGAAGTGCTCCAGGCCGTCAACCGCGTGCCTGGTGCGACAGCGCTTCCGCCGCTGCTCCGATCCGGGTGCGACGCCGGCGGGCACTGGATCGCCATCCCCTACTACGCCGGGCAGCCGGCGTCGAGCGAAGCGACCATACCGGCGAACGTGGCCGAGTCGCTGGCCGCGCTGCACGCACACTTCCTGGACTCCGGGCCGCTCGAGACGGCCACCGTCATCGACGCGGACTGGTGGAGGGCCGCCTGCGAGCAGCAGAAGCTCCAGCAGTTCGCCGACGCCGGCCGGCCGGCGCTGCAGCCCCTCGTCGACCGGGCTCGCAGCTGGTCGACGGACCCTGCCGCCCTCGACGCGCTCGCCGGGCTGCCCCGCACCCTGCTGCACGGTGACGTGCACCGCAACAACGTCGTCGTTAACGACGGCACCGGCCGGCTGGTCGACTGGGAGAGCGGGCTGTACGGCGTTCCACAGCTGGACCTGATCACGTTCGGCGGCCCTGGCAGCCCCGGCCACGAAAGCTACGCCGCGACCTGGCGGGCGCTCACCGGCCAGGACACGGCGGCACCGGAGTGGCGGCGCGGTTGGCTGGTGGCGACCGCGGGCGTCAAGCTGAAGTACCTCCCCCGCGGCGCTCGCGTCTCCGGCGACGACCACGCGCGACGCATGGTGGACGAAGCTGCTGCTGCTCTGACCGAATTACGATCGTCGGCATGACGGCGGCAGCGATCGTGTTCGATCTCGACGGGACGCTGGTCGACACGATGAGCTGGGTGCCCGGCACGTACGTCGACACGATCCGGGCGTTGGGCGGGCCGACGGTCACGCCCGGAGAGGTGCTCGCCTCGTTCAGCATCGGGCCCACCGCCGCCGTGCTGGAGCTCTTCCTGGCCAGGCCGATCGCCGAGGTCGATCTGCAGGTCTACCACGACCACTACACCGCCGCCGCGGCCACGACCCGGCCGTTTCCCGGCGTGGTCGAGATGCTCGAGACGCTGCACAGCGAAGGCATCGAGCTGGCCATCTTCACCGGCGCCCAGCAACGCGCCGCCACCCATCTGCTCGCGGCGACCGGGCTCGACCGCTGGTTCGGAACCGTCATCGGCGGGGACGACGCCGGCCAGGCCAAGCCGGCACCGGACGGCCTGCGTCTGGCCTGCGAACGCCTGGACGTCGAACCGGCGGACGCCGCGTACGTCGGAGACACCCTCGCCGATCTCCGATGCGCCGTGTCCGCCGGCTCGCTTCCCATCCATGCCGCATGGAGCGGAACGACCGTCCCCGCCACTGACGAGCACGCCGTCGCCCGGACGCCGAGCGACCTCCTCCACGTCGTCAGAGCACGTCTCGGCGGCGCAGCAGCACAGCGCCCAGTCCGGCGAACCCCACGAGGTACGCCAGCATGACCATCGTCGCCTGACCGGAGCCCACGAGCTCCGCGACACCAGGCGTGCCCTCGCTTCCGCCCAGCGCGGCGACCAGCGAGCCCGCGTTCGGGCCCGGCAGCCCTTTCTGCAGCTCGGCAACCCAGTCCAGCAACGGTGCCGCGATCCCCGCGAGCAGGTTCTGCACCGCGAGCATCCACACCAGGCCCAGCCCGATCGGCAACGCGACACCGCGGAACGCGATCGCCAGCAGCATGCCGAGCACCGCCCACATCGTCGCGATCAGCCAGCCGGCGCCGAGTCCGGCGACCAGGTCACCAACCGAAGGCCAGGCCATCGCCTGGTTCTCCGCCGACGCCACGGCGTAGCTCGCCAGCGCGCCGGCACCGAAGAACGACGCCACCATCACCAACGTCGACAGGCAGACGACGGCCAGCTTCCCCGCGTACACGGTCAACCGCGACGGCCCCTGGGTGAGCACGGTCTTCCACGTACCCCAGCCGTACTCCCCTCCGACCGCCAGAACGCCGATCACCAAGGCGATCGCGCCCGCGAAGACCGGCAGGCCCGCGATCGAGTTGCCCACGAGCTGGTCCGGCAGCATCGACGCCAGGCCGTCCTGCGCACCCGGTGCGCCATCGGCTTCTCCGGAGAGTCCCGCGTACGGAACGAGGTACGTGAACATCAGGCTCAGCACCAGCGCGACGACGAGCATCAGCCAGATCGCCGGCCGCCGCACCAGCTTGCTGAGCTCGGCCCGATAGCTACCCCACATGGTCTGCTTCCTCTCCGGTGAGTTCGAAGAACACCTGCTCCAGATCGCGTTCGCTCGTACGCAGCTCGCTGACCGCCAGCCCGGCCGTCACCAGCTCGGAGTTCAGCCAGGCCGCCTTGCCCGCTTCGAGATCGAGGGTGAGCCCACCGTCCTCGACGCGTACCTGGTCGGGACCGACGAGCGAGCCCGCCAGCCGGGCCGCCTGCTCCAGCGGTTCTGCGACCACGCGAAGCCGCGTGCTCCCCCGAAGCTCCGCGACCGTGCTCTGGGTGATCAGCCGCCCGCGCGAGATCACGCCCACGCGATCGCAGATCTGCTGCACCTCGCTCAGGAGGTGGCTCGAAACGACCACCGTGCAGCCATCGGAGCCGAGCCGCCGGATCAGCGCGCGCATGTCGACCATGCCGGCGGGATCGAGCCCGTTGGTCGGCTCGTCGAGGATCAGCAGCTTCGGATCCTTCAACAGGGCAGCGGCGACACCGAGCCGCTGCTTCATCCCGAGGGAGTACGTCGCGTACTTGTCGCCCGCCCGGTCGGTCAGGTCCACGATCTCGAGTACGGCCGGAACCCGCGCCGCGGGAACCCCGGCGTACTTCGCGAACACCTCGAGGTTCGTACGCCCGGAGAGGTACGGATAGAAGCCGGGGCCCTCGATCAGCGCACCGACGTTCGACAGGTGCCGCGCCCCCTTCCTCCCCTCCGCCGGCTCGCCGAACAGCCGGACGCTTCCAGATGTCGGCCGGACCAGTCCGAGCAACATCCGCAACGTCGTGGTCTTGCCGGCGCCGTTGGGCCCGAGGAAGCCGTAGACCTCCCCCGGCTCGACCGTGAGGTCCACCGAGTCGACGGCGACCAGGCGGCCGTACCGCTTGGTCAGATCGACTGTCTCAACTGGAAATGTCATGGCTTCAGCCTGCTGCGCCCGGCGGTCCCGCACATCCGCCGGCGGGCGACACCTCGTGTACGCGGCAGGGCGTACACGACGGGCCGACTTCGGACACGAAGTCGTTTCGGCAATGGCCGGTTGCCCCGGCGTTGACTACATTCCCGAGCAGGTGGCCGCGTCCAGGTAAGGGCACTGAGGGGCGCTGAGGGGCCGCTGAGGGGCACTGAAGGGGCGGGATGCAGATGACGTCGAGACGATCCTTTCTGACCGGTGCGATCGGGATCGGGGCAACCGCCGGGCTCACGGCGAACGCGACGGGAGCCGGCGCCGAGGCTCCGGCCGAGATCTGGGTGGCGCCGGACGGAGACCATCCGCGGCAACTACATCCACGACCTCGTGATCAACCACTACGACGACTCGCTCGTCTATCTGGACGAAGCCACCCGGAACTACCTCGTCGAGGACAACGTCCTGTGCAGCACACCGCAATGGTGGTTGAAGATCTGGACCTCCTCGATCCGCGACAACCAGGCGGTACGCAACTTCGTCGACCGGCCCGACGCGGTGTGGAACGACGGTGTCGACAACACCGTCGAGGACAACACGCTGCTCGACGCCGCGAACATCCCCGCCCGGGCGACCGCGGTCGCCCGGGAACGCCGGTGTCCGGCCTGCCTATCGCGACATCCTGCCCGGCGGGCTGTCGGCACCACCATCTGTGGGGGCGGTCTGCGATCCGCACTACGCCGGGCAGCCACCGCTCGGCCCCGCCATGGACGCCGTAGCCGGGTCGGGGCGTGCCTCGAAGCAAACCCATCGGAGGGGAACATGTTGCGCCGTACCTTCATCCAGGGCTCGGCAGCGCTCGCGCTGGCCGCGTCGACCGGGATGCTCATGACCGTGGCGAAAGCCAGGCAGGCGTTCGCCGCCACCCCTGGCGGCGCGGCCGAAGCAGTCATCCCCGAGCATCCACGCCTCCTGCTGCACGACTTCGATGCCGTCAAAACCCTTGTGGCGCAGGACTCCAGCGCCGCCGCGTGGTACGCCAAGGTCAGGGCCGACGCCGACACGATCCGGACGCTGCCGGTGTCGAAGTACGAGATCCCCGACGGCCTGCGGTTGCTGAGCACGAGCCGCGAGGTCGTGCGCCGCACGTACTCACTCGCGATGGCGCACGCGCTCGAAGGCGATCCGGCCTACGCCGAACGGCTCTGGCAGGAGCTCGACGCGGTCGCCGCGTTCCCCGACTGGAACAGCCAACGGCACTTCCTCGACACCGCGGAGATGACGCACGCGGTCGCGATCGGCTACGACTGGCTCTACCACACGTGGACGGAGGAGCAGCGCGCCGTTCTGCGGCAGGCGATCGTGACGTTCGGGCTGCGGCCGGGGCTGGCCGTCTACACCAGCGGATCCGGCTGGCACACGTGGGTCAACAACTGGAACATCGTCTGCAACGGCGGTCTCGCGCTGGGCGCGCTCGCCCTCGCGCAGGACGAGCCCGAGCTGTCGACGCAGATCCTCGACCACGCGCTCGAATCCGTACCGATCGCGATCGCGGAGTACGGCCCGGACGGCGGCTACCCCGAAGGGCTCGGCTCCTACTGGGGCTACGCGACGAAGTACCTCATACCGTTCGTCGAGTCGCTTTCGACCGCGACCGGTGACGACCACGGCTTCCCCGCGTCCCCAGGCCTGGACACGACCGGCCTGTTCCCGATCCACCTGACCGGCCCGGGCGGCGAGAACTTCAACTACTACGACGCGGGCGGTGGATCGCCGCAGCCACCGGAGATGTTCTGGCTGGCAAGGAGGTACGGCAACCCGGTGTTCGGCTGGTGGGGCAAGCTGGGCGCCGACAAGAACCCGGTCAGCTGGTTCCAGAGCCCGGCGGCGCTGCTGTGGTACGACCCGGACCTCGTACGGTCGCCCGTGCAGGCGGGCCTCGCACCCGACGCCTACTTCGGCCGCTGCGAGGTCGTGACCATGCGCAGCGGCTGGGAGAACCCCAGGGCCGTGTTCGCGGGCTTCAAGGGCGGCGACAACACCACCAACCACGGCAACCTCGACCTCGGCACGTTCGTCCTCGACGCGCTGGGCGTGCGCTGGGCGATCGAGCTCGGCGGCGACGACTACAACATGCCCGGCTATTTCAGCGGCGGCCCCGGCGGGCAGCGCTGGACGTACTACCGCAACCGCGGCGAGGGACAGAACACGCTGATCGCCAACCCTGGAACGGGCGACGACCAGGCCGTGCGATCGATCGGCACGATCACCGCGCACGCGTCCGGCCCGACGGCGGCGTACGCGATCGCCGACCTGACCGCGTCGAACCCGGTCTTCACGTCGTGGCGACGCGGTACGCGGCTGTTCGACAACCGCCAGCAGCTCGTCGTGCAGGACGAGATCACGGCGTCCGAACCCGCCGAGATCTGGTGGTTCCTCCACACGAGCGCCGTCGTCACGGTCGCCGCCGACGGGCGCAGCGCGATGCTCGAACGCAGCGGCCTGCAGCTGCTCGCCCGGATCACCTCGCCGGGCGACGCGGTGTTCTACAACGCCGGCGCGCGGCCGCTGTGGACCTCGCCCGATCCCGACGTACAGAACGACAACCTCGGCATCCGCAAGCTCGCGATCCGGCTGCGCGACGTCACGAGCACCCGGCTGACCGTCCAGCTGACGCCCGTTCGAGACGGGCAGGAGACGCCTGGTGCGGCGCCTGTGAACGCCTTGTCCGACTGGGATACAGGGCCTGCCAGCGTGGCGTTGCTGAAGTCGCTGGCCCTCGACGGCGAGCCGGTCGCGGGCTTCTCCCCCGCGACGTTCGTCTACGACAAGGTGCTGGCGCGCGGTGCGGGCAAGCCGCGGATGACGGCGGTGGCCGCGGATCCGCACGCCCGGGTCATCGTGCACAGGATCGACGAGCTGCCCGGGCCGGCGACGGTGGAGGTCGTCCAGTCTGGCAAGGCGCGCTCGCGTTACCAGGTGTTCCTCGGGCGGGAGGCGGGACCGGGCTGGTTCCCGACCCCGATCATCGCCAGCGCCGACGACGGGAACGTTCCGCAGAACACGATGGACGGCAACCTCGGCACGCGCTGGTCGGCCGACGGCGACGGGCAGTGGATCGGCTACGACCTGGGGTCCGACGGGCCGGTGTCGGGTGTGACGATCGCTTGGTACGAAGGCAAGACGCGGTCGTCGACGTTCGACATCGAGGTCGCCACGGCTTCCGGCGACTGGAAGCAGGTCTTCAGCGGCTCGAGCTCCGGGACGCTGGACACGCCGGAGGCGTACTCCTTCGAGGAACGGACGGCGCGCTACCTGCGGATTGTCGGGCACGGCAACAGTGCGAACTCCTGGAACAGCATCACCGAGGTGACGATCCCCGGGCGTTCGGTGCAGCTGCCGGAGACGTCGGTCCACCTGGAGACGGTCGCCGTCGACGTACCGGCGTCGGTGCCGATCGGCGGTACGACGCAGGTGGAGCTGGCCGCGACGATGAGCGACGGCAGCGCGGCGGACCTCTCGGCGTACGACGTCTCGTACGTCGCCACCGACCCGGCGGTCGCGACCATCGACGCCGACGGCACGCTCACGGCAGTCGCCGAGGGCTCGGTCACGGTCGCCGGCGTGGTGGTGACCGACGACTGGCGGCTGGTCTACGGCCGCAAGACCGTCGCGGTCGACGATCCGAACGTCCGGCGCTTCGCGGCAACGGCCGACACCTACGTCAACGACGGAGCCAACGCCGGCACGAACTACGGCACCTCGCAGACGCTGCTGGTGAAGACCGTCCGGCCGGAAGGCAGCGGCTTCACGCGGCAGGCGTACCTGCGCTTCGAGCCGCCGGCGGTCGGCGCACCGATCGCGTCGATCGGGCTCGATCTGTACGCGAGCGTGAACGACAGCGGCGGCACGGAGTCCGACATCGACGTGCAAGCCGTCGACGGAACGTTCGACGAACGGACGACGACCTGGAACACCCGGCCCGCGCTTGGTGCCGTACTCGGGACGACGCACGTGTCCGGCAGCGCGGCGGACTGGCGGACGGTCGACCTCACCGAGGCGCTGCGTTCGGCGGTCACCGCGGGGTCGGCGATCACGCTGGCGGTGGTGCAGAACCCGCCGGCGGGGCAGAACGGGCTGGCCGTCAACATCCGCAGCCGGGAGTCGGCGCAACCGCCACGGCTCGTCGTACGACTGGCGTAAAGCGACTGAAACCCACCTATACAAGGAGCCTGAGCACAAGACTGGCCACGCCGAGGGCGGCCATCGCCACCGGCGTGGGCAGGTGCTCCTGGTCGCCGGCGCGGATGTGAAAGCCGATCGCGACCAGGAAATAGCAGACGACACCGATCGCGGCTGCGACGCCGAGCGGTGCCCACCACAGGCCGAGAATCAGCCCGACCGCGCCGGCCAGCAGGATCGCGGCGAGGTAGGTGAGCTTGTCCTCCGGCACGCCGGCCCGGCGGTAGCTCTGCACGACGTCGACGGCGTGCGTGAGCTTGCGCAACGCCGCGAACGTGAGAAGCGCGGCGAGCAGAACCGTCACGATGACAGTGGCGACCAACATCGCTCCATCCTGAACCCTGCCGGCCACGCTCGTCAGCGAGTCGCCAGATATGCCGCGCCGATCGGCTTGCCCGGGTCGCTCTGCCACAGCAGAACGGTCGTCGGGCCCGGCAGGCGCAGCTTGTCCGGCAATCGATAGGTCTGCATGGGTACGTCACTGCGCACGACGCCGAGCCGCTGGCGCTCGAACTGCTGCCCGCGCTGGCCCGGCAGCAGCACGACCTCGACCTTCGCACCCTTCGGCGCTTCGTAGCGCAGCTGGCGCACCTCCAGCCAGAGCGCGCCGTCGCGGCGGATCAGCTGGGCTTCACCCGACGCCTGCCGCCCGACCACGCCGGCGAACGCTGCGGCCTTGCTCTGGCTCGCCGCCGGCTCCAGGGCACTGGAGTTCGTGGTGGGCATCGGCAGGCCCGCGGCGGTCTGGTCGGGCCGGGTCGACTGGCCCGACTGGTCGGACTGGGCGGACAGCGCGGACGGGGAGGCGCCCGGCCAAGCCGGCCACGCGGGCGTTCCGGCCGGCATCAGCACCAGGCCGAGCGCGACTGCCGGCGGCACCGCCGCCGCGCACCAGGCGGCCCAGCCCGAACCGATCAGCGCGCGGACGAGCACCAGGCCTGCGACGAGGACGGCGCCCACACCGATCATGGCGAGCGCGACGGGCGAGCCCACGACTCCGTCGAGCACGCCCGGACGCAGCAGCCAGGCCCCGAGCAGAATGAGTGCGGCCAGCAGCAAGGGTCCGCCGACCCGAAGCCAGGTCGCGGCTACCGCACCAAACCCGCGCTTGTCGCGATGCTTGGCGTGATGACTGAACACAGCTCCCCCTCTCCCGTCCCGCCCGATCGAAGCGTATCCCGACAGTTGACTACCCGTAGACAGATGGGCACTATGCGAGAGGGAATGCGGTTTCTTTCCCGATTCGCCGACTTGGCCCGGGCGCGGTGCCAGGATCGCGAAGCAGGGAGGCAACACATGAACCGCGTTGTTCACTTCGAGATCCACGCCGCCGACCTGGACCGGGCCGAGCGTTTCTACACCCAGGTGTTCGGCTGGTCGTTCCAGAGCTGGGGCGGGCCTCAGGCGTACCGCCTGATCACGACAGGACCGGAAGACCAGCTCGGCATCGACGGCGGCATGATCGCCCGCGACGGCGAGTCGCCGGTGCCCGGCCAGGCGACGAACGGCTTCACCTGCACGATCGAGGTCGAGGACATCGGTGCGACCGAGAAGGCGGTCGCGGACGCCGGCGGCACGCAGGTCTCCGACAGGAGTGCGGTGCCGGGTGTCGGGTGGCTGTCCTACTTCACCGACACCGAGGGCAACCGCTTCGGCGCCATGCAGGCCGACGAGTCCGCCGCCTAGGGCGTGTTTCGAAGTAAGGGAAGCCATTCGTTGATGGCGGTGATTTCGAGGATGGCTTGGTAGCGGGTGGAGAGTTTGTCGTAGCGGGTGGCTACGGCC
>NZ_BAAGYY010000007.1:0-132666 GCF_054779015.1 Flindersiella endophytica
CCAACCATGCCAACCATGCCAACCGTGCCAACCGATGAGGAGTTCCAGACCTACAACCAAGGCGTCATCAACCAGTTCCGCGCCAACCACGGCACCGTCAGCCACCCACCCTTCCCCATCCTCCTACTGACCACGACCGGAGCACGCACACGACGCCACACAACCGTGCCACTCGGCTACGCCGTCGACAACAACGGCCGCGTCTTCGTGATCGGCTCAAAAGCAGGCGCCCCCAAACATCCAGCCTGGTACCACAACCTGCGAACCAACCCAACCGTCACAGTCGAACTCGGCGACAACTCCTACCAAGCCCGCGCCATCATCACCACCGGCGACGAACGCGACCGCCTCTACCGCACAGTCTCCGACGGCACCACCGCCTACGAACACAACACCAACCGCGTCTTCCCCGTAATCATCCTCGAAGGCGTCCCCGCCCCGGACTGACATCCGTCCCGGCGGCGTCTCAGAGGCCAGCCCGCCGCCCGCTGCCCGCGTCACTGTCGATGGTCGCGAGTTTCGGTGGAGCGGAACCGTTGGCGTCGGCCAGGACGGACCTAGGAGGGGAAGAGCCTCCAGTACCCCTCGGAGACGATCTCGACGGCCCCGTCGGTCGCCTTGATGGCGGTGTCGTCGTCGATCGCATACGCCATGCCCTGTTCCTCTCGACGAGAGCGGCGAAGTCGTCGAAGGTCTCCGGTGTGGGCGGTATCCCTGCGCTACGCACCTCGCATCCGTGGAAAACCTGCATTTAGGCCGTGTCCTGTGAGTCACCGCGTGTTCGGCGACGCCTACGCAGGCGAGGACACTGTGGTTTTCCGCAGTGTTTCGTGTGGATTCCTGGATGGAGTGCGGCGGGCCAGGACACTAACGTTCGTCGCATGTCGACTGTGTGGCGAAGAATCGGGCTGGTGGTTCTGGCGATGACCGGCGTTTTCTTGGTCTCCGGCGTTCCGGGGATCACGTCGAAGGCCTCGGCGGCTGCTGGAGACCACGCTGTCAGCGATGCCATCGCCAGCTACGTCGACAACTACCGGAAGGCGACCGGGATGCCCGCGGTCACGGTCGCGGTGACCCAGGGCCGATCGATCTTGTACGTCGGTGGTTCCGGGCAGGATTCGGACGGAGCCGCCGTCGACGGTCGTACGCGCATGCCGGTCGCCTCGGTCAGCAAGTCGTTCACGGCGTTGGCGGTGATGCAGCTGGTAGAAGCCGGCCGCGTCCAGCTCGACCGGCCGGTACGGACCTACCTGCCGGAATTCCGGATGGCTGACCCGCGCGCAAACCGCATTACTGTTCGGCAACTGCTGGATCAGAGCTCCGGACTGTCGACGGTGAGCTTTCCGACCGCGGATCTGCCCGTCGCAGGTTCACTCCGCGAAGCCGTACGACAGCTGACCGCCGCGCGACTGGACGCACCGCCCGGTGCCGTTTGGTCCTACCACAACGCCAACTACTGGGTGGCGGCCCGCATGGTGGAGGTCGTCGCCGGCGAGAAATTCGACGAATATCTGAACCGGCGGATCTTCGCGCCATTGGGGATGGGAGCTACGACGGCCATGACGGTGAGCACGGATCAGTCCGGCGGCCAGCGATTAGGCTACAACCAGCTGTTCGGTTTTCCGGTGTCACATCGGGAGATCCCCGAATTCGCCGCCGGCGCTGGCGGAGTCGTCAGTACGGCGGCCGACATGGCGAACTGGTTGATCGCCCAGAATTCAGGCGGCGTCGGACCGTCCGGACAACGGGTGCTGTCTGCGGCCGGCATCGGCCTCACCCATCAGCCGTCGGCGCCTGGCGGCGAGTACGGGCTCGGATGGTTCGCCGAGCCGGATCCCAGTGGTGGCACCAAGATCTACCACGGCGGCACCGCGTGGACGTACTGCTCACAACAGGCCTTACTGTCCAAGGAGAAGTACGGGATTGTCGTGCTGTCCAACAGCCGGCCAGCGTTCGCCGATGACACCCTCGGCCTTGTCGAAGGCCTGACCGCAACGCTCCGGAACGGGAGTCCGGAACCGGGTCGGCCATACCGGCTGTGGACCGAGCTGGTCATGACCGCGTTGGCCGGGTTGGTCATCGCTGCGAATGTCATCGTCGTGCTGCGGGCACGTCGATGGGCCAGCCGCGTACGTCACCTCTGGGCGGTTCCGGTGCGGCTGGCGCCGTACGTCGTCACCGCCGTGCTCGCCGCGCTCTTCCCGACCCTGATGAGCCGATTGGGCTGGGACATCAACTGGCATCAACTGTTTGTCGTCGGCCCGTCCACCGCGGTGCTCCTGAACATATTGGCGATCGGTGCTGCTGCCGTACTGGTGACCCGAATTCACTGGCTCATTCGCCAACGTCGAAACACCTGAGGTAGGTCATCCCGCCGCTGAGAAAGGCCCAGCGCGGGCACCGATAGTCTCCAAAGGCCCGAAAACCAAGGCCTCAACGGTGGGACACCCATCAAAGCGCCACTGGGTTACATCAACATCCTTGTACCCGCGACGCACAAAGGCAACGAGAGCAGCACCGTCGCCGTCGACGAGCAGCGGGCGGCCCGGTGGCGCGGACGTTCCAGACCTACGCCAGGTCACGTAGTCGACGCCGGTGCCGTCGTTGAACGCACCCCTAGGTTCCGTCCGAACCAACAGGCTCACCGAACTCCCGACCCAGATCGCGCGGCTGCGGCAGCTGACAACGCTGGACCTCTGCCACAACCACCTCACGTGGCTGCCCGACGAGCTGCGCCACCTGGACCTGCGTGAGAACGCCCTCACCGCGCTGCCGCCGGCCTGGCCGACCTCTCACGGTTGCGGCAGCTCGACCTGCGAGGCAACCAGCTCGCCGAGTTGCCGACCTGGGCATCGGACCTGTGCCGCGCGGATGTGTACTTCGCTCAAGCGCAGCTGCCGGGAAATTGATCTACCCGCTGGTCCGTGACCTTGCCTGTCGTAGGCCGCTGACGGGGTGCCCGTCGCGGTGACCTGCGGGGTCCCCAAGGCACGCCCGCCAGCCCTACGACCGGTGGCTGGCCGAGCCCGTCACGGCCCGCGACCTGGAGCGAGCGTATCTGGCCAACGCGTTGTTCGACGCCCACCGCGACGACCCGGAGTTCGGTTACCGGCTGCTGGGCGATGAGGCCCGCGACGCCGGTCACCTCGCCCGCGACCAGACGATGTGGCGGATCTGCGCCGCGAACAGTTGGTGGAGCGTGTTCGGCAAGAACGGCAAGCGACCCGGACCGCCGGCTCACGACGACCTCGTGTGCCGGGTCTTGACCGCTGACCGGCCGAACAAGCTGTGGCTCACCGACATCACCGAGCACCCCACCGGTGAGGGCACGCTCTACCTGCGCCCGGTCAAGTGCCCGGTCAAAGACGTGTGCTCCAACGCCGATCGTGGGGTACTCGATCAGCGACCAGATGAAGTCCCGCCTGGCTGTCGACGCGCTGACCTCAGCCATTGCCCGCCGCGGCGGTGACGTCGCCGGCCGCACGGTCCACTCCGACCGCGGGCCGCAGTTCCGGTCCCGGAAGTTCCTGCGAGAGTCGGCTCGCCATGACCTGGCCGGGTCCATGAGGCAAGTCACCTCCGCCGGCGACAACGCCGCCATGGAAAGCTTCTTCGCCCTACAACAAAACAACGTCCTGGACCAACAACGTTGGACCACCCGCCACCAGCTACGCCTCGCAGTCATCACCTGGATCGAACGCACCTACCACCACCGACGCCGCCAAACACGCCTCGGACGACAAACCCTCATCGAATACGAGACAATCAACACCACTCAGGCCGCACTCGCCGCCTGACAAACGCTGTCACCTACTCGTGCAGCAGACCCCTCCTGCACGTGCTCTCGTACGTCGGTCTCCTGACGCTGAAGCATCAGGAACCGGCGTTCGCCCCGCCCGAGTCCCACGCCCAATCGCAAGTCCTTGTTTCGCCATGGCTCCTGATGCTCCGGGAGTCGCTGCTGAGCTCTCCTACACAACACACGGCTTGAAATACAAGGCGTACGACGCGAACGTATGGAAGGTTCCACCCTTTGGCCGTCCCACGCCGCCCGGTGAAGCGCTGCGTGTGTTCCTGGGTGCCCTTGGCGTACCAGGAAAGCGGATACGGCCAAACTGGACGGGCGGTCCGGCCTTACCTCAGTCTGCTTGCGGGCAGGCGAATGCTGGTGGTGCTGAACAACGCTCGCGACGAGGAGCAGGTTCGGCCGCTGCTTCCCGGAACGCCCGGCTGCCTCGCGGTCGTGACCAGCCGAAACCTGCTCACCGGGCTGATCAGCGCCGATGCAGCCTTACCCTTGCTGCTCGATCTGCTCACACTCGACGAAGCCCGCGAGCTGTTGACATGGCGGCTTGGCCACGACCGGAGTCTTCACAGACCTTGCCGTTGAGCCGCGGGGGTGGCTCCCCACACCGTAGATCGTGGGCACGACCGCTTTCACCGAGGTCCCCACCGACCCGAAGGCTGCGCCCATCGGAGCCACTGCGCGGCGAGAGGGCGGCCATCGACACGATGAGCGTGTTCCGTGCGCGGCATCTGGAACTCGAGGCTGGCGCCACGCCTAACCGCAGGCAGCGTCTCCGGCCTCGCGGCGGTACGACTGTGTAAGGAGGAGATGGACACCTACCGCCGCTTCCCTGTGCTCGACCCCTGCTACCGGTCGAGCTCCTGCCGCCCGGCTGGCCGCGCGAATGCGCGCGGGAGGTGTTCGTCGCGGTACAACGGGCTGGCCGCACCGGCCTAGCAACACGTACGTGCGATTGTGGCGCGTGCCGCCGGCGGGGACCACGTGCAGATCCGCGCCCACACCATCACCGGAAAAGGCGCGGCCTCGGCGACTTCGAGTAGCGGCTGCCTGTCCAGTGTGGACAGGCAGCCCTTCGTCATCGAGGTTTGGGCGTCACGGTGTCAGTTCGCCAGTTGGTAGGCGCGGATGACTTCCAAGCGTATGGTGTTGCCTTTCGAGTCTGTCGCTGTCCCGCGTAGCGAGACGTACTTGGCTTTTGAGGGTGTGACGAAGTTGGCGAGGTAGCTGTTGTTGTCGCCCGGTCTGAGTTCGGCGGCGGTCCAGGTGTTGCCGTCGTTCGTGGACACTTCGAGCTTCGCTTTGGTGATCAGTCCGGTCTCCGCACCTGGTGGTGCCTGGAACGTTACGGGAAGGCGGGTGACCTTGCCGGCATCGTGGTTGACGTTGCGTTCGTCCACGTCGGGCGCGAATCGTACCGCCCAGATCGGCAGGACCACGCCGTCGCTGTCTGCGGTGTCGGAGCGGAATGTCCACGACGCTACGGTCTTGGTGGAGAAGTCCGACACGCTCGATCGGTCGGCAGCGCTCTCAAGTCGGTACTCCGCATTGCCTGGCGACACCTTGGCGTCGACGTAGGTGGCGTACTCGGAACCGGCTACGACCTCGCCGTTCCTAGCCAGCGTCGTCGTCGCCTGCTCCAGTTCTGAGAATCTGCTGTCGATGTGGCCGTCCGCGTCGGAGTACATCGGAAGCGCGACCGCTATCCGGTCACCGATGCGTTCTGCGTAGTAGAAGTACACGTCCTCCCCCGGCGGCGTCCAAGCGGGGGTGAACACCGCGGCGTTCCACCGCTGCTCGATGGTCTTGCCCGTGGGGTAACGCTGGTACTGAGACTGGAGTCTGTAGGTTGGCCCAGGCTTATCTCCCGACAGCTGGAGCCACTGTTGCCAGCTGATGTCGCTGCCTTCCACATAGTGGGTGGCGTTGGCAGGCAGGTCGTACTCGAAGCCGATACTGTCGGCGAAGAAGAATCCCGGCGGCAGCCCGAACTGGAGAAGCTCCGCTTTCTGGCCGGGCTTCTGGGGATGGTAACTGGCCTTCAGAACCGCGAGGTCGCTGTCGGACACATCGCGGTGGTAGCCGGTGAAGAACCTACCTGGCACAGTATCCAACAGCGAGTAGGTGTAGGGACTGTTGTTGAACTGGCCATCCGGTCCCGCCTCGGCCCACTGGGAGGCCACAGAGCCGGTCATCCCCTTTACCGGACCGCGCGGCCCGATCTGGGCGGTGAAGATGTGGTCGAAGCTGTCGTCGACGATCGACGCCTGATATCCGGGATCGTCCGGCCCGCCGATGTCTCGGTGGTAGCCGACGGCCACCAGGAGAGGTGTCGCACCTGAGTGTTGCACGGTGGTGGAGATCGGCTTGGTTGTCCGGGCCTCGGCGGTTATGGTGACATCCTTGTCGAGCCGGACCGTTGGCTGGACCATCAGGTACGAGTTCTCCCCCTCGACTCGATCCTCGAGGAGATAGGCGCCCTTGGGGAGCCGTGCTGTAGCTTGGCCGTCCTCGTCGTACAGGTTCGCCTCTCCGTACTGGAAGCCGCGCAGATTGAGGACATGGCCGAGCCCGGGCGCTTGCTTGCCGTCCGGCCCGATGGTCCGCAGGGTGAGGTCGTAGCTTTCGACTTCTCGCTCGACGGCGATCGGTGTGGCCACGGTCTGCGCGCGCTCCTGCCGGCTGGGATCCTGTTGGCCGGTGGTGGCGGTGATCTGCCCGACATAGCGTCCGTCTGGGCCGTCGTGGTTGGTGTTGGAGGTAACCGTGACGGTCGCGGTCTCCCCGGCTGGGATGGTCACGGTGTCGGCGGAGAGTTCGATCGCTCCGTCTGGTGCCGGTTCGCCGTTTGCGGTGGTCAGTTCGGCCTTCAGGTCAAGCTCGACCTGAGCATCACCGAGGTTACGGTACGTCAATCCTTTATTGACGAGTGCGTCGTCGCTGTGCGGCCATCGCTGGAGACCAAAGGACAGGCTCGTCGGGTCGCTGACAACTGTCTGCGTTATCGCCGTAGTGAGGTCGACCCGGCCGGTGCCTTGGTCGTACGCGTTCAGCGTTGGGTTCGGCTTGGCCGAGGCCACCAGTGCCGCCTTCAACTCCCGCGCCGTCCAGCCGGGATGCTGGCCAGCCAGCAGCGCGGCCGCGCCGGCCACGTGTGGTGTCGCCATCGACGTGCCCGATGCGGTCACGTAGTGCTCGCCAACCGGGTCGCCGAGCTCCGTGCCCTGTGCCCGCGCGGCAACGATGTCCGCACCCGGTGCGGTCAGATCCGGCTTCAACGCATGGGATGCTGTCGGGCCGCGGCTGGAACGTTCCCACACCTGGTCCTGCTTGGTGACCGCGCCCACCGTCAGCGCGGCGGCGGCGCTCCCTGGCGAGTTGATCGACTCAAGGCCCGGCCCGTCGTTGCCGGCCGCGACAACGAACAGGGTGCCGGTCTGCGCGGTCAGATCGTTGACCGCCTGCTCGATGGGATCCACCTCGGGCTCGTCAAAGCCCCCGAAGCTCATGTTGACCACGTCGGCTTGCTTGGTCTTGGCGGCCCATTCCATGCCGGCGATGATGTCGGACTCGGAGCCGAATCCGTCGTCGCCGAGCACCTTGCCCACGAGGAGCTCTGCGTCTGGCGCCACCCCTTTATACCGTCCGCCTGACGCTGTTCCGCTGCCAGTGATGATCGATGCCACATGGGTTCCATGGCCGTAGGCGTCGCGGGTGCCGGTCGGGCTGCCGGTGAAGTCCTCGGCCGCGACCACCGCGTCGGCCAGGTCCGGGTGCTCGGCATCGATACCGGTGTCCAGCACGGCAACCTGGCTGCCCTTGCCGGTGTATCCCGCGCCCCATGCCTGCGGCGCTCCGATCTGCGGGACGCTGTCGTCCAGCAACACCTTCCGTCGCCCGTCCAGCCATATCTTCTCGACTTTGTTGCCGTCCATCGCGGACCGCAGCGCCGCCCAGCTCTTGCCGGCTTCGCCTTTCGCCAGCGTCACAACATCGCCGCCGATCGAGGACAGGCTCCTGGTCGTTTGGCCGGCGTCGGCCAGACCCGCTCGGGTGGCGGCGCGATCGGCCTTGTTGTTGTAGGTCAGGAGCAGCGGGACGTCGCGCTGGCTGGTGTCGTCGTACCTGAACTTGACCAGGCCCGTGACGTCGAACAGCCTCCGATCCAACATCCCTTCAGCCACGAACTCGTCGGCGTCGGATGGGATCACGTACAGGTGTGTGCCTTGGCTTCGGTTCAGGAATCGAATGTCGTCGCGCCCCGCTCCGGGCTCTACCACCACATCCCGCCCATCGCCGGTCACGGTCACGGTGTCACCAGTGAGCAACGTGACCACTCGAGCCGGCTTGCCCGACGGGCCTGGCCGGCCCGACCCAGTTGCGGCCTGCCGGTCGGCCCAGTCGGCGGACTGGATACCGCCTAGCACGACGGCCGCGGCGATCAATACGGCTGTGGTTCTTCCGAACAGTCTCATACCTGGGGAGAATCCAGTTGAGGTGCAGGCGTTACCTGGCGCGGAGAAACGTGCAGCGGATCGGTGTCACGTTCGACAGGGTGGTGGATTCTTTCTAGGTATGAGGGAGCCAGACCTGGGCGACGACGAAACCGGCAGATTCGCTGCGATCGTACGGGCCGAACTGGGACCGATTCGCCAGTACATACGGCGGCGCGTGGAACCTGACGATGTCGACGACATAGTTGCCGAGGTGTTCGCCGCAGCCTGGAAACACCGCAAGCGGCTACCGGACCCGCCCAGGTTCTGGCTGCTGCGGACCGCCTGGTTTCACGTCAGCATGCACCTACGCCACCGGCATCGGCAGGCGCGCCTGTTCGGTCGGATCGCCGCGTTGCCGGATGAGCACATGCCGAGCCCGGAGGAGACCGCCGTGGAGGGCGCCGAGGTGCGGGCCGCGCTCGCCAGGCTCTCTCCCCCCGATCAGGAGGTACTTCGGCTGGCGGCCTGGGAGGAGCTGACGTCAGCGCAGATCGCCGACGTGCTGGCCTGCACACAGATCGCGGCGCGGACACGACTGCATCGCGCCCGACGCAAGCTGGCCCGCCTGCTCGGTGAACCAGGGGCGACGTTGACCACCACCGAGTCCGCCACCCCGACCTCAGACCCACAGGGAGCCCACAAATGAACGTGATCGAACGGTTGCGCGCCGCCGATCCGGCACCGAACACCGAGCTGGTTACCGAGCTGGAGGTCGCGGCTGCCCTCACCGCCGCACGCAACACCCGCCTGAAGGGCCGAAAGGCACCCGTTCGACCGGTGTCTCGGCGGCTGCTGCTGGGCGGAATCGCGGCGTCCGCGGTCGCTGCCGCGGTCGGACCGAGCCTGGTGACCAGACAGGAGTCCGCGTCCGCCGCGACCTTGCGTGCGCTCGCTCGGCAAGTGGCTGCTGCCCCGCCGCCCGAAGCCGACGTGCTCTACGCACAACAACGCTACGTATCGATCGAAACTGCCTACCTCGCCGAACCTCCGCTGGACCCGGCGCAGTGGCAGATCCGGCAGTCCGTCCGTTACCGGAGCTTCCGGACAGTCGAGTCGTGGCATCCGCTGCCGCCTAAACCGTACAAACCATACGGAATGGAGAGGTCTACTTTCGAGTACCTCACCCCGGGAGACGCCGACCGGGCCACGCGGCTGACGCCGCAACGACGTCGCCAGCTCTACCTTCCCCCCGAAGGCATCGACCCGGATGATTCGACCCCCTCGCCGATCTGCGCCCGCGCCGAATGCGGCTGGACATATCCGAACGACACTCTCGACGACGACCCGGCCACATTCAGCAACGCGACCGCACCCTTCGTCCGCGACCTGCCATCCGACCCGGCGGCGTTGAAGGCGCTGATCGACGACACACCAGAGCTCGACCGTTTCCACAACTACAACTGGAGCCCCAGCGACACATACAACCGGCTGGTGAACTGGGACGACATGCGAGACGAACGCTACGGCGCGATCCTGCTCGGGCTCCTCAAGTTCGTCCCCACACCACAACCCGTCCGCGCCGCCGTAATAGACCTACTCGCCGAGGTGCAAAGCATCGTGGTTTACGGCAGCCGAACCATAGGCAGCCGGACCGGTCTAGCCATCGGCCACCAAGGACATCCTGCTGCCGAGGCTTCCGTAATCGACCGCGAGACGGGACTCATCATTCACGAACGGACCCTGCTCTCCAAGCAGGAGAAGACAGAAAGTGGTTCACTGGCCGACCTACCAGTCGGCACGGAGGTAAGCGAGTCGACACTGCTTCACATCGCCTACGTCCCCGTCATCGGGGACCGTCCCTGATCCACCGACAACGCAGGACCTGGACGGCAGAGGCGTCGACCGCCCAAGGAAACCATGCCTTTCGACCTCTCTGGCTCCCTGTTTGGAAGCTAGGTCGAGTGGCCAAGGCGCGGATACGGCCGGCTCGACCGTGTTGTCGACCGAGTCTCCGGCCCGTGCTCGCAGGGATGCGTAGCCGCTCCTCGGGTGCTTGAGCTCCGTGGCTGTCGTGACAGTCAAAGGGCTTGACCCTCAAGACCCGTGGCGACACCAACGCCACACGCCTTGAAGGCAACGACGACTAACGGCCGTTTGTGACCAACCGTTGTGTTCTCGTGACGATAGGCTCGATTGACGTATCGTAGTTGGCCAACACCACAGCTAACCAAGCTGAGTCCGCGAAGTAGTCGATGTTCGTCGCCACTCCCGGGCCGCCACCTGAGTGGCCGGCCACCCGCTCACCGTCGAAGATTGTGGCGATGTGGCCGTAGCCGTATGACAGGTTCTCCGCCTCGCTCGGTTCTCGTAGGTCGGCTGGCGAGAGCGGGTGCTTCCGCTCTCGCCATCACCTCGACGTGCACCGGACGCAGGAGCTTGCCGGACCACAGGGCATGAGCGAACCGAGCCATGTCGGTAACAGTTGAATAGGCGCCACCGTCAGGGCCGCCTACGAAGGGAAGGTACGGCGTAGTCGCAAAATCGATCCTGTCGCCGTTACGTTAGCCCCAGTACATCCTCGCGATTCTCTCGTCCGCCAGTACCTGGACATGCCTAAAGGTTGTCCCGCAATGAGGTCTGCCGGTGTCGGCGTGGCGCCTTGGCGCGTAGCGGCTGGTTGTTGATCATGCTCGGGTGGCTGTGCTGTCGGTTGAGCTGGAGGGGTGGATCCCGGTGTTCACGGGCTTGTCGGTGCGGCAGTTCCGCAAGCTGGTGGGGATCGTGCGGCGCCGCGGGGCTGAGCAGACCGGTGTGGGCCGACGCTGGGGTTGTCGCTACCGGATCGGGTGCTGCTGACCGCGGTCTACTACCGGACCAACCTGACCCTGCGGCAGGCCGCGTTGCTGTTCGGCATCTCCAAATCGGCCGCCGGCAGGGTAGTGGACCATCTCGGCCCGTACCTGGCGCTGGAGATGGCCACCGCCGGCAGGTCATCCGCGTTCTCGCCGCACTCTCGGTGACGCTCGGGACCTTCTATTCCGGGCGAAGTAACGTCCGCCTTGGACGTTGACGTTGACCCGCCGAATTTCGCGATCACCCGCCATCAGCACGACGTTCTGCGAATCGTCGCATTTATGTCTGGATGAAGGTAGGAAGCGGTGGCTACCTTGGGCTCCCTGCACTGAAATACCTCCGAGCTACTCCTACGTCTCGAAGGACTGTGGCAGATGAACGCGTGGACGTCCCGCCGGTGGTACTGAGATCAACGATCCAGCAGAGATCTCGGAGCAGCGGCGACCGGTCTGGGACCGATGAGGGCAATCTGAGTCGGCGACGGGAGGGCGCATGGGACAACGGGCCGCTGAGTTCCGCGACGTCTTTTCAGTCGGCGAGTTCCGCATGTTGTGGCTCGCCGAAACCCAGTCCAGGCTCGGTGACCAGGTCGCAAGGATCGCATTGGCGCTGCTGGTCTTCGATCGGACGTCCTCGGCGGCGCTCACTGCGTTGGTGTACGCGCTGAGCCTGCTGCCGCCTCTACTGACCGCACCTCTGCTGGCCGGGCTGGCCGACCGATACTCCCGCCGCAACGTCATGGTGGTGGTCGATCTGGTACGCGCCGCGTTGGTCGCCGCGATGGCGATCCCGGCATTGCCACTTCCTGTGGTGGCCGGGCTGGTGGTCGCCGCGACCTGCCCGCAACCGTTGTTCTCCGCCGCCCGCAACGCCACGCTGCCCAACGTCCTCACCGGCGACCGGTTCGCTGTCGGCATGGGCATCATCCAGGCGACCGACAACCTCGCACAGGTTGTCGGGTTCACCGCCGGCGGAGCCGCCATCGCCATCGCCGGCAGCCCTCATCTCCTGCTCCTGGCGAACGCGGCCACGTTCGCACTGTCGGCGGCGATGGTGCGATGGGGCATCCGGCCGCACCGTCCCACGCCCGCGACCGGCGTACCGGCCGGCACTCAGCGCGCGGGTGGCCGCGAGTTCCTCCTGGCGGGCCTCAGGCTCGTTCTCCGGGACCGTCGGCTGCTTGGGCTCGCGTCGCTGATCTGGCTGTACGGCCTGTACCTGGCGCCGGAGGCGCTGGCCGTCCCGTACGCACACCAGATCAGAGCCGATGACGCCGCGGCCGGTGTGCTGATGGCCTCACTCGTCATCGGCACGATGCTCGGCAACGTGCTGGTGACCCGGATCCCGCCAGGCACGAGGCAACGGCTGACCGCGCCGCTGGCTGTCGCCACCGGGCTGCCCCTGCTGGCCACGGTGACCACGCCGTCGGTACCGGTGACTGTGGCGTTGTGGGTGGCCTCCGGCGTAGTGACCACGTACATGCTGCTCGCGCAGGTATCGTTCACGCAGCGGGTGCCCGACGCGGTACGAGGCCGGGCGATCGGATTCGTTTCGGCAGGGCATCAGACCGCGCAGGGACTGGGTGTGCTGCTCGCCGGCGGACTGGCCGAGGCGATGTCTCCCTCGATCGCAATCGCCGTGTGTGCGGCCGTCGGGTCGGTAGGCACCTTGCTCGTCAGCGTGTTCGTGTACGGCGAGCGCAGCCGCCCGGCCACCGGCCGGAAGACCCCCCGCCACGTGCCGCTCCCCGGCGACGGCCGCTCGCGGAGGAGGTGAAGCCGCACGAGCGCGGTCAGACTTCGATGGCGGGCACCGGCCATCGTCTCATCCGATGCGGCAGCGTGACGACTTTCCCGTCGAGTTCGAGCATGAGTCGTTCCTCGATCAGGGTGTTGACAGCGGCCCGCTCGGCCGGCGTCAGCCGGGTGAGCGAAGTCGGCAGCAGGCAGCGGGTGAAAGTGCCGATCAGGTCGTCGTCATCGATGACCAGATCGACCGTCGTCTCACGGTCCCGTGCGTCGCGAACTCGCAGGAAACCAGGCCCTCGCCGAAAGTAGCACAGGCCCGGCCGGAACCCCGAGCGCCACCGATCGTGGACCGCGCCGCGGCCTTCGGGTGGCGGGAGGTGGCAGACGAGATCAAACGGAACGCGCCGATCGAGCTCTCCGTACCAGGTCGGCACAACTCCCGCCGTGAGCGCATCGCGCAGCTGCCGGATGGCCGCAAGCGTCTGCCCCGCGTCCGTTCCCAGCACCACAGGGTCTCCGACGGCTCCGATCGCGGGACCGGTCATGGTCGACGTCATGCCGACACCTCCCGGAGATCCGGCCTGGCACCGAGCGAGTAGCCGAGCTTCGCAGGCACGGAACGAGTCGCCAGGGCGATCCAGCGTCCACTGTCGGTGAACACGAGACCGTCGCGTAGGCAACCCTCGAGCCAGGCCCGGACTGCTGTCAACTCGACCTGACAACCCGCGTCGGCCAGGCGTGCACACAGACCCTTCGCGGTCCTGGGCCCGGCGAGGAAGCGGTAGGCCTCCGCGTGCCAGCCGGAGAACACGTGACGGCGCTCCGGCCACCCCCGCCGCCGATCGTCGACGATCACGGCGGTGTCGGTGTCCTCGACGGTAAGCGTGGACGACGGGTAGTCCCGCTGCCATGCCTCCATCGCCTTGTCCAGCTCCGCGCCGAGATCATCACCGATGCCCGCCTGGTCACAGTCGAAGTAGTAGGCGAGGTCGTAAAGCTCCTCTTGCGGTAGGTCGTAGGCCTGCTGATAGAACGACAACGGCTCCCGGCGTACGAATCCGAGCTCTGGACTCTCGAAGTGTGGGCTGTATCGTTCCATCACGATGCGTGCGGCGCCCGACGGTGGTTGCAGGTGAACCAGTGCCCGCACCTGGTCGAGGACGCTGCGATAGTCCTGGTCCCGCTCGCCGGGGAAGCCGTAGAGGTAGTTCCAGAACGCTGTCATGTGGTGTTCTTCGATGGATCGCAGCGTCTGTATGTTGGACGTTCCGTCGACGCCCTTGTCCATCAGCGTCAGCACGTTCCGGTTCAGGTTCTCGATGCCGGGCTGGACCATCGTGACACCTGCGTCGGCGAGCGCGCCGAGCTGTTCGGGGCGAAGGTTGGACTTGATCTCGAAGTGAACGCACAGGTCCCAGTCGGCTTCGGTCATCAACGGCAGCAACGTCTGGAAGTAGGCCATATCGAAGATGTTGTCGGAGGTGAACACGTCGAGGATCTGGTGGCGTCGGACGAGGGTGCTGATCTCGTTCCAGATCTGCTCGGCGGGTTTGGAGCGGAAAGCCATGAGGGAGCCGTTGAGCCCGCAGAACGTGCAGTGGTGTTTCTCGCCCCACCAACAACCGCGTGAGCCCTCGACGACGAGTTCCGGCCTTACGTACTCGCGGACCGGTGAGCTCTCCAACGTGTCCTGCCAGTGCTGGTAGTCAGGCATCGGGATCATTGCCGGCGGCACGGTATCCGTGATCGCGGCATTGGCGGTCGAGCTGTGGTCGGGGCTCCACCAGCACAGCCCGGGCACGTCATCGACAGCCTCGCCGGCTTCGATTCGCCGTAGCAGGTCAGGAAAGACGCGTTCGGCCTCACCCCGCACCACATAGTCGACGAACCGATGGTTGCGGTGAAGCGCATGACCCATCGGGCCATCGCAGTTCGCACCGCCGAAGACGACCGTGACGTCCGGCCGTGCGTGTTTGAGCACGCGGGCGAGGGCGAGGCTCGGAACGTTCTGCATGAAGGTACTGGTGAAGCCCACCACGTGGGGCTCAGTGGCGAGAATCTCCGCCGCGGCCTCGGCTACGAAGCCGTCGGCCATCGCATGCATGGTCAGGACCGTACGGACATCGACGTCGAACTGCCGGGCTATCTCGCGCACCTCGTCGCGGCAGCGACCTTCCTCGCCGTACAGGCTGGCCGAGAAAAGGAGTTCTCCAAGCCCTTGGAAGATGCCGTTCTCAGAGATCGTGAGATAGTCGCTGACGAGATCCCCAACAGGAAGTTCGGTGGCCAACCGCTCGGCCCACCGCAGGTTTCCGTGGAACTCCACAACCTCGATATCGGGGCACTCCCGTGCAACCAGGCTGTGCAGCAGCCCAACCTGCAACGACGGGCGATAAAGCGCTTGCCAGGGCATCGCGACCAGCGACAATCGCATGTGTTCCTCCAAACGAAGGAGTAGGCGAAGAGCCTGCCGACGAGCGCGCCGACAGACCCGACGCCGACACAATGCTGTGAACGCGGAAGTGCTCGCGTTTACCCAGCCTTGGAATTCTGGGACTTTCCGAAGAAGATGCCGACGGCCGCACGCTTCTTGGTGTTCCTGACAACGGATTTCCTGATCCCCTTGGCCATGTGTCACCTCCGTTCCGCGACTGGCCCACGGGAGAAACTACGCTTTCGCAGATTAGCATGAGTTGCGACATTACAAAGACGTCGGAAGACAATGTCGCCTTCTCACAAGCACGGCAATGTCGTGACGACTGCATCGGATCACGCCGGCATGTGGAACGCTTATGCCCCTACCTGTAAGTCGGATATGCCACGCACACCGTCTGCCACGAGGCCGGTGTGTCCGGCGACTTCACGCAGGCCGGCTGGCACGCGTCCTGCCTGCCGTGGTTGCGGGAACGAGAGGTCGCGCCGGTCCGCTTCGCCGGCACGTCCGGCAGCCCGGTCAACCCGATCGCTACCTTCTGACCGCACGCGCTGGTCACGGCAAGCATCAACGACGCCCGGCTGACTGTCGGCGGCCGGTACGACGCCGATAGCCGATCGATAGCGAATCGATGGCGGCCGGTCCGACCGTATGGCCGTGCCGGAGAGGCGCTACACCAGAAGAGAGGTATCGAGATGGTGGACATTCTGCATCGGGTCGGGATCGTGTCATCGCCGGAGGAGACTTACACGGCGCTGACCACGGCTGATGGGTTGTCGGGGTGGTGGACCCAGGGAGTGCGGGGCGATGGCGGCGTCGGAGGGGTGTTTCGGGTCCGGTTCGAGGACGCACCGCCTCCGGCTGGGTTCGACATGAAGGTGTTGGAGGCCAGGCCTTCCGAGCTCGTGGTCTGGGAGGTCGTCTACGGCCCTGAGGAGTGGGTCGGCACCCGGATCCGGTTCGAGTTGAAGCAGGAGGAGGGCTTCACGATCGTGTTGTTCTCCCACGAGGGCTGGAAGGAACCGGTGGAGTTCATGAACCACTGCAGCACGAAGTGGGCGGTCTTCCTGATGAGTCTCAAGAATCTGGTCGAGACTGGTAAGGGCGAACCGGCCCCCAACGACGTCAAGATCAGCAACTGGCACTAACCCCGCAAGGGGCTGGCGGAGGCAGGCCGCCCTCGAACGGGAAGCTCGCCTCCGCCAGAACAGCGAGCACCGCTCGGCGAGCAGGTCCTGGTCTCGCGGCGCAAGCCGTCGTAATCCCGTATCGCGACCGGTGGCATGCGCTTTCCAGCGTTCGGGGCATACGCACTGGACGAACGTGCACGCGGGCCGTCTCCCCGGTTACGTCGGGCGTGAGCTCCCATATGGTCAAGGCGTTGTACGACCTCGACCATTGGCCAATGGTCCACCACACCGGGCTCGTCGGCCCGTCGCGGCAAGTCCAGCGATACATCGGTCCAAAGGCTTGACTATTCCCGCGAATCGGGGATGGCTGGCTGTCCGGTGCGGGCCGGTGGCTTCGACGTCTCTGGTGTAGGGCGCCGCAGGGTGCCCATTCCAGGGAGGTGAGGTCATGACGGCGAACGAGAGCTTGGTCGGCTCGGCGGCCCGGCACGGTGGCAGCAAGAAGGTGACTGTTGTCGTGTGGACGGCGCAGGTGCTGCTTGCGTTGTTCTTCGTGGCGGCGGCGTTGCCCAAGCTGATGGGTGATCCGACTGCGGTGGCGATGTTCCGGCTGTTCGGGATCGGCGAGTGGTTCCGTGTTTTCACCGGTGTCGTCGAGGTCGCCGGTGCGGTCGGTTTGCTGATCCCACGGTTGTGCGGCCCGGCCGCGATTGGGCTTGGCTGTGTGATGGCCGGTGCGACCCTGACGAACCTGTTCGTCTTCCCCGATGGCGCGGCCATGGCCATCGTGACCGGGCTGCTGGGCATCGCTTTCGGCCTGATCGCCTGGTACCGCTGGCCCGACGCCATAGCGTTGATCGGCATCGTCAGGAGGCTGGTAGCGAAATAGTTCACGCATCGGCGGCGGGTCGGGCGTCCGGGTCGGGCCGAGATCCCCGACCTGCCTGGCCAGGCGGGTCCAGTTTTCTGGCTCGGCGAGCGTGACGCGAGCCAAGGACGTTTGGTGCGCGGCCGGCGGACGCGCGTTGGTGACAATCACCTAGACCGCGGGTAGGTCGGACCCGACGATCGCCTACTGGTTGCTCGCCTACTGTCGGCTGTGTAGAGGCGCCGGTCCCGATGGACCTGCCGGTCGCGGCGCTGTCCGATCATGCGCCGGTTCCGGCGCCCGTCAGCGCCTGGACGCCGACGACCTCCAGTAGCCGTAGCCGCTCGGCGGTCTGGCTGCCCTCGGCCACGCTGAAGACCATGATCCGCAGGTCGGTGCCGAGTGCTGCGAGGATGTCGCAGTCGAGGGTGAGCTCGCCGATGCTGGCGTGCCGGACCGTCTTGGTCAGGGGCTCGTGCACACCCACCGCGCCGGAGTCCCACAGGGCCGCGAAGTCATCGCTGCGGGTGCGGAGCTCGTCGACCAGCGCGGCCAGTTCGGCGTCCTTCGGGTAGCGAGCCGCCGCCGCTCGCAGGTCGGACACGAAGGCCGCACGGTGGCCGGTCTCCCGGCTCACCGCCTGGGGGTATCCGGCGGGCGGTTCGACGAAGGACCACCACACCGCATTCCTGTCGAAGCCGCGTGAGGCGGGCGGGTCGCCGAACAGCGCGGCCCACAACGGGTTCCAGGTGATGAGGTTCCACGCGGCGTCGTACACGCTCAGCGGTGTCCCGGTCAGCCGATCCAGCAGGCGCTGGACTCCCGCCGGCACATGGTCGGAAACCAGCCCGGGCCCCGGCACCGCCTGACCGGCGAGCAGGAAGAGGTGCTCACGCTCCGCCGTGGCCAGCCGCAACGCTCGAGCCAACGCCGACAGTACTTGGGGGGACGGATTGGTCGACCTGCCCTGTTCGAGGCGCACGATGTAGTCGACGGACAAGCCGGCGAGCAGGGCGAGTTCCTCGCGCCGTAGGCCTGGCGCACGCCGGGGTCCGTCGCCCGGCAGGCCGACCTCGGCCGGTTTCGTGCGATCCCGCCAGGCGTGCAAGGCCCTGCCAAGATCCGTGGTTCCGGTCATCTCCCCAGTATCGACAGTCGGCCGCAGTATCGGCAGCCGGCCGCGTCCCGTCCTGGTACTGCGGGTCCACCGGCTGCGGCGGGTACTGGTTGACGCCCCCGGGTCCGCCGAAGGTGGATGTACCGGCCGACGGCCGGTAACCGGCGGGATCCTCCCGCCGGGTGTGCAGCGAAGGAGCACGGCCATGAAGTACCGCAACCTCGGGCGGACCGGGATCAAGGTCAGCCCTTACGCACTGGGCACGTTGATGTTCGCCAGCGTGATGGGCAACGACCCCGACGAGTCGGTCCGCATCATCCACAAGGCGATCGACGCCGGGATCAACCTCATCGACACCGCCGACCGCTACGGCGACTCCGAGGACATCGTCGGAAAGGCCCTGAAGGGCCGCCGCGACGAGGTGGTCCTGGCCACCAAGGTCGGCATGCCGATGGGCGAGGGCCCCAACCAGCAGGGCGCCTCGCGCCGCTGGATCACCACCGCCGTCGAGAACTCCCTGCGCCGGCTCGGCACCGACCACATCGATGTCTACCAGCTCCAGCGGCCCGATCCGGACACCGACCTGGAGGAGACCCTTTCCGTCCTGACCGACCTCGTCAGCGCCGGCAAGGTGTGCGCGATCGGTTCCTCGACGACACCCGCCTCGATGATCGTCCAGGCCCAGTGGGTGGCCGAACGTGCCGGGCTGCAGCGGTTTCGCACCGAGCAGCCGCCGTACTCGATCCTGAACCGCGGCATCGAACGGGAGGTCCTGCCGATCGCGCAGGAGTACGGCATGGGCGTCATGGTATGGGGTCCGTTCGGCCAGGGCATGCTGACCGGCCGGGTACGCAAGGGCGGTGACAACGACCTCAAACGCGTCCAGTTCTCCCGCCACCTCACCGACGAGCGCCGCATCGACGTCGTCGAACAGCTGGTCCCGCTGGCAAAGGAGGCCGGCCTGCCCATGACCCACCTGGCCATGGCGTTCGCCGTCGCCCACCCGGGCGTCACCGCCGCGCTCCTCGGCCCGCGCACGATGGAACACCTCGACGACGTTCTGGCCGGGGCCGACGTCGAACTGTCCGACGACATCCTCGACCGGATCGACGAGATCGTCCCGCCAGGCACCGACGTCACCGCGCTCGACCAGGAGTACAAGCCCCCAGCCTTGCTCGAGACCGCTCTGCGGCGTCGTCCCGCCGTGCACCGGTCGGCGGCCTGAGCCCGAGGCCCGGCGACGGTCATCCCCTCGGTCACCTCGAGCATCCCGCCCACCGGCATGCCAGGCTCTCGTGGACTCTGCTGTCGCCTTGGCATGGCGTTGGCCGAGCTGTCGCCGCCCTACCTCCGGCTCGGCCGCTACGGGTGTCAGGCAGCCGGCGAGATTCCCTCAGAGAGCGGAGTATCACCGTGCGCAGGTGGGGCGCGGCTACTGATCCCCGCGCAGGTAGCGGGTCACCATGGCGACCAGTTCGGTCTCGAACGTCTCGACGGGGATGTTCTGCGGGGAGGCCATGAACTTGTGCGTGTTCATCTCCACGGTGAACAGGATGATCTCCGCGGCGACGTTGAGGTCGTCCACGTGGACCTCGGGGTGCCGGGTGAGGATGTCGCGAATCTGGGCTGTGCGCAGTTTTCCGTGCCGCTCGATCGTGTCGAGCAGCTCCTGGGAGGCCGGCGCCTGCTCGACCATCACTCGGAGCAGCTGGGGATCGTCTCTGTGGTTGTCGATCGCGTCGCGGATGAGCGCCCGGACCGTCGCCTCCAGCGTCCCGGGCGAGAAGTCGAGCTCGTCGGCGCCGGTCCAGGTGCCGCGGTCGATGTGCCGGATCAGGAGCTCGGCGAGGATAGCGTCCTTGTTCGGGAAGTACTGGTATAGCGAGCCGATGGAGATGCGGGCGCGCTCGGCGATCCGGTTGGTGGTGCCGGCGGCGTAGCCGTGCTCGGCGAAAACGTGAGCAGCCGCGGTGAGGATGCGGTCGCGCGTGAGCTCGGCGCGCACCTGACGGGGCTTGCGACGTGGCTCTAAGCGGCGGTCCGCCGACGGCATCCTGGTCCTCCTTGAGGGCGCCGAAAAGCGAGTAGCAAATACCTGAGCTAATGCTCACAATAGTGCTATGAGCTGCGAGAACAAGACCATGGGGCGGCATCTGGTTGCCGACGCCGGTGTCCCGGCGGTGGATATCTCGTTCGCGGGCCACCGGCGGCACGGCTGGTCGGCATCGGGCTGAGGGGATTCCGATGCAGTTGAGCACACTCCACCGCATGACGACGGTCGACGAGGTCGAGGCGACCGTGGGGCAGCCGCCGTCGATGATCATGCTGAAGCAGATCAGCGCACTCGACGAGGGCTGCCGGATCGTCCTGGCGCACTGCCCGCTCGCGGGCTTCGGCTACCGCGACGCCGACAGCGTAAGCCGCACGACGTTCATCGGCGGCACACCGGGATTCGTGCGCGTTCACTCGCCCACGCGGATATCGTTCACCCTGCCCGATGGCGAGGCGCACGGCCCGGTGTCGTTCGTCTTCCTCCTGCCGGGCGTGGGGGAAACGTTGCGCGTCAACGGTTCCGTGACCAAGCGGAGGGGCGCCGAGACGTTCGTCGACGTCGAGGAGGCGTACGTGCACTGCGCGCAGGCCGTCATTCGCTCGCGCCTGTGGCAGCCGCCCACTCCCGCCGAACCGGCGCCGGACATCGAGGGCGATGGTCCGTTGCGCGGTCCCGGCGTCGCGGACTTCCTCGCCGCCGCACCGTTCCTCGCCCTGTCCACCTGGGACTGTTCGGGCGGGAGCGACACCACTCCGCGCGGGGATCAGCCGGCTGTCGCGCGGATCCTCGACGGCCGGACCCTGGCCATCGCGGACCGCAAGGGCAACAAGCGCGCGGACAGCCTCCACAACCTTCTCCAGAACGACCGGCTCTCGTTCGCCGCCCTCGTCCCGGGTCGGACCGGCGTGCTGCACGTCAGCGGCCGGGGCTCGATCACTGACGATTCCGCGTTGCTGGAGACGATGGCGTTGCGCGGGACGCCCCCGCACGCGGCGCTGCTGATCGACGTCGAGCAGGCCGAGGTGACCGCCAGCGACGCCGTGGCGCGCTCGCGGGTCTGGGCGGCTGCCACCCATCTCGAACGCGGCACGGCGCCGGACTTGATGGTGCTGGCCGGGGACCACCTCACCGCGAACCTGGCCGACGTCCGCAGAGGCGTGCTCGCTCGCGTGCTCAGGATCGTCGCGGGGATTCCGGGAATCGGTCGGGTGCTGCGGCACACGATGAACCTCGCCTACCGGTCCGGACTGCGGAAGGAGGGCTACGAGAACGTCCAGGTCGGCTCACAAGCAAAGCCAACCGGCGTCGAATCCGAGGCGACGCAACGGTTGCGGGAGGTGCGCGTCGCCGAAGTGCGCCGGGAAACGCCGAGCGTGGTCACCCTCGTCTTGGAGGACGCCGAGCGCCAAGGCTCCTTCGACTTCCGACCAGGGCAGTTCTTCACGCTCGTCGCGGACATCGACGGGCGACCGGTGCGGCGCGCCTACTCCGCATCGTCGGCGCCGGGGGCATCGCGGCTGGAGGTCACGGTCAAGCAGGTCAAGGGCGGTCGCTTCTCCACCCACGTCCACCAGAACCTCATTGCCGGGGACCGGTTGTCGGTTCGCGGGCCGTCCGGGGCGTTCCACATCGATCCGGCGGCGGTGCACGACGTCGTCCTGGTCGCCGCGGGCAGCGGTGTCACGCCGGTGATGAGCATGATCCGTACCTTGCTGGCGAGACCGGCGGCCAGCCGGATCGCGCTGCTCTACAGCAACCGCTGCCAGGAGGAAGTCATCTTCGCCGGCGACCTCCTCCGGTTGACGAAGGACAACCCGAAGCGGTTGTCGGTCACGTACGTCCTGACGCGGGAACATGGACGGCTCGACGTCTCGGATGTCCGCGACTGGCTCACCGAGCTGCGGCCCTCCGACGAAGCCCAGTTCTGCCTGTGCGGGCCCGAGGCGCTGATGGTCACAGTCGAGGGCGTCCTGGCCGAGCTCGGTGTGCCGGACGACCGCGTGCACCGCGAGCGCTACACCAGCGCGGCGGACACGACCGCCACAGCCACCGCACCGCAGGAGATGACCGTGGAGGACGGAACGCACGAGGTCGGCCGCGTAGTAGTCGAGCCCGGCCAGACGCTTCTCGACGCCGGGATCGCCGCAGGGCTGCCGATGCCGTACTCGTGCACAGTCGGCAATTGCGGGGACTGCATGGTAAAGCTCCGCGGCGGAGAGGTCACGATGAACGAGCCGAACTGCCTCACGCCGCAACAGAAGACCAACGGTCACGTCCTGACGTGCGTCGGCCGCCCACTGTCCAACGTCACCCTGGACATCACAGCGCCGTGACGGACAGGTGTGATCCTGCCGGTGCAATTCGCCCGCTGGCACACAGATGGTGGGCAGCCGAAGCGAACGGCACGCGGTGTCGATCGCTGCGTCGGCGGCCTGCTCGGTCAGCCCGAGATGACGTTGTGGGCATTGCTGGGTGGGCACTCTTAACGGTTCGTCCTTGCTTGCGGGTAACGACTGCGGTGCTGGTGATGGTGGCTGCGGTGATGAGGAGCCGGGTGTCCTTGGGAAGCGCTGTGGTCAGCGGCCGCTTGGTCAGCGACGCCACAGGTGCCCGCTTGCCCAGGAGCTCGGCTGGCGCGGCCGACCAAGTTCAAATCAAACCCTGCCAACAAGTTGACACATGACAAGCATCTACTGAGTCAGAGTTCTCCGGTCGGTGGGTTCGTTACTGCAGTAACTCAGCAGTTGGCGCAGGCAGGTGTCGATGTCCTGGGAGGTGTCGACGGTCAACCGTTCATCGGTTCGAGGTTCGTAGTCGTCGGCGAGGCTCTGGACCCATTCCCAACTGGGTCTGGGGAATCCAGGGATATCGATCGAGCGGGTCTCGACGCGGCGGCGGTGTTCGCGCAGATCCGGGCAGTGGGTCTCCACCACAAGATGGCGTACCCCGACCTCCTTCGCGAGTTCACGCCAACCCGCCCGGGCCGGTTCCACGGAGTTCACCGCGTCAGCTACGACCGGAATTCCACGCACCAGGTGTCCGGCTGCCAAGTCGTGCGCCACGCTGTACGCGGCTACGCCGGTCTGCTCCGGGCGCAACCCGTTGCGCCACAGGGCTCCTTCGATGGTGTCGATCCGAAGCAGAACCGCGCGCATGCGGGTGGCCAACTCCAGCGCGAGCGTCGATTTCCCGGTGCCCGGCAGTCCGCCGAACTCGATCAGTGTCATACCAGCATCTCTCCTCACCCGAAGTCGTTATACAACATGTATAGCATTTGGGTATACATCATGTAAAGTACTTGAGTATGGGAATCCGCTCCGACAAGGCGTCGGCCACTCGACAGGCCATCGTCGAGGCCGCCCGCAGGCTGCTCGCCGAGGCCGACGATCAGGTCAGTGTCGGTGACGTAGCGACTGCGGCAGGCGTCACCCGGGTCACTGTCTACAACCAGTTCGGGTCACGGCACGGACTGCTGGACGCCGTCTTCGCCCAGCTCGCAGAACAGGCCGGAATGGACCGCCTGCTCGAGCTGACCGCCGACCTGCCGCCCCGACAAGCCTGCGCAAGTGCGCTGAAGCGGACCTGCAAGTTCTGGCACGCCGAACGGCCGGTGCTGCACCGCCTCAACGGAATCGCAGTGCTCGACACCGAGCTGGCGCGGATCTTCGCCACCCGCGAGAGCTGGCGCCGCGATCAGCTCAAGAGGCTGCTGCAACGGCTGGCAACCACTGGAGGCATCGCATCCACGCTCCGGCGAAGCGTCCTCCTCGACGGATTCGTCGCCCTGTCCTCATTTCAGACCTACGACCGGCTCGGAGCCCTCGCTGAACACCCAACCCAGGCCGCCAGCGTGCTCGACCGCATGCTCACCGGCATGCTCAGCTTCTAGCGGCGCGCCGTCGCCAGCCGTCCATCGCCGTCGAGTCGCCAAAATGGCCGCCCGGACCTGGCCGGCTTTCTGTCCGGTCCGGTCTTCAGCGAGCGCTCACACTGAGCCGCCACGCTGTGCCGCGGCCAGCTGCTGATCACCACTGTCCGTGTGCTACGGGCGAACAGCGCCGCCAACGCTACACGCGGCACGAGACGGAGAACACCACGTCGTCAGGCGAAGCGGTCGTAGAGGCGTCGGTAGGCGGGTAGGAGCAGTCCGTTGTTGAGCTCCAGGCCCATAGGATCGCCGTTCCAGTACGTGACGAAGCGGCATGAGCTCCCCAGCCGCTGGAACTTGTCGATCCAGGCCAACGCCTCGCTCGGCTGGGCCGTCGCGAGATCGGCGGGAACGGCGAACTCCGCGATGCCGAACGCCTTGCCACGTCCCTTGGCGAACGAGGTCAGCGGTGAGATCGTCGCCAGCGGATCCGCGGCGAGCCCCTGCCCGTTCGGGTCGTCGCCCGGATAGGTGTCGATGGCCAGGAAGTCGGTGAGGTCGTCGCCTGGCCAGTAGGCGGTGTAGTCCAGGCCCTTGTGCCAGATCGGGTAGGTGTGGAAGCACGGACCACATGCGATGCCATGCCGGCGAACGGCTGGGGCGAGCGCGCGGTACCGGTCCACGTACTGGTTCGCCGACAGCTCTGGGTACGGCTCGTGCCAGAGCACGATCCACACCTGGTTGCCGTATCCGCGGCTCGCGATGTCCGCGCACAGCGAGTCGCAGGCGGTGTACGTGCCGGCGGAAACATCCGGCACCTTCAGGGAGTAGACCACATACCGGTTCTCGTCGCGAAGTAACGCGAGCAGCCGGCCCGCGGCGTCCAGCGACGTTGGCACCGGCGTTCCCTGGCGGTGGTACAGACGCACGACCTGGGCGAATCGTCCGGTCAGGGCATCGAGCTGCTCGCACGATCGGGTGCCGCTCGCGGTATAGCCGATCAGGTTGACCGCAGCCGGCGCCGCGGGCGTTCCCGCATCCAGCAAGCCGCCGGCCAGCAGCGGAATGGACGCGCCCAACTTGAGGAATTGCCGTCGCCCGAACACAGATGATTCCCTCCCACGCATCTCGGCGGCACATCTCGAACGGCCGCAACCTAGCGGACCCAACGCACATGATTCGTATGCGCGAAGTGTGCGAACCGTCTGTCAGCGTGGGCCATAGTCGTGGCAATTTCTTACGACGACCGATGCTCTCGCGGAGGAGGGGTTGATGAGTCGAATCAGGAGATGGGTGCCGCTCGTTCTGCCGGCGGTCCTGATCAGCGTCGCGCTCGGGGCCACCGGTGCCGATGCCTCCGACGGTGTGTCTGATCACGGTCGGGTGGTGGAGGACCGGGGTCCGGTGACGCGGTGGGCGGATTCGCGCCAGGTCACACCGCAGGTGGCCGCTGCGACAGCGGCGGTCGCGTGCGACGGTAACGGCACCAGCGGCAAGCGAGTGCAGATCCTCTATGTACGAGAGGCTTCGCAGGCTGATCGGCTTGCGCAGTATCGCGCCACGTTCCAGGAGTGGGCTGGGCAGGTCGACCAGCAGTTCCAGCAGGACGCGCAGGTGACCGGTGGCTATCGGCGGCTGCGGTTCGTCCACGACGCGTCGTGCGTTCCCACCGTGACAGGCGTGGTGGTGCCGGCGGGCTCGCTCAGTGACTTCGGCCGGACCTTCGACGGGTTGAAGGCAGCTGGCTTCAACCGGACGGATCGCAAGTACATCGGCTACGCCGAGACCACGGCTTGGTGCGGGCTCGGCGGTGGTGGACCCGGTGGCGGCGACGACCAGCCCGGTACAGCGAACCGGTACAACTCCGGGCCCGAGCTGGCCACCCTCGGCACCGGCTGCTGGGGCTGGGCACCGACGGGCCACGAGCTGCTGCACACCCTCGGAGCCGTCCTGCGCGGTGCTCCGCACGCCACGGCGAACGGGCACTGCTGGGACGACGAGGACATCATGTGCTACGACGACGGCGGCATACCCAACCCTCCGGGCACTCTGGTCAACGTCTGTCCCGATGGGGCGGAGAACCAGATCGACTGCGGGCACGACGACTACTACAGCACCAAGCCGGTCAGCGGAAGCTGGCTCGCCAACCACTGGAACGTCGCGAACAGCCAGTACCTCATCACTGCACCCAAGCTGGACTACACCTCGTATCCAACGCTGTCCAACGGCACATCGGCGCCGGCTGTGGAGACGGCCGAATACCTGCTGCAGCAGGCCGGTCTCAACCCTGGTCCGATCGACCAGACCTTCGACACGGCTACGGCGACCGCTGTCAGCAGTTACCGGCAGGCCCGCGGCCTGCCCGCTGGACTCAGTGTCGACGGTCATGTGTGGACTGCCCTGCTCGCGAGGGGTACGCAACCAACGCTTCGAGACGGCGCCACGGGCAACGACGTACGCAGGCTGCAGCGTTCTCTGACGGCCGCGCTCGGCCGCACGGTCGGGATCGACGGTCAGTTCGGAAGCCAGACGACCCAAGCGGTGCGCGACTACCAGTCCTCTCGAGGTCTTGGAGTGGACGGCGTCGTCGGCGCCCAGACCTGGACGGCCTTGCAGGCCGGCCGCTGATTACCGGAAGAGGGCGGAATACCTGTCGCTTGTCCAGAAAGCGTGGCAGCGCTGAGCCCGGCAGCGGCCAGGTATGCAGGTACCGCTGGGCGATCCAGCCGGAGTGGATGGAGACCAGCCCTGTCCACCGATTCGTCGCTGCAAGCCATCTTCGGCGAACGCCTTACAGGGAGCGCGCCGTAGTGGGGCCACCGGCTGAGCCCGCATCACCGCGACCTCGGCCAGGCAGACCTCCACGAGCGCGACAGCGACTACGGCATCCAGCAGCACCTTGGCTGGGTGATGAACCGCGCGCCGACCACGCAACGGTGCCAGCGCCTTCGACGACGCCCGGTCAAGTCCAGAGCGGTGCGAGTGCTGCTGGCGAGGAAGCCGCCAGCCGTGACCAGGCCACGCCTCGAAGCGGCACGCCCTTGTCCACATAGCCGCAGGGGCAACCTTGTGACGAGGTGTGCGGAACCTGTGCGTGCGATGCGACAAGCTGAACAGCGATTCGTAGAGGTCGACCGTGCTCTGCGAATCTCGTGATGCCGGGGGTGTCAGGTTGGTGCGGTGGCGGCTTTCGCCTCGTGGCGCCTCTGGCTCGCGGCTTCATCGGCATCCGCGAGGGCTGGCCGGCGAGTCGGTTGGAGCCAGCGCGTCAGGCGTGCAGTATGAGCTCGGATACGGCCTCGACCGCTCGGGTCGGGCCCACCTGGTGCCCCCGAAGCCGGACAGATGGAGCAGCGTGGAGAGAGCGTTCTGCGACTTCCGGGAACCACAGCGGAATGAGGGTTGCTGAGGACCACCTCGGCAACCCACGATCCGGAAGCACCCTGCGGGAGCGTCCCGTTCAGCGCCCCACCTCCTCGAGTGCTTCCGAGACGTCGTCTGCTGCCGCGAAAGACCCGGTGAAACTGTTGCGCGCCAGTGCCCTCAGGTCGGCGTCGGTCAGTTCCAAGGCGTCGGCCACCGCCGCGTAGTTCTCGTTGATGTACCCGCCGAAGTACGACGGGTCGTCGGAGTTGACGGTCACCGGGACGCCGGCGTCCAGCAGCGTCTTCAGCGGGTAGACCGTCAGGTCATCGGTGACGTGCAGTCGGAGGTTCGACAGGGGGCACATTGTGAGCGTGACCTGCTCGTCGGCCAGGCGAGCCACGAGATCGGGGTCGTCGGTGCAGGTGTATCCGTGGTCGATGCGTTCGACACAACAGGTGTCCAGCGCTTCACGGATATAGGCGGCCGGACCCTCTTCGCCCGCGTGGCACGTGGTGCGGTAACCCTGGGCGCGGGCGGCGGAGAAGTACCCGGCGAACTTCGACGGTGGGTTGCCTTGCTCGGCGCTGCCGAGGCCCACGCCGAGAACATGGTCGCGCCACGGGCGGATGAGGTCGAGTAGTTCGAGGGCATCGGCCTGGCTGCGGTGGCGATGGGCGCTGACGAGCAGGGCCCCCTCAATGCCAGACTCCTCCTTGGCTTCGGCGATGGCCTCGGTGATACCACCGAGCTGGTCGTCAATCGGGACGCCTTGGTCGAGAAAAGCCTGCGGGCCGAAGAGCATCTCGGCGCGGCGGACGCCCTGCTCGGCGGCACGGCGCAGGTAGGCGGCGGTGAGATCGTGGAAGTCCGCGCGGCGGCGCAGCACCTGGCAGCCCGCGAAGTACACCGACAGGAAGTTCTCCAGGCCGGTGAAGGAATACGCGGCCCGCAGCTCCTCCGGGGTGCGCCAGGGCAGGGACAGGCCGTTGCGACGGGCGAAGCGGGCCATGTCCTCGGGCTCCAGGGTGCCTTCGAGGTGCACGTGCAGCTCGGCCTTCGGCAACGTGATCATGCGATCCACTCCGAGATGAGGTGAACTGAACGATTCACTTTTCTGGGGAGGCTACACCGCTGCTCAGCCGGGCAGAAGCAACGCGGCGACGGCGCGATCGTGCGCGGCGTCGACGGTGACCCGCGACTCGCCGCAGATCAGCAGCATCTGCAGTCCGCGCCACAGGGCGACGATCGCCGTCGCGGTGTGGTCCGGATGTGCCACGGCGGGGTCCTGCCGCAGTCGCTTCGCCACCACCGCCGTCCAGCGCTCCCGGGTCTGGGCGAGGAATTCCGGGTGGCGGCCGGGGACGTCGGCGGCCATGCCGAACCGGGCGAAGAACAGCTGCAGGTGCGGCAGCCGGGCAGGATCGGCGATGTGGCGCCACGCCGCCGACATCCCATCCGCCGTGGTGCCGGGAGTGCCGAGCAGGGCGGCGAGCCGGTCGAGGAGCGCTGTGCCGCCGAGGATCTCGTCCACGGCGGTGGCGAGGAGTTCGTCGAGCGAACCGAAGTGATACAGCAGCATCCGGTTGTTGGAGCCGATGCCGCGGGCCAGTTCGCTCAGGGAGAGGTCGACCACGCCACCGGCGAGGATGAATTCGCACGTCAGACCCACAAGCCGTGCGCGCTCAGTCGGACCGCTGGCCACTGCGCGATCCTAGAGGACGGGGATTCACCGTGCGCAGGTCCGGGTGACCAGATCTGGCCGGCTGTGACTGACGGAACTCAGGTCCGCCGTCGCCCGGAGCCAGGCAGCAGAACCAGCGGGCTGCCTTCCCACGACTCGAACACCAGATGCGTGTGAACGCGGCCGACATCACGGCGTGCGGTGAACTCAAGCACGAGCCGGTCGCACAAGCGTTGGGCTGCTGTCGCTGAACATCCGCACATGCCGCTGAGCGGTCGTTCGGTCCCTGTTCCGCGCTGCCCACTAACTAACCACCTGCCAGGTGAGCGCCCCGCTCTTCTGGGCTGACATCCCGGACGTGCTGGGAGAACAGCCAACCATGCCCGTCGAGGTCCACAGCGCCGTACCGTGGCTGGGAACGAGAAATCCACCGCCACCAACACACCGCCGACCGAATCCGTAACCTCCTCATCGAGCTTGAAGAAGCCGAAGGAATGCCCCCGCATAGCGCAGATCAGCGCCGACCAACCGCCACACCGAGTTTGTACGATCCGCTGAATGCGAATCATCGAACTCGCTCCTGACACCGCCCGATCGATCACCAACCACGGCAGCCGCGGACTGCGGGCGAACAACCTCATCCGAGGCGAACACGTCGCCGCAACGGTCCTGCACCTTGCAGCCGGCGGCGAGGCCGGCCGTCACCCGGCCGTCGGCGATCAGCTGTTCATCGTCATATCCGGCCACGGTCATGTCTGCGGTGGAGACGAGATCTGGCAGCCGATCGCTGCCGGCCAAGCCGCGTTCTGGGTCGCAGGCGAACTCCACACCACCCGAGCCGACGAACCCCTCACAGCAGTAGCAATCGAAATGCACGGGTTGCCACTGGCACTGTGACCAACACACGCCCTCAGTTCGAAGACCAGTCCGTAGCTTCCAGCACAAGAACCACAAACTGTCCAGATAAACACTTTACAAGCCTTCCGGTCATTCGGGCGCATCCGCCGAGCGCGCAACAGCTTCGAATACCCCGACGCCGACAGTCCAGGCCCCAGCGTGGACGACGTCAACGATGCCGTCCAAGCCGCCACCAAGGCGCGCGATCCCGCCGCCACCGTCCTCGACCAGAACGTACTCACCACCTGGTGATGTCAGCGCGCCGATATCGTGGAATCCCCTACGCCGTGACGCCAGTCCATCTACCGCGGTGGAGCAGTCACCTTCCCAGCATCAGCCGTACGGTGGACACGGAGATCATAAACAGGGCCACAAACAGGATGAGAAAACCAAGAACCCGGCCGAGTACCGACTTCTCCCGCACCGGCTCCGGTGGTCGGCGGCGGCATCCACGCCAGCCTGGGCCGACGGGGCTGGGAGAACAGCCACGTAGGCGCCGAACACGTCCGTGTCTCCGTGGATCTGTTCATGATCGGATGGTGCCCGTTCGCATTGCGTGCCGGTTGCAGCATGTGCGAGAAATGTGCACCGCAGTAGGTACATAGGACGTGATGCGGGTTGACGAACTGTGCGTCAATTAAGGAGCGTCCGTGACAAGTCTCATCTCGGAGGCCAGGTCGGCCGTCCGCTTGACCACGAGTGCCTGGACCCAGCGGATCGGCCTGTGGTGGCTGGCTCAGCTACGGTCGGACCAGTTGGCCAGGGCGTTGCGGACCGGCGGAATCCCTGACCCATATCCCATGTACGCACAACTGCGGGCGGCCGGGCCGCTTACCCGTAGCGGGGTCGGTGTCTGGGTCACCGCGCAGCACAAAGTCGCCGCGCAGATAGTCCGGGACCGGCGGTTCGGTGTCCGTGAGAAAGGCGCGCCGTATCCGTCCGACGGGACTTCGGCCGTACGCGGGGTCCGCGGCGACTTGCTCGCCAGTGAGGACGCCAGTGAGGAAGTGTCCTTCCTCAAGCTCGACACGCCGCACCACACGCGGCTGCGGCGGCTGGTTGCTCCGACCTTCGGGCCAAAGATGATCGCGAGCTACCGCTCTCGGATCGAACAAACGGCGCACAGTTTGCTCGACGCCGCCATCGCGAAGGACGAGTTCGACCTGATGGCCGACTTCGCCACGCCGCTGCCAATCCGGGTGATCAGCGATCTCCTGGGCGTCCCCGACATCGACATCGAGCGGTTCGCGCGGTACGGCGCTGCCCTCGGCGGGTCCCTCGACGGGATCAACTCGGTGCGGCAGGCACGCGAGTTCCATGTCGCCATCGCCGCCCTGAACGACCTCTTCCGCACCTTGCTGGAACGTCGCTCCGACCAACCCGGCGACAGCGTCATCAACCGCCTCGCCGACGCCGTGGGCGAGGAGAAGCTGACCCCGATGGAGCTACTGTCCACGTGCCGGCTGCTGCTCGTGGCAGGCTTCGAGACAACCGCCAACCTGATCGGCAACGGTATGCTCGCGCTGCTCAGTCACCCCGATCAGTGGAAACGTCTGCATGCCGATCCGACGCTGGCCGCAGCCACGGTCGAGGAGGTACTACGGTACGACTCTCCGTCACATGCGACGACGCGTACCGCGCACGAGCGGATCGAGATCGGTGACCACGTGATCGAGCCGGGACAGGTGGTGATCGTCCTCCTCGGGGCCACCGGCCGTGACCCCGGCGCCCACCAGGACCCGGACCGGTTCGACATCGAACGTACCCAGCAAACCGAGCACCTGGCCTTCTCCAGCGGCGCCCACTACTGCGTGGGCGCGCCGCTGGCGCGGCTCGAAGGGGAAATCGCGTTCCGTACCCTCGCCGAACGCTTGCCGGAGCTGCTCCATGCCGGCCGCGCACGCCGGCGCAAGTCGTTCGCGGTCCGTGGACTCACCAGCCTCCCGCTCCGGCTCACCTCGCCTACCGCCACTGGCCACTGACAGCTGCGGTACAAACGGAGCGAGCCAGAGCACGGCCATCCGTAAGGCCCCGTCAGGCCGGCTGGTCTTCCTGCCCGACGGGCGGCAGCCCCGCGTACCCGGGTCGGGGTGATCGCGGCCGGCGAGCAGGTCGAGCACGCGATGAGGCTGATGGCCACCGGCCACTCCCGGCTTCCCGTCATCGCTGGCACCGTCGCAGAAGATATCAACGACGTGGTGAGCGTGGAGGCGCTGCGGGGACCTGCTGGAGATCGAGGCCCGGCCCGGCGGCGACCGCCAACGAGTAAGGGACGCGATGCGCCGGGCGATGCTCGTACCCGCGAGGAGCCTCCGTCAGATCTCGAACGTGCTGGCTGCGGAGGTTTCGTCCGACACCGCTTGTTGGCGAGTTCTGACACCGCCGGGCACGTGTCGGTGCCGCGGATGTTGGTCTGCGTCGACACCGCTTCCGCGCCCGACGGGTGTCAGGTTGTCCGCTGCTTTGTGGCTTGGGCCAGACGGTAGGAGTCGGTGCCGGTCTCGAGGATGGTGCCGCCGAAGGTGAGTCGGTCGACGATGGCTGCGCATAGCCGGGGGTCGGTGAAGGTCTTGGTCCAGCCGCCGAAGGACTCATTGGACGCGATCGCGACCGAGGCCTTCTCCTCACGCTCGGTGAGGACCTGGAAGAGGAGTTCCGCGCCGCGGCGGTCGAGTTGCATGTAGCCGAGTTCGTCGATGCACAGCAGGTCGGCGCGGCCGTAGCGGGCGATGGTCTTCGCCAGCGTCATCTCGTCGGCGGCCTCGACGAGCTCGTTGGCAAGCTGGGTCGCCCGGGTGTACTTGACCCGGTAGCCGGCCATGGCGGCCTCGGTGCCGAGTGCGATCAGCAGATGGGACTTGCCGGTGCCGGAGTCCCCGATCAGACACAGCGGCTGTCCCTTCTGGACCCATTCGCACTTGGCGAGGGTGTGGATCACGGCGGGATCGATGTTGGGGTTGGCGTCGAAGTCGAAGGCCCGCAGGGACTTCTCGCGGGGGAACTTGGCGGCCTTGATCCGGCGTTCGGACCGGCGTCGGGCGCGATCGTCGCACTCGGCAAGCAATAGTTCGGCGAGGAACCCGCGGTAAGACATCTGCTCACGCCCTGCCCGGTCGGCGTAGTCGGTGAAGGAGTTGCGGATGGTGGGCATTCGCAGCATCCGGCACGCTTGGTCGATCGCGGCGTCGGCTGCTTCTTCGGTCATTCCACGGCGCTTGGTGGTCACGGTGCGGCTCCTTCGTTCGGGGTGTCACGTCGGCTGGCCAACAGCTGGTCGTACTTCTCCACGCTCGGCAGCGGCCGAGTGTCGGCCGGGATGTGGGCGCGGAGCCGGCGCTCGGTCAGCGATCGCACGGCAGGGATCTCGCCTTCTCCGCGTGCCCTGTCGCCGCTCATCAGGGACTGGTGGTCCGCTGTCGTGTCGTCGGCTCCGCCATCTGCTGTGTCGTTGTACTTGCGCGCTTCCAACGCGACAGCGTCCGCGGTGAGCGCGCCTGCACGCAGCGCCGTCGCGAGTCCGGCGACGACGTGGTCGTGTGGAAGGTGCCGGTGCAGCATCAGGACCTCAATGAGGGCACGGGTGCCGTCGGCGTCACCGTGGGCCTTGCAGGCCGCGGCCCACCAGGTGTCGTGAACGGGCGTGAACCGCCCGGATGCCCTGGCCTGCTCCAGCGCTTTCGCGCCGGGTAGCGCGCCCGGTTTGCGGAGGAGGACCTCGAGATAGTGGTCCAGGTCGACCCGGGTCGAGCCCTTGGTCATGAGCCGTTCGTGGCGGGCGATCTCGGTCCTGCCGTCGAACACGACCAGGTCGCTGGCGTTCAGGAGCACCCGGGCTTGACGGCCGACCATGCGCGCGGGCACGGAGTACTTGTTCATCCGGACCGTGACCTGGGCGTACCGGTCCACGCGCGGGGTGAACCAGCGGCCGGTCTCGAACGGCTCGGTCGGAAGGGGGAACTAGCCGATCTGCCCCTCGACGCCGCCTTTCTCGTGCGCACCTTGGATTCCGGGCTGGCAATAGAAGGCTTCGATGCCGTAGTGGGAACGGACGGCGGTCCACCTGTCGGCCTCGACCCGCTGGCGGGAGAACCCGATCACGCTCGCGACGGCGGCCTTGAGGTTGTCGTAGCGGATCTTCCCGGTCGGCACCCCGCCGAGCACGTTGAAGGCGTGGACGTGACCCTCGAAGAAGGCTTCCTGCCCAGCCGAGGCACTGACCCTGTGCACGGCCTTGCCCGAGTAGGAGAGCCGAAGGCTGAACAGCGCGCAGGTTACGAGCTCGCCGCGCAGGCGGATGGCGACGTCGCCGAAGTCAACCTCGGCCTCGCGGCCCGGGCGGTGCTCTTGCGGGATGAACGCGTTGGCAGGTTCCTGTCCGACCTCGACGCGAATCTCACGGCGTCGGGTGGCGACGTACTCGCGGACCATCCAGTACGACACCACCCCGGCCCCGTCATGTTCGTCAAGCAGTCGATCGAAGATCCGCTTCGCCGTGTGTCGCTGCTTCCGCGGCGCGTCGAGGTCCGAGCGCAGCCAGTCGTCGATCACCACTCGGTACGCGTCAAGCCGTGAGCCGCGTTTGGGCGGTTGCTTTCTCTCCTTCGGCCATGCAGATTCCAGCGCCGCTGTCACGGTTCGGAAGCCGACGCCGTGCTTGCGCTGCAGCGCGCGGTTGGACATCCCAGATCGGGCATCCCGTCGGATCGCCGCGTACAGGTCGACCCGGGAACGCGGCTGCGTCATCGGTGGCACTCCTGACGTGAGCACGCCGTGGGCACGACTTTCGGCACCGGGCCACCGCCCCGGGAACGGTGACCGCATGCGACCACAGCCCGGAATCACTGGCCCTACCGAGGTGCCTGGTGATGTGCTGCGCAGGGCTTCGGTGGGCGATACTGAGTCGGCCCGGAGTGCGGGGTACGACCGACGACGGAGCCGATGAGCAGCGAGCAGGCCACGTCGAGTCCCACTGAAGCCCAGGTCAGTACGACGGCCCGGCCTTGCGTGGTGACGAAGACGTTGGTGACGAGCACGCCCAGGATCAGGCCTGTGATGCCGCCGACGACATCAACCTCGACACCACCTGTCCGCCCCGTGTCCCTGGCGCGACGAAGATCTGCTTGCGCGGTGCCTAATCGGTCTTCCCGCAACACCTCGCGGGCCCCTCAGTGTTCGCTGCTGAAGAACCGTAGCAACAGCGGGCCGACGGTCTGTGGGTCGACGACGTGATCCGGCCCCTCGAGGGTCTCCCGTTGAGCGTGGGGTAGTAGGTCTGCAAGCTCGTCGGCTGCGCGGTCGAAGAAGTCCGAGGGCAGGCCTGCCATATAGGGGACCGTGATCGGTCCTCCGGTGGTGACCAGGACCGGTTGGGTGACCGTTGCCAGTCGATCGGCCGGCAATTGGTAGCGGTTGAGGAAGACGCTGTCGTGGACCAGCGTGGGCGCGAGGGCGACCGAATGCGCCCAATGCGCCGTCTGCTTGCCTGCCGCTTTCCTGGCCGCGATGTTGTCGTCGGAGGCGCCGGTCATGCGCATGAACAGTTCGAGAACCTCCTCGTCTCGCCCGGCGTCGAAGGCGCGTCGGGTGTCTGCGATGTACTCCTCGAATCGCGGGCGTATGTCGTCCCCGACCGCGTAGGGCACCTCCCACACGGCGATCGTGTCGATGGCTGACCCGGCCGCGGCGGCTTCCAGCGCCAGCGCGCCGCCTGAGGACGCCCCGAACAGGTGTGCCGAGCCGCCCGCCTCCGCGATCAACGCATCCAGGTCCTCGATCTCCCTTTCCACGGCGTAAGGCTCGGTGAAGCCGCTCGCGCCGCGTCCCCGACGGGCATAGTTGTAGACCGTGAAGTGCTCGGCGAGAGCTGGCGCCAAGGGAGCGTTCTCCACCCCCTCGTCGAGTGCTCCGCCCACCAGAATGACGGCCGGACCGCTTCCTTCCCTGTCGTAGGCGATGGTGGTGCCATCGTTTGATGTCACGCGAAAGGCCATCTCGTTCATCTCACATCTCCGTTCGAGAGGTTTGTCTCAGCGCCTGAGCAGCGTGCCGACGACGGCCTCGGTGCGCGACCACCGCGTCCTTGCGATCACGGCCGCCACGACGAGTAAGGCGAGCGGCAGCCAAGGGCTCTGCTCGAGCACGAACTGATCGGTGATGACAGCACCGGTCAGCAATGCCGCCAACCCAAGACTGGCCAGGCCCGCCAGAGCCGGGATCAGAAGTCCAACCCCTCCCGCGACCTCCAGCGCTCCGACCAGGTACCGGAGCCACTGGCCAGCCCCGATGTCGGCGAACATGTCCACCATGACCGGGTCGCCTGCGAGCTTCGAGATTCCGCCGCCGGCGATTGTCGCCGCCAGCACGACTTGCAGAATCCAGACCCCGATGCTGCTCGCCCGCCCGGGCGTGTGCGCAACGGTTTCCGAGTTGTTCTTGGGGATGGTGCTCATTCGGCTCTCCTTGTCGTGTCCGGGTCTGGTACCGGTGATGGCGTTGGCCGAGTGGGCCGGGTTGTCGGAGTTGATTTCGATCAAGTGCTCGCGGTAGCGGCATCTACTTCTTGTTGCGGTAGAGGACCATGGTGATGGGACCGAAGACCGCGACGAGAAGTACGGACGAGACGAGCACCCAGCCGATTTCCCCGGCGGGCACCGAGCCGTCCATCAGGCCGCGTACCACGGTCGCCAGGTGGGTGATCGGGTTGACCTCGACGACCGCCTGCATCCACCCGGGCATCGTCTTCGGGTCCACGAAGATGTTGCTCCCGAACGTCAGCGGGAACATCACCATCATGCTGACCCCCGCCACCGAGTTCGGCGTGCGCAGGATCAGGCTGAGCATCGTCCACAGCCACGACAGGCAGAACGAGAACACCAGCAGCAGCACCACCGAGAGCACCACGCCGACGGCGCCACCCTCCGGCCGGAACCCTAGGACCAGTCCGAGCATGATCACGATCGCCGACCCGATCGAGTAGCGCATCACATCGCCGAGCAGGGCGCCGACCAGCGGCGACGGTCGCCACACCGGGAGCGCCCTGAACCTGTCGAACACCCCCTTCTGGATGTCGGTGTTCAGCGTTATGCCGGTGTTCATGGTGATCATGACGTTCGCCTGCACCAGGATGCCGGGCAGCAGGAACTGTAGGTACTCCTGTGTCGACCCGGCGAGCGCGCCGCCGAACAGGTAGGTGAACATCAGTGTGAACATGATCGGGAACATGGTCACGTCGACGAGCTGCTCGGGCACGTGTTTGATCTTCAGCAGCGCCCGCCAGCCGAATGTCAACGAGGTGCGCACCGGGCCGGGGCGAGACGGCCGCTCGCCGGCCAACAGCACACTGCGCAGCGCGTCCTCGGTGACCGGCGCCGACGCCTGCTCCGCGGTCGTGGCATTCATGCGGCATCCTCCTCGGGTGTCTCTTCGGCGGGATGTCCGGTCAGGGTGAGGAACACCTCGTCCAGGCTCGGCTGACCGAGCGCGAACTCGGTGACGTCGATGCCGCTGCGGGACAGCTCGGCCAGGGAACGGGCGACCCGCTCGGGGTCGGAGATCCGCGCGGACAGCGCGGCCGGGTCGGCGGACGGCTCGGCCGGCACCTCGAGGACGCCGGCGAGGACCCGTTCGGCCTCGGCCCGCTGCTCGGGCGCACGTAGCCGTACGTGCAGCGAGCCGGCGCCGACCGACGCCTTGAGCTGGCCGCTCGAGCCCTCGGCGATGACCTTCCCGTGGTCGATCACCGCTATCCGGTCGGCCAGTTGGTCGGCCTCGTCGAGGTACTGCGTGGTCAGCAACACGGTGGTGCCCTCGGCGACCATGCCGCGGACGATCTCCCAGACCTGGTTCCTGCTGCGCGGGTCGAGGCCGGTCGTGGGCTCGTCGAGGAAGATCAGTTCGGGGGTGACGACCAGGCTCGCCGCGATGTCGATGCGCCGGCGCATCCCGCCGGAGTACTTCTTCACCTGCCGGTCGGCCGCCTCGGCAAGACCGAACGCGTCGAGCAGGTCGGTCGCCCGCTCCCTGCCTCGGCGGCGTGAGTAGCCGAGCAGTCTGGCGAGCAGCAACAGGTTCTCCACCCCGGTGAGGTCCTCGTCGACCGACGCGAACTGCCCGGCGAGGCCCACCCTGCTCCGCACCGCCTGGGCGTCACGCACGACGTCGTAGCCGAACACGTGCGCCTCTCCGGCGTCGGGGTGCAGGAGCGTGGCCAGCATGCGGATCGCGGTGGTCTTGCCCGCCCCGTTCGGACCGAGCACGCCGTACACGCCCCCGGCGCTCACGGCCAGGTCCACACCGGCGACCGCGTGGGTCGTGCCGAAGCTCTTCTTCAACCCTCTCGTCTCGATCGCGAGCGTTCCCATGGGTTCGATTCCTTCTCTCGGTGTGGCGAACGGATTGGTTGAGCGCTAGTCAAGTTTGAGTACTTGGCCAGAGTGCACGAGGAGGAACGTCTTGTCAAGTTTGATTAGAAGCGCATCTTGAGGGGATCGGGGACCGTTCGCCACGAACCCGGATCATCGGCCATGGTGTAGGCGCCCTCAGACAGTCGTTTGCTCAGGCTCTTCGCCCACTCCAGTTCGGTGCGTGCGTGTCCCGCCCACAGTTCGGCCTGATCGCGGACGTGCTCGGGGGTGTCCCGATTGGGGTGCTCCCGCCACTTGGCCTGCTCTACGAGCTCCGCTTCCAGGCGCGCGACCCGCTCGTTAACGTGCGCGATGGCATCTGTCCTGGTCAGCATGGGCAACATGGCGATGGACGCGTTGAGCATGTCCGGGTCGTGGGTGCGCCGCAGACCGTCGCGGACCAGTTCGACTATCTCGTCACGTCCCCGAGCTGTCGCGCGGTACAGAACGCGCTCCGGCCCGGAGTCGCCCGGCTCGGCGTGTTCGGTGAGGAGGCCATCAGCCGCCGCCTTCTTCAGTGCGTGATAAATCGAGCCGGGCTTGATCTTGGCCCAATTCTCCGCACGCCAGCTCTGCAGCAGTTCGGACCGCACCTGGTAGCCATGCGCGCCGCCGGAAAGGTGCACGATACCGAGTACCAGGAGCTTCGTCGCCGACATGCGCCCACTTCCGCTCAATCTGCTCGGACTCGCTCCGCTTGCGCGCCCGCCAGGGTGGTGTCAACTCCCACCAACACTAGGGTGCCCTCCTGGTCCGGGTGGTGTCAGCACTGACCTACAAACGGTGCCGGTGGAGACCTCCAAAGCCACCGTGCCGACCAGCTCGCCGGTCGTAGCCGTGCGCGTTGCGCCGCTCAGCTGCCGCGGCCCGCTCCCCCGCGACCACCGCCGAGACAAACCGGCCAGCTACCAGCGCGCCCTGTGCGACCAGTGACGGCACGCCGCCGAGCGCGGTCACAGCCGCGGGCAGCGCGGGTGTCGTGGCGGACAGTATGGCCTGGGCCGGCTCGAAGCCGAGCTTGCGGAGCGTCTGTTCGAGGCCCGCGCCCGGCACGCGTACCTTGCTCTCGAGCAGGATCTGCAGTTGCGTCAGGCTTCGGTGATTCGCGTACTGATCTCCTGCCGCAGGTCTTCGTGGCGGCGGATCCAGTACGGCGAACCGAGCCGGCGCCAGATCGCGAGCGACTGGTTGACGAGCGCTCGTGCGGTGTGCAGGTCAGCGTGGAGGTGGGTGCGGGCCAGGGCACCGAGCACTGTCGCCTCGCCCCAGAGGTTGTCCGATGCGCGGTACACGGCGAGGCACGCGTCGAGGAGCGACCGCGCCTTGGTGGTGTGTCCCTGCTCGTTCCACACCTGTGCCAGCCAGGTGTGCGCATGCGCGGTGCTCAGCCGGTCGCCCAGGCGGGCGCTGATGTCGGCCGCGCGTTCCAGGAGTTCCTCGGCTGCCTGGAGTTCCCCACGGCTCTGCCGGATCATGGCGAGACACCGGAGTGCCTGGGCCTCACCTGGCCGGTAGGAGCTGCGTTGGCTGAGTACGAGGGCCTGGTTGAAGGCGGATTCGGCGACCGTTGTGTGGCCGCACTCGAGCTGGGTGACGCCCGACCCACATACCGCATACGCCGCGGTCGCGGGGTTCGTGGCGCAGTCGAGGGCTCGGGTGAACGACAGCAGGGCGTCGGCGTAGCGGCCGCGCAGGCGGTCGAGGTATCCGAGACCTGACAGGATCGCGGGCAGGTGGCCGGCGGCGATCCTGCGGTCGTCGGGGTCGTCGCTGCGGCCGAGCGTCTCTGCCTCGGTGAGTGCGGACGCGAAGTGCCGGGCCGCCTCGTCGTACCTGTCCTGGATCGTCTCCAGCTCACCGAGGTCTCGTTCCACCGCGAGCCGAACCCGTCGGGCCTCAGCGCCCGAGGCACGGTCCGCTGTCCTGAGCACCAGGTCATCGATTCGACGCCAGGTGTCGAAGTCGTTCGAGGTCTGTAGAAAGCCGACCAGCGCCGTCGCCAGCTTTCCGGCCGCGCCGGCGAGACCGTTTTCCGAGGCATGTTCGGCGAGCCGGAGCAGCAACTCACGGTGTGAGCCGTACCAGGCCATCGGGTCGGCGACGACCGCTTCGAGTTCGGTCGGGTCGGTGGCGGGTAGCCACCGGTTGTCCAGTGTCCACGGGACGCCGTGCCGGAAGTCGACTGCGGCGTGGTCCGCGGCGCGGTGGGCGAGCTCGCAGGTCAGGTCGATCACGCGGCGAACGGCCGCCTCGCGATCGGCGGGGTCGTCCTCGGCCAGCGCGCGTTCCTCCGCGTACAGGCGAACCAGGTCGTGTACGCGGAACCGGTTGGGACCGGCCGGTTCGACCAGATGGACGTCGATCAGTTCGTCGATACGGCGCTCTCCCCAGGCCAGCGACTCGTACGCGGCTGCTGCCAGTGCCCACGTCGCGACAGCATTCGTCGATGTGATGCCGATGCGGCGAAACGCAAGCCGGGCGCCGGCCGGCAAGGCCTGGTACGTCAGCTCGAGGCTGGACCGGACCGCGACGTCCCCGACGGAAAGCTCGTCGAGTCGCCGGCGAGTGTCGCTCAGCGGACCCGACACCGTTGCCAGCGGGAGGTACGGGCGGGCCGAGAGCCGTGCGCCCGCGACCCAGACCGCGAGTGGAAGCCCCGCACAGTCACGCACGATCTGGTCCGCAGCGGTCGACTCGGCCTTGACCCTGTGCTCGCCGGCGACCTGAGCGAGCAGAGCGAGCGCGTCGTGATGCGCCAGCACATCGAGCCGGATCCGGTTGGTGTCGAGGCCGGACAGATGCGAGCGCGAGCTGACGATGACGCGGCTTCCGCCGGTGCCGGGCAGGAACGGACGCACCTGCAACTCGCAGGTCGCGTTGTCCATCACGATGAGGACGCGCCTGGCCGACAGGACGGTTCGAAACATCGACACTCGCTCGTCGAGCGTGGCCGGAATCGCCGAGGGGCGCACACCGAGCGCGCGCAGGAACTCCGCCAGGACGGCTGCCGAAGTCCATTCCGGGCTCGCCTGCCGCAGCTCGGCGTACAGGATTCCGTCGGGAAAGTCGTTGCTCAGGCGGCGGGCCGCGTGGATTGCCAACGTCGTCTTGCCGACTCCCGCCGGGCCGTGTAGGACGACGATGCCAGGCCCGTTCTCCAACGCCGCTGAGAGATCGGCGAGCTCGCGCTCGCGTCCGACCAGGCGGAGGGCGGCCGGTGGCAGCTGGTCGGGTGTTCCGTCCGGAACGGGCCGGTGCCCGAGCCCGAGCCCGGGCTCGCGACGTAGCACCGACCGCTGCAGGCGTTCCAGGTCGGACGCGTCGAGGCCCCGATCCTGGAGCAGGCGTATCCCATCCGTGCACACCACAGCCGCGCGGTCAACCTGGCCGGCCTGGTACAAGGTACGCACCAGGAGGTCGCGGCCGGCCTCGTCGAGCGGATCGGCGTCCAGCAACGCGGACAGGTCGGTGATCGCGGCGCCGTCGTCACCGAGCCGTACGTTGGACTCCGCCCGGATCCGGCGGGTGGCGCGGGCCAGCTCATCCAGTCGCGCGCGCTCGTGATCGATGCTCGGCCGGCCGGAGATGTCGCCGAACGCCCGGCCCCGCCAGAGCTGAAGGGCGGTGGTGGACAGGTCGACGCAACGCTCGAGGTCGCCGGCGGTGTAGGACTGCCGGGCCCGGCGGTAGGTGGACTCGAAGACGGTCGCGTCGAGCTCTTCGGCCGTGAGGCGGACGAGGTAGCCGGAACCGGCCCGATGTCCCAGACTCGCCACACGGTCCGGCCCGAGGAGCCGGCGAAGGTGCGCGACGTGGCTACGCAAGGTCGACAGTGCTCCGTCGGGCGCGTGATCCGGCCACAGTGCGTCGAGGAGGTCCACGGTCGGCACGGCTCGGCCGTGCCCGACGACAAGTCTGCCCAACAGCACAGCCAGCTGCGGCCCGAGACTCCGCGGCTCACCATCGCGAAGCATCTCCACAGGCCCGAGCACCTGAACGCGGACAAGCACGTTCACCTCCCCGTACGTCTGGGCGGAACCTCCGGCACTCCCGCTCGGGAGAGTACTCCTTCCACTGAGCTTCCACCGGGCTTCCACATTCGATCGGCACCTGTGGCGTTTGGTGGGCTCGGCGTGCATCCGGAGGAGATTGGGGTGGGCCATGCGTCCGCGGTTGTTTGTGCCAGCTGTGTTCAGTGCGGCCATTGCATTGACGATGGTGGGGATGGCGGGTGCGCCACCGACCGGTGCGTCGGCGGCACCAGGTCGCGATCGGGCGGTTACGGTGGCCGGCGACGAGACCGGCCTCCACGTACTCGTCGCGGACTCCGGCCAGAACGGTGCGACGTATCGATGGCGGACGGCCGCGACGCTCGCCGAGAACGGTCTCGACACCGACCTGTGGATCGGGAACGCATGCGTGACCGGAGATGGCGATCGCGCGGTTGTCGTCTACGCGCCGAGAGCGTTCGTCGACGACGTGGACCTCTTCGACGGTGGGGGGTTCGCGGCTGTGGTGGATCTCGACCGCGCCGTGGTGCACCACCTCGACGTCCGGGTGTCGCTGGCCTACTTCGACCCGGGCTGCGGCCCGGGATCGGCCGCGGTTCTGAGCAGGCTCGACACCGGAGGCGCACGCGCGACGACCCGCTTGTACGTCGTGGACACCCGGAGCGGCCGGATCGAGCACACCATCCGCGCCAACGGTCAGCTGACCTCCGCTGTGCCCTTCGGGAGCACGGTCGCCGCGGCTGGCGGGGCCGGTGTCGTCCGCGTGGACAACCACGGGCGGGCGCGGAGTCTCGCCGCGACGAAGGGGGTGCCCTTCCGGCTCGTTCCGGATGCCCAAGGCGGGTTGGGTTTTCTCGTCGCTCGAGGTGAGCGGTCCGACGTGATGCGCGTCGCCGGCGGTCGGACGGAGCGCTTGGCTTCGGGAGCGCTGCCAGATGTCGATCTGCGAGCCGGTCTCGACGGCCAGGTCTTCGTCACCGGAAAGGTCCGTGGCGCGTTCCGCCTGCCAGGTTGGCAGTACGTTGACGTGCCTGCGGGCACGTCGCTGTCCGGCAACGGCAGGCTGGCCGTCCTTTCGTCGACGACATACAAGGAAGCCATCACAGGCTCGGACTCCGAACCGGCCGATGGGCGCCCGGACCGGATCTACCTCAGCACGAGACCGGTTGGCGGGAAGGACACGACGATTCGTCAGGAGGCCGTTGTTCCAGCCGGCCGGCCATCGACGCCGACGGCCCGTTCGTCGAACGGACCAGTGTCGGGCCTGGCCCTGGCCGAGCCGCTGGCCGATGATCCGGCGACGACACCGTGGGATCCGGACCGGGTGTGCGCGATCCCGAGGAACGACCCGCGCCTCATGACCGTGCAGAACACCGCGCCACAAGCCGCTTGGGCGGCCGAGCTCGCCGTACGAGGAGCGCTCACCATCACCCGCCCGACGGACTGGAACCGTTCCGGGCTGGTGTCGTGGACGCCTCAGGGGATGTTCCCGCCGAACGCCCTGGCAGGTGGAGGCCGGGTGCCGGCGCAGACGTTGTTCGGCGTCCTCGCACAGGAGTCGAACATGTGGCAGGCAAGTCCGCACGCGGCCGACGGGATCGCTGGAAACTTCAACCAGGGCGGCTTCTACGGCTCGTACGGCGTCGTCGACAAGGTTGAGTGGTCGAAGGCGGACTGTGGCTACGGCGCGGCTCAGGTCACGACGGGAATGCGCATCGGCGACCCGCGATACACCCGCGACCAGCAGGTGGCGATCACCGTCGACTACGCCTCGAACATCGCCGCCGGACTGCAGATCCTGCAAGCCAAGTGGAACACCGTGCGTGGCATGAACCTCGTCATGAACGACGGGGATCCGCGCTATCTCGAGAACTGGTGGGGCGCTTTGTGGGCATACAACTCCGGCATCAACCCGCAGGCCTCGACCGGGAACACCTCGGGTTGCACACCGGGCCCCGGCTGCACGGACGCCGACGGGAACTGGGGGCTCGGCTGGGCCAACAATCCCGTCAACCCGAACTACCCGCCGAACCGGCGGATGTTCCTCCAGGCGACCTACGACGATGCCAAGACACCGGGCAACTGGTCATATCCCGAGCGCGTGATGGGCTGGACCGCAACGCCGTTGCTCCGTTACAACTTTGCCAGCAAGCAATGGGAACGGTCCTACGGTGCGGGCACCTGGCCGTCCACGCCGCCTCTGGCGCAGCCCTCGCGTACACAGTTCTGCTCGGCGGAGAACTCCTGCGACCCGGCGCAGGCGATGCCGTGCGGGCGCGCGGACCTACATTGCTGGTGGCATGTTCCGGCGCGATGGATCATCGACTGCACGCAGCGCTGCGGACAGGAACGTCTGGCCTACTCCACGTCCGCGCCCGAGCCGACCCGCCCACCGCCTTACCAGCCGCGCTGCGATCGTACCGGTCTCCCGCCGGCCGCCCTCGTCATCGACGACCGTCCGGTCACCGAGCCGAGCATCGCGCCGTGCCCGAAGGGGTTCTTCAGCAACGCGGGCACGTTCACGCTCACGTTCCCCACAGCGGCGACGTCCCCGCCGACCTGGCCCGCCAAAGTCGACTTCCACCACGGTGGTACGGGATTCGCCGGACATTTCTGGTTCGCCCACACCCGGAAGTCCGATCGGCCGAACCTCGCCGTCACCGGGCGTTGGCAACTCTCGTCGCCGATCAACGCGTGGGGACGGGTGCTCGTCCACCTTCCGGAACACGGAGCACACACGGCACAGGCGCACTACCGCATCTATACGGCGGCAGGCGTTCAGGACCGCTTCATTCCCACGCGCTACTGGCCGAACGACGCCTGGGTGAACCTGGGAGTCTTCGACTTCACCTCCGGCACTCCCGCGGTCGAGCTCACATCGGTCACCAGGGACGGGACCGGCGAGCTCGACGTCGCCTACGATGCCGTCGCGTTCGTTCCACTCGCGGCGAAGCCCGAGCACTTCATCGTCGTCATGGGCGACTCGTACACCTCCGGCGAAGGAGCCGAAGGCTACGATCCCGTCTCTGACAACAACGGCAACGATCCGGCACTCAGGAACGCGTGCCACCGCAGCAAGGACGCATGGGGCCGGCTACTGACGCTGCCCGACAGCACCGCGAGCCTCGGCGCCCGCGCGGCGGCCCTGGACTCGTCGCTGGACTTCCAGTTCATCGCCTGCGCGAACGCGCGAACGCATCACGTCCTGCCTTACGGAACGATCAACGGCCTCGGCCAGTCCTCGGCGGACAACTTCCACGAAGTGCCCCAGATCTCGTCCGGGTTCCTCGACGCCAACACCACCCTCGTGATGCTGACGATCGGTGGTAACGACGCCGGCTTCTCCGAGGTGCTGCGCGACTGCGTCCTCGGCACGTGTGCGTTCGACCCCGACACCGAACGGCAGTACACCACCAGGATCCGAGGTCCGGTCCGGACGTCCATCGAGCAGACCCTGCTCTGGATCCGGCAAGCCGCTCCCAACGCCAGGGTCGTTCTCGTCGGATATCCGCTGCTCTTCAGCGACAACCACGACGATTGCACCGATCTCATCTCCGACCCCGAGGCGGCGGTCATGAACCGGCTCGGCACCGTTCTCGCCGAGCAGATGGCCCAGGCGGTGTCCAACGTCGGGGGTGCGGGGATGCGGTTCCACTTCTCCGACCCGCTGCCGGCGTTCACCGGACGCGGCGCCTGCACGCCCGGTGCTCTCCTGAACGGGCCCATCATGATCGGCGACCCAGATCCCGGTGACACCGACGGCCTGCCACGCGCCGGGTCGTTCCACCCCAACGCCGGCGGCACGCATGCATACGCCTCGACCCTCCAGAACACCCTTGCTCAGATCGGCTATCGCAACTGAACGGAGTCCAGATGCTAAGGAACGCCGCGATCCTGCTGGCATTGACGTCCGCCCTTACCTTGAGCGTGCCCTCGCTGGCGGCGGCCGGCCAGCCCACGCCGAAACCCGTCGTTGCCAAGCGGGCGACGCCGAAACCCGTCACACCGAAACGCGCGGAGGTCACTCCCGGCCTGCGCGTGAAGACGCTGCCGAACGTCAAACCGCCAACGGCCGAACCGTCGACCTACGTGCCGGCGAAGGCGGCCTCGGCTGCCGACGACTTCCCCGACAGCTGGGTTCGGATGGTGTTCTTCATTCGCGGCTACCACTTCGTGATGGATGCCGAAGGGCAGGGCGGCAACGGTGCCCGCGTCCAGCTCTATGACTACAACCAGTCCGCCGCACAGATCTGGGTCCGGGAACCCGCTGCCGAGGGCGGTGGCTTCCTGCACCCGCTCTACAACCGCTGGCTTTGCCTCGGTGCCCGTGGCACGACGGCCGGAGCGGAATTCGAAGTCCAGGACTGCAACGGCAGCCAACAACAACGATGGCGACTCTACGGCTCGGCACCGAGCCTCACGATCCGTCCCGACTACGACCGCAACCTGTGCGGGGATGTCCAGTACTCCAACTACAACTACAACACGACGATCTGGCTCTGGGGATGCCACGGTGGAGGTTCCCAGGAGTGGCGGCGGGGCTACTGCTGGGACAGCGAGTGCGGTGGCCTCGATCCGGGATGGACCGGGTGCAACGTCGGTGCGAGATCGGTCGCGGACACAACCTACGCCGCCGGGCGGCTGCAAGTGAGGCTCTCCGACACCTGCAAGTCCATCTGGGGCTGGCTCAACTTCTCAAGCTCCAATTCCTGGGACAAGGACCTCGAGTTCCGGCAGTTCCCCGAGGGAGCCGGATATTACGAGTATTTCCGAACCGTCGCAAGACCAGGCGAGACCGTGGCCTCACCGATGTTCGCGACGATCTACACCTGGAAGTACCAGTCCTGCATCATCGACAGCCTCAGCGGCGGCACGAACCTGGGCTGTACCCCACAAGTCTGAACCACCCTGTCGTACAGGATGGCGGCGCGTCTCCCCTCTCAGCCACCGAAGGGGAGACGCCAGCTGTCCGCATGGTCATGCAGCGGCGGGGCGAGAGGCGAGCCCGAGTTCGAGATCGTCCATCGGCGGGTCTTCCGCGCTGCCGAGGCTGGAAGAAATGCCCGAGCGGGTCAGGCAAATCGACGAACGAACTGATGGCGCACGCCCCTTCGCTCCCGAAGTGATCGGGGGGTTAATGAGGTAAGCGATGCGAGAGGGGAGGCTCGTATGCGTACTGGACGTATCAGCGGCAGAGCGACAACAGTCATCGCCGTCGGTGTTCTCGCCCTGACTGGGGTTACGACGGCGGGCGCGCAGCCGCGTACGCCGGATCCGCGGGCGCGCGAGGCGGCGCGGTCCACGACCTTGAGTACGGTCACGTTGATCACCGGTGACCGGGTCATGCTGGCCACGACAGGTAAGGGCACCGTCGCGGTGCCCTTACCCGCGAAAGGCAGAGAAGGCATCCAGTTCGGGCTCCAGCAGGCCGGCGACGACATCGAGGTCTACCCGTCGGATGCCGTGCCGCACGTGATCAGTGGCCGGCTGGATCGCCGGTTGTTCGACGTTACCGAACTGTTCGAACAACGCTACGACGATCGGGCCACGGATGTGATCCCTCTGATCGTTCAAGCCAAGCCCGGCGTGACTCAACCCAGTCGTGGGCTCGCCCGGCCCGGGTTCGGGTTGCCGGTGATTGGCGGCCAAGCCGTCAGCGCGGTCAAGCCGTCCGCCTCCGCCTACTGGAGTTGGCTCGACCAGTCGATGCGGACCGGAGCCGTCAGCAGGGTATGGCTGGACGGTCGAGTTCATGCCGACCTGGACCAGAGCGTTCCGCAGGTGCGCGCGCCACAGGCCTGGGCGAAGGGCTTCACCGGACAAGCCGTCAAGGTGGCCGTCCTGGACACCGGAGTCGACGAGACGCACCTCGACCTGGAAGGCGCGGTCGTAGAGAGCCGCTCGTTCCTCGGAACAGAAGACACCGCGGACCACAACGGCCACGGAACCCACGTCGCCTCGATCATCACCGGCGACGGCGCCCGTTCCGGTGGTAAGTACAAGGGCGTCGCTCCCGATGCCGTCCTGCTGAACGCCAAGGTCCTGGACGACGAAGGCAACGGCAACGAATCCGGCATCGTGGCGGCGATGGCCTGGGCGGCTGAGACTCAGCATGCCCGAGTGGTCAATCTCAGCCTCGGCGGCGACCCGACCGACGGCACCGACCCGGTCTCGCAGGCCGTCGACCGGTTGTCGGCGACCACCGGTGCACTGTTCGTCGCCGCGGCTGGCAATCTCACCAGGGATTCCAGCATCACCTCGCCCGCGTCGGCGACATCGGCGCTGAGCGTCGCCGCGACCAACCGCGACCTCACCACGGCATGGTTCTCCAGCCGCGGGCCGCGGGTCGGCGACTACGCGATGAAACCGGACCTCGCCGCCCCTGGCCTGGACATCGCAGCCGCCCGAGCAACCGGCACAAGTCTCGGAGAACCGGTTGACGCCTATTACACAAGGGCTTCCGGAACCTCGATGGCGGCCCCGCATGTCTCCGGCGCCGCGGCCGTCCTCGCCCAGCGCTACCCGAACGCAGACGGTGCCGAGCTGAAGGCGATCCTCACCAGCACCGCCAGTGCGCCAACCGACGCGTCGGTCTGGGACCAGGGCGCCGGCTTCCTCGACACCGAACGCGCAGTCTCCCAGCCGGTCTGGGCGACCAACGGCAACCTGTCGGAGTTTCTGCAGTGGCCACACCAAACGCCCGTGCGCCGTACGCTGAGCTACCACAACGCCTCGTCGCGACCCCTCACGCTGCGGCTGTCGTTCGCGCCTGTCAACGTCCAGTTCCACACACCGGCGCCGGAAGGTAGCTTCACACTGCCCCCGTCGGTGTCGGTTCCGCCGGGTTCGACCCGCTCGGTCACGCTGCTGATCGACCCCTCGAAGATCCCGCCGGGCCTCTACCCGGAGCAGTACTTCATCGGGAGGGTCATCGCCAAGGCGCCGGGCATCGCCGTACACACTCCAGCGACCGTGTATCTCGAAGGAGAGTCCTACAACCTCACGATCGACTACATCGACCGTGCCGGCAAGCCCGTCCAATCCTGGAACGCGGCTCAGCTGCTACAACCTCCGGTCGTGACCGAGATTGGCATGGGTGGCGAATGGCCGCTGAAGTTCCGCGACGGCAAGCTGGTCGCCCGGCTGCCGAAGAACGACGACTACTCCGTGGCCGCCACGCTGGCCACTCCCGGAGATGACGACTCACCGTCCAGCGTCGCCGTACTCTCGGCACCCGTCATCAACATGATGAACGCCGACACCACAGTCACGTTGGACGCGCGGAGAGCCGCACCCGCGCGCCTCACCATCGACCGCCCAGCCCGCACCGAGATCGCCGCGGCCCGAGTCAGCGAGCTCGTCGGCTGGGATGAAGGAATGCGGATCTGGAGTGTCGGCTTCCAGTCCTCAGGAGTTCCACCGGCCGTCTTCGCGTTGCCAACCGGTCCAGCCCGGGTAGCGGAGTACCGGTTCGACCTCAACGCCCTCCTGCGGGCCGAGGACCGCTGGTACGAGCTCGCCGGCGCGACCCGAGGCGAGATCCCAGAAAATCCGGCCTATACCAACCCGGACAGCGAGTTGGCCGATCTCACTGTCGACGCCGGCACACCTGGGCCGAGCCTCCCCGGCTACCTCGTCCGGCTCGTCGAGTACGGCGACGCGTTCGGCTATGCGCAACCGGTCCAACTCCCGACCGTCCGGCGAGTGATGGCTATGACGTCCGTTCTGGACTGGCCCGCATACACCTCCAGCGCCGCCGTCGGTGTGGACCCATCTGGCGCCCAGCTGTTCATCTCGATCCTGAACCTCCAGACGTACGGGCCGGAAAGCATCGCCCGAGTCGAGCTCGCCAAGCCAGTCTGGCTGCCTCGTGGTGAGGCGTCATTCGACTCAGAATGGGGCTCGATGCAGATCAACCTACGACCGTTCGAACCCGGACGAGCCACGTTCGAGGTGCAGAGCGGCCAGGCGGGGATATCCGGCTCGATCACGGTCCGCCGCAACGGCCTGATCGTAGGGGCCACGCCGAACCCGTACTGGATGTATCTGGACGAGCAAATCTCGCCGGCCAGATACACGATCGACATGCGGGCCACCCAACAGCTTCCGTGGTTCCACTACGCCCGGACCGTGAGCGCGACCTGGACCGTGCACGCGCCCGGCCCGTCCTGGGAGCTGCCGATGATCAACCCGACGGTCACCGGCTCCTTCGACGGGTACGGCCGCGCGCCGGCAGCGACGACGTTCCCGCTGTCGATCACGCTCTCCGGACCACCCGGAGGCATCGCACCAGAACCGCCCCGCCTGGCCATCTCCTATGACGACGGCTTGACCTGGAGCAACATCACGGTACGACAGGTCGGGCACGGCTACGTCGCCAACCCGCGGCTGCCCGACGTCTCCGACGCCTACGCGACCATCCGCGTCGCGGCCCGCGACCGCGAAGGCAACGCTGTAGAGGTCACCACGATCCGAGCGTTCGAGATCGCCGGGGGTAAGGCCGAAGTCCCGGACAAGTGAGATTTCCCGGACCACCTGTCTGAGACGATGCTGGTCGCGGCCGCGGAGCAGCCGGCCGTGCCCCGTGAGCAGGCCCAGAACCTCGGCGGTCGGAATACGGATACAACGGCCGACCCGAACGATGCGAGTAGGCCAGGCCCCGGACCTGACCGCCTGGTACGCCTTGCTGCGGCCGATCCGGAGCAGACCGGCGGCCTGCTCCACGGTCAGCACGACCGGCAACCGGCGGATCTCGTCCTCGGTGAAGCGAACGGTGGAACTCGCGCGCATGACACGCCTCCCTGTACGAACGGTGGAGACATGTAGAGCAAGTACGGCGACAGCCGCGACCGTGACAGCGCACGATAACGACTCCGGGCCTGCCCCTCCGCATTTCGGTAGTACACGGTCGACACCAGCCGCGGCTCCCGCGGCTCGAGACTGAGCCCGATCTCCTCGCGGCACTCCCGGCGCACGGCGGCAGCCAGGTCCTCACCGGCTTCGAGCTTGCCCGACGAGAGATTCCAGCAACCGTCGGCATAGCCGGTCCCCTGTCGCAAGGCGAGCAGCACCTGGTCGTCACGGGTGAGGAGAAGCACGACGTCGATCACGACGCTGTACGGGCTCATGTCAGGCGAGGCTAGCGTCCTCCACCCCTACGAGCCCCTCGAGCAACGTCACGGCATGCTCCATGCGCGGCGCCGACTCGATCTCGGCGGCGACCTGTTTGGCGGCGTCCCGGTAGCCGGGTTCGTCGAGCACCGCCCGGACCGCTGCCCGGATCTGCTCCGGCGTCCGCTCGTTCGGCTGCAGGACAACGCCAAGCCCGACCTGCGCGCACCGCTCCGCGTTCAACGGGCCGTCGGCTGCAATCGGAGTCAGCACCAGCGGGAGCCCGGCCGCGACCGCGCCCAGGACAGTGTTCGAACCGCCGTGGCACACCATCGCAGCACAGTGCGGGAGCAGCCGGCTCTGCGGTACGTACCGTTCGACCTGCGCGTTACCCGGCACCGGTTCCAGCCCGGCCGGATCGAGGTCCCGACCCACTGTGACGATCAGGTTCACCGGCTCGCCGGCGAGCGCGTCCAGGATCGCGCGGAAGAGATCCGGGTACACGCCGGGCAGCTTCGACATCTCGGTGCCAAGCGTCGCGTAGACCGTCGGCCGGTCGGGCAGGTCGGCGAGCCACGCGGGTGGCGGATCGGCATGGTCGTCGAACAGCTCGGGCCGGATCACGTGCGTCGTCGGCAGCCGGACGATGCCGGGATCCTCCAGCGTCGCGGGCGAGTAGGTCAGCTGCAGGTGCCTGTGATGGATCGCGAGGTCGGGATCGGACGGCAGGCCGTTGGCGACCCGGATCGGGTCCAGCGCCTCGGAGACGGAGTCGGCCCAGCGGCCCGCCAGCTGCTGCAGGCCGATCCCAACGGTCGCGTACGGCAGGCCCAGCAGCTCCGCGACCACCGGGCCGCCGAACTCGCCTTCCTCACTGACGACCAGGTCCGGCTGGAACTTGTCCACGGCCGCGCGCAGCTGCGGCAGGATGATGCGGACGTTCGGGCCGCTGAAGATGCGCATGACCAGACGGTTGCCCGCATCTATCGAGGCCGGGTCGTCGAGCGGAAGCGCGAGGACCCGGGCGTACAGTTCGGCGGCCTCGGGGTCGGACATGCCGTCCCGCCCGGCGGCACACGTCGGGAAGCCGAGCGCCTCGACGGTCGGGCGGAACGAGGCCGGGCAGGCGACGGCGACGTGATGGCCAGCCTTGACACTGGCCCGCGCGATCGGAACCAGCGGGTGGAAGTGTCCTGAGCCCGCAGTGGTGGTGAAGAGCACTCGCATGGTTCATCGTGCGCCCCCGCGAGCCCGCTGTCCCGCGAATCGGAAAGGATCACTCGCCAGGGGGACGAGGCTTGGCTCGTTCGCGGGGTTGCGCCTTCGGCCGAATTCGACGCTGTCCGCGTCGTACTCCTGTGCGCGTCGTTGCTCGGGGTGTGGTTGTCCAGGCGGGCGCACAGCTCTTGGTAGCCGGCGGCGAGCCGTTCCTCGGTGAAGGTGGGTTCGGTGCCCGAGCCGAAGCGGCGGGCGAGGTCGTCGCCTGGCTCCGGACTGTTGTGCGTGGTGTTCATCGGATCACCTGTCCGAGGCCTTGTTTGGCCTGGTCAACCGGCTCGCCGAGGCGATCGCCATGGTGGGCTCCACGCCGTACGAGAAGACCCCGAAGGACCACCAACAGCGCCGCATCGTGCTGGATGAGTACTCCGCAGACCTCCTGCGGGCGTTCAAGCGCAGGAGCCGCACGACCGCCGAGACCCTCGGGCTGCCGTTCAACGACGAAGCGTTCGTATTCTCGCTCGAGCCGGACCGCAGCAAGCCCTGGAAGCCCTCGTCCGTGACCTGGCGGTACGGACGGATGGCGCGGAAGCTCGGGATCAAGACCACGATCCACAAGCTGAGGCACTACTCCGCGACCGAGCTCATCGCCGGCGGCGTCGACGTCCGGACGGTGGCGGGCCGACTCGGTCACGGCGGCGGCGGGACCACGACCCTGAAGGTCTACGCCGCCTTCGTCAGCGAAGCCGACCAGAGGGCGGCGAAGTGCCTCCTCGACCGGATCCCGAGGCCACCAGTCACGATCACCGAGTCGGGCGCGGCCAACATCGTGACCGCGGAACCGGCGCCGCGCGGCCCGTACGAGGTGATCGCCGCCGACCTGAGAGGCGCCATCAGATGTGGCGCGCTCCGGGCCGGGCGATCGCCTGCCTCCGATGAAGGAGCTTGCCCACCGGTACAAGGTGGCCGTTGGCACCGCACACCGTGCGGTAGCGCGCCTCAAAGAGGAGGACCTGGTCGTAGCCTCCCGCGGTCAGCGTGCTGCCGTGGCCACTAATAGGGACAAATCGGACGGCGCCGAATGAGATCGTTCCACGGAGCCGGAAAACAGAGCTCTTGCCCCACGTTTGGTTCCACCCCGACAGGCCGCCATCGCGAAACTACCCGAAGCCGAGCAGGCCACCGTCCGCGCCAAGCTTGACGACATCGAGGAAGCTACCGCCGCCGGTGCATGTCCCTCCATGCCGACTAGCTCCGCTCGATAATCCGTACGTACTCGAGCACCTCAACTCCATCCGGGTCCGCCCTACCGGCGTCACGCTCGCGGCACTCCACGACCTCCCTACCGAAGCGAAGGACGACCTCGACAGACTCTCGCGACATCGCGGCTGCCCGGCGCGACGGCGACACCATGGAACCAGTCTCACGTCGGCGCCCCAGTGCGGCCGAAGCCGACCCACAGCCGCCCTCTCCCGCAGAGGCTGCACTGCTCGTCGAGATCAAGCGAAGTATCGGCGAGGATGCCAGCGGTCAGCTTGTCGAGAAGGAAACCAAGACTCACCAACAGCGGCGCGTCGTGGTCGACCCGGAGACCATTGAGGTTCTCCGGGCCTACCTCGTCCGCTGCGCCGAACGTGCCGCCGCACTGCAGATCGAGCTTCCGAAGGACGCCTATCTCTTCTCACAGGAGGGCGATGGAAGCAGCTTCCCAGACTCGGTGACGCAGCGGTACGACCGCATGGCTGAACGCCTCGGGATCGAGACAACGCTCCACAACCTGCGGCACTACTCCGCCACCGAACTGATCTCCGCTGGCGTCGACCTTCGTACAGTCGCCGGCAGACTCGGGCACTCGGGAGGCGGCGCAACCACGCTTCGAAGGTATGCGGCGTGGGTTGCCGAGGCCGACCAGCGGGCCGCCACCACGCTGAAAGGGCGTATGCCGGCGACGCCGCTGGCGCTCATACCTGAGGTCAAGCTCGTGGAACGCTCCTCAGCCAGCGACGGAACCGTCAAGTTACTTGGGACGGAGCCAGCTGCCGAGTCCTCGCCGGCCGCCGAACAAGATCCATACCACCGCATCGCTTCCGACCTCCGAGCAGCGATAGCATGCGGCGCCCTGGAAGTCGGCGATCCGCTGCCGACGCTCAAGACTCTTGCCGCCAGGTACTCCGTCGCCGAATCCACCGCACACCGGGCCGTCGCCACACTCGCCGGGGAAGGGCTGATCAAGGTCGCCCGTGGCCGACGCGCGGTCGTCCGGGAGACGACCGACGGAGACGTCGGACCATGATCGTTTCAAAAGAGTCGAGCCTGGGTGATCAATAGGCTCAGGCCAGGCCGAGGGGCAGGTCCAGTCGATGTCGGGTAGCACTGGCGGAGTGAGGACTGCTCGAACTCCGCCACTCCCTCCGCTACCCACTGCCGGCCATAAAGTGCCCATCCACGCCGTGGCCGGACTTGGAGAAGGGCCTCACGCACGCGACGTGCTGCTGATGCTGAACTGCTGTTACCAACAGATCCCGCAGTTCCCGCAGTTCATGACGTTCTACACCATCGGGTCTCGCGCGGCGGGCGGCGACGCACGCAGGCGGCCGCGCTGTGGATACGATGTTGCCCTTCGCCGACTGAAAGTCCGCCGAGGCCAAGGCATTCGAGTGGCGGGTGGCCAACTGGGCCAGACAGAACGCCGACCGGCTCGCGTGAAGTACATCATCTTCGACGCCAAGATCTGGTCGGTCGCTCACAACGCCGAAGGCTGGCGGACCTACACGCACACACCGGCTGCACCTCCGACGTCTGTCTGCATTACAACCACGTGCACGTCTCGGTTCGGAGAAAGCATGGGGAATAGCGTTAGATGTACGTTTCTTACATCTAACGCAAGCGCATGAGCTGGCGACCTGGAGGTCCTTGTCGAGGCGTTGCCCTGGCTGGGATACGTCGATGACCAGCGAGTTCACTAGTGAGACTACATTTGATGCAGGAATCGTACGTTAGATGTATGCTCCCGGACCGTGGTGGGCAGACAGGGTTCCGGGTCGGTGCCGGGGTCGGTGGCGTGGCTGCGGCCGGTGAATGTGCGAGCGTTGCGTCCGGAGGAGCAGGCGTTTGAGGACATGCTGGCCGGGTGGGCGGGTCAGCAGTCGAGCCGGCTGTTGGCATCGCGGACGATCCGGGCGCGGGCGGGTGGGGTGCGTCGGTTCGCCGAGTTCTGCGGGTCGATGCCGTGGGAGTGGACACCGCTGGACCTGGAGGAGTGGACGTCGCATCTGCTGTCGGGTCCGCGGCCGAAGGCGCACTCGACGATCCGCAACTATCAGAACGCGGTCGCCTTGTTCTGTTCGTACCTGACCGACGCCCGGTATGGGTGGGCCGAGCAGTGTCTGGCGATGTTCGACACGCATCCGGTGCAGATCGTGCACGAGTGGAACACCGCGATCCATGCCACCGACCACGAGGCCCGGCCCGGTGTGCGGCCGTTGACCCGTGCGGAGTTGCAGCAGTTGTTCGACTACGCCGACGATCAGGTCGTGGCCGCGCGGAAGTCCAAGCGCAAGGGCTGGTTGGCGCGGTTTCGGGATGCGACGTTGTTCAAGGTGATCTACGCCTACGGGCTGCGTCGTCGGGAGGCGGCGATGCTGGAGGTGTGCGACTTCACCCGCAACGCCTCAGCTCCGGAGTTCGGCCGGTTCGGTGTCTGCAACGTCCGTTACGGCAAGGCAGTCCGTGGGTCTCAGCCACGGCGCCGGTCGGTGCTGAGCGTGTTCGCCTGGACAGCCGCCGTGCTCATCGAGTACGTCGAGGACGTGCTGCCAATGTTCGGCCTCGCCGACAACACAACCAGCGCCAGTGCCGGGACAGGCAATGGCGGTGGTGGCATGGTGTTGTGGCCGACAGAGCGGCGGGCACGGATCCGGCCGGAGTACATCGATGAGCGGTTCGCCGAGTACCGTGACGCGCTCGGGCTGGATCGGTTGCTGCATCCGCACTGTCTGCGGCACTCCTACATCACGCATCTGATCGAGGACGGGTTCGACCCGTTGTTCGTGCAGCAGCAGGTGGGGCATGCCTGGGCGTCGACCACCGCGTTGTATACCGGCGTGAGCAGCGACTACCGCAATAAGGTGCTGCGGCGGAGTCTGGACGAGGCGTTCACACCCGTGCAGGAAGGAAGCCTTCATGAGTAGGGCCGCAGTGACGAAGACGGTCAGCTACCGGTGGCACGTACGCTGGTTGATGACCGAGCACGACATGCACCACACCACCGACCTGGTGCCCTTGTTGGCCGACCGGGGCGTGGTGATGACCCCGACGCAGGTCTACCGGGTGATCACCAGAGCGCCGGAGCGGATGAACATGCAACTGCTGGCGGCATTGTGTGACATCTTCGGCTGCACCCCGAACGATCTGGTCGAACCGTACGTCGTGGCAACCTCCACCCGGCGCCGCAAAGCCGCCTCCGCGACCGGCAACACCACCGGCACGGCCAACTCTGGGCCACGCTCTGGCGGGTCGGCGGCCTCAGCCTCATCCAGGAAGGCCGGTAAGCAGCGGCCGACCCGTGCGGTCATCTCCGGTGTCGAGCCCTGACCTGCCACTCGAGTAGGCAGCTCGAGCAGACAGATACCAGCAGTTGCCAGCAGCACAGACGCAAGGACCGAGTTGAGCGGGCGGGTTCGCGGTGGCGTGGAAGACGCGGCAAGGACGGTGCGCCGAGTGCGGTGCGGTCAAGACGGTTTACTGGAACGGGCGCACCGGTCGGGGGCGATGCCGAGCGTGCGTGGCCAGGCGGGTCCGAACCGAGATCTGTGTCGGCTGCCAGCGGGATCGGCGAGTCAACGCCCGCACCGAAGGCGGTGCCGCCCTGTGTGTGACCTGCTACGACAAGGCCCGCGCCGCCACCGGCGCCGGCGCGGTGACCTGTGACCAGTGCGGGAGCCTCTCCCCGCTGGCTGTGCGGGCCGGTGGCCGATCCGGCAGCAGCCAGAACACCTGCACCCGCTGCTACCGCAGCCCGGCACGCCGCTGCGGCCGGTGCGGGCGGGTCCGCCGCGTCAGGGTCAAGGCCACAGCCGGCGCGCCGGACCTGTGCGGCACCTGCCACCAGGCCCCGATCATCGTGTGCTCGCTGTGCGGCCGGACCGAACCAGGACGCCGAAACGGCAACCGAACCGAAAGCCGCACTGGCCAGGAGACTCGTGCGGTGTGTTTTCGCTGCGACGCCATCGCCAAGGTCGAGGTCGTCCTGGCCGGACCCAACGGACAGATTCCCGAACCACTGAAGCGGGTTCGGGACGCGATCACCGCCTCGGTGGTCACCGCCGCGACCGCCGGCAGAGCACGGTCGCTCCTGACCAATCTGACCCGCACCCGCACCCTACGACTGCTGCGTGACCTGGCAACCGGCACCATCCCGCTCACCCACGAAGGACTCGACGCGCAACCGCCGGGATTCGGCGTGAACTATCTCCGCTCCCTGCTGGTGACTGCGGGAGTACTGCCCGGTCGCGACGAACACCTGGTCAGACTCCAACGCTTCACCACCGACCTCCTCAACACCATCGAGGACACCCAGCATCGGCGCCTGCTTGCCCGCTACGCCAAGTGGCAGGTGATCGGCCGTGCCCGACCTGACCGGCACGGCCGCATCCGCCCCAACACCGCATATCGGTGCCGCGACGATATCCGCGCCGCGGCGCGATTCCTCCAGTACCTGGTCGACCATGGCTACACCACAAGCACATGCACGCAAGGTGTCCTTGACGCCTGGTTGGCGGCCGTGCATTCGAGGGCACAAGCCAGGCAGTTCATCGCCTGGCTGCTCAGTACCGGTGAGCTCGGCCAGCAATGCGCACACGGAGGTGGCCGGGGAGGCGGACGAAGCGGCCGCCCTGTCCTGCCCGAGTCGGCGGGCTGGACCGGCCCGACCCGGTTCACCGACGCCGACCAGCGCTGGGCGCTCGTGCGCCGCATGCTCCACGACCCGGGCAGCGGCAGCCTCGACGAACGCGCCGCAGCGTGTCTGGTTCTGCTCTACGCCCAGCCCGTCGCCAAGATCGTCCAACTCACCCTCGACGATCTCCACACCGATGAACCGGTGAATCGGCCCAGCCGCACCTACGTCACGCTTGGCCCGTGTGACCTGCTCCTGCCGCCACCACTGGACGACCTGTTTGCCCGACTGCCGGTCGACAAGCCGTTCGGAACCGCCAGCACCCTCAACAGGGCCCAACGGCGGTGGTTGTTCCCCGGCAAGAACGCAGGGCACCACGTGCATGCCACCTCGATGATCAGGCGGCTGAACCAGCTCGGAGTCCCCACCCGCGCCGGCCGCAACGCGACGTTGCTGCACATCGCCGCGACCACGCCGCCGGCGGTCTTCGCCGACCTGCTCGGTCTCGATATCTCCACCGCCACCCGCTGGACCGCCGTCGCGGGAGACTCCTGGATGGCCTACGCCGCCGAGCGCCAGAACGCAACGGCCGTGGAGACAACGGCCGCTCCGAAAGCGGTGGAGCGCACCACGTCGGCGGCGCTCGGACACGGCAGTCGATACGGGCTCCCGCGCACGGGACGCAGCAAGAACCACGGTGTGTCGTGGATGTGCCTGACGCTCATGTCACCGCCATCACTAGAGCAGTCGGTCCCTCCAGCGTCCCCGCATACGTCGTGGAGCCGCATGAACGCGTGCCTGCAAGAAGCCACAGAGCCGACTCGCGCCCGACCGGATCACGACCGTCCGCAGTGACCGGCGCCGCGCTGATCTCGGCGTCGTGTCGCCACACCCAGCGTCGTCACGGCTGGCGTGGCAAGCGCTGAGCACGAATGACGAGCCGCAGGAGGAGCAGACGTGGTCGATCGGTGCGCTGGCCCGCGCGGCTGGGGTGTCGGGACGCACGCTGCGCTACGACGACCAGATCGGCCTGCCCGGCCACCTCCGGCCGGTCCATGGGTGACCACCGCCGCTACCTGGCAGCCGACGTGCAACGCCTCTACCGGATCCTGGCGCTGCGCAGCCTCGGCTTCACCCCTGAACACGATCGGCACGCTGCTCGACGACGACCGGCCCCGGCACTGATTGAGATCGTGCGTGAACAGCACGACCAAGCCCAGCACCATCTGGATCGAACGGCGATACCGCGCCCCAGCTCGATGCCCTGCTCCCCAGCCCGGCCGCGGCACAGGAGCCGTCGCCGGAGGATCTGTTGCAGACGATGGAGCTGATCACCACGAACGACGTCGCCCCCGCCTGGAACCGCTCGATGATCCCGCGGCACATGGTTGGCGGTAACCTGGCGGAAGGCTCTGCGCGGGCTTGGACGGGAGGGCCGCCATGGATATCTCGACGACCCGCAATGGCGATGTCGACATTGCCTACCAGACGATGGGCCAGGGCGAACGTCCCATGTTGCTCATCCAGGGCGGCAGCGCCCCAATGGAAGCCTGGCCGGACGGGTTCTGCGCGGAGTTGACACGACGCGGGTTCCGGCTCGCGCTGTTCGACAACCGGGATTCGGGACGGTCCTCGCGCGCGACCAGCCCCTACACCCTCGCCGATATGGCCGCGGATGCCTGCACGGTGCTCGACGCGCTGGCGTGGCCCGCAGCTCACCTGCTGGGCGTGTCCCTGGGCGGCATGATCGCTCAGGTCATGGCGGTGCACCAGCAGCCGCGCGTGCTGAGCCTGACCTCGCTGTCTTCGGCACCGAATCCCTCCCTGTGGTGGAACCGGCGCACACCCAGGCTTGTGCTCGGCATGCTCGCCTTGGGGCTGCGCGTTCGGGGAACAGGGCTACAGGCCGAGGCCGACCGCCTGGTCGGGATGATGCGGATCATCGGTTCCCCCGGCTACCCGCATGACGAGGACTGGCTCCGCGAGACGGCCAGCCGGACCTATAAGCACCGCACGGACGCAGCGGCGGCGCGCAGACAAAGCGCGGCCTCCCGGGCCACCGGCGACCGCCGAACCGAACTGTCCCGCATACAAGCGCCCAGCCTGGTCCTGACCGGACAAGCCGACCCTGTGCAACCCATCCGAGCGGGTAGGGCCACCGCCGCGGCCATCCCCGGCGCACGCTTCGTCAGCTACCCAGGAATGGGCCACGACCTTCCCCGCGAACTGTGGGCCACCATCGCCGACGAAATCGACGCCATAGCCGGAGCGCACGAGACCACCGGCCGCTGAACCACCAGGACTGCCAGAAGACACTCCGCGCGCGCCATCCACATCGCTTCGACAAAGCACGCGTCCAGCCTCCTCGACAGCGCCACTCGACATGGCTGACTGGCACATTCACGCGAGCGCTGAAACCACCGCACGCAGCTCATACACACCCAGCTACATGAAGCTATTCCGGAACTTCGAATATCCGGCTCCGCCAGTAGGTAGGGAATAGCAACAGACGTACGTTTTCTAGCTCTCTTCGAGGAGAACGGCCAATTCCTCCCGGAATGTAGCCTGCGCGGACGTCTCGCCGTCAAAATAGCGGTCCCAGAATCCGGGAGCCATGAAGCTCTCTGGCCCCACCTCGACACCCCCGTCGGGTCGGGTTATGGCGGTCCAGTTCGATGGTATGCGAGCTGAAATCGTTTCCAGAAGCTCCGAGTTCCAGATGCTGGGCACGTTCTCGTCATCGTCCAATATCCGGAGCTCCGTCCGCCCAGGAGAGGCGTAGATAGAAAGCACAGGGTACGGCACACCCAGCCGGATCGATGGGTGCGATTCCATCGGTTCTCCTGTCGTGGCGCTAACCAAGCGCCTGAAGGCTACCTTCATGTCACCTCGTCACATTGAACTTCACCTTGTAGTCACGGAGATAGTAGGCCTGACCTGTGACCGGATTGTAGTAGAAGTGCACCTGGAAGGGCCCGGCAGGGCTTTGGACGGTTTGGGTCGTATATTTACCCCAGTCCTCGATCCTGCCTCCGTACTCAACAAGATCTCTGCGTAGAGCCGCATGCAAGTCCGGGCCCTCGATTATCCTCTTGGAACTCTGAATGATTTCTGGCTTGAGGCAACCCGTACGCGTAAAGACCGATTCCGCCTCCCTCCCGAGGAAGAAGGTTCTGTTCAGCTCCTGCATCAGTGATGAGTACGCGCCGGAGAGTCCTCCGGACACATTCCCACCAAGGGAGCTGTTGCCGCCGGAGGAGTTTCCTCCCGGCCCGCCAAGACCGCTACATCCTTCAGGACCCTGACAGGTGCCCATTTGGCCGCTTGGGTCGATATAGACAGTTGGCCGGTCATTTGCGTAGATGTAGGCAGCCATGAATGGGTACTGGATGGCCGCAGCCTGGGGATCCTCGGCGGTAAAGCGACTCTGCGCGGTGTCGTAGTCGCGTGCTCGGAGGTGGATGAGGCCGAGGCGTGGGTCGTGGTATTCGCCGGTGTAGCCGAGGCGGGTGTCGAGGGCGTTGGGGTCGAGTTTGGTGGTGGTGGGGGTGCCGTAGGGCTCGTAGCTGGTGCGGGTTTGCTGGACTCCGGTGAGGTTGGAGGTGTCGGTGATGGAGCCGTGGTTGACCGCTTCTGGCATCTGGTAGCCGAGCACGGTCTTCCGTATCAGCGCAAGGATCACGTCGCCGCAGTTCTCGCCCGCGGCAGGATCGGTTCGCGGGCCGAGTACGAAGCGCTGAAGGACAACCTCGTATTGCTTGAACAGCTAGGAAAGCTGAGCTCCACTGACGTCGAAAAGCTGTCTCGGGCTATTGAGAAGTACGAAGCGCGGTAGGCCGGTTTCAAGATGCGCAAAGCTACCTCTCGAACATCCGGGAGCACACCTGTCCGGGTCAGCCACTGCCCCTTCGACATGTGATTCAACTACCCCGAGGCAACGTCGATGAGCCGTGCGACACCACAACCCCACCCGACATCACAGAGGTCTTCAGCACGTTGTCCGACCCAGGGCTGTGATCATCAACTCGTCCATGCGGCATCATCGTCCAGATGAAGCGGGTACTGGTTCTTGGTGGCACGATGTTCGCCGGCCGCGAGGTAGCGCTTGCCGCGCTACGTGCTGGCATCGAAGTGACAACGTTCAATCGAGGCGTCTCCGGACAAGACCTTGACGGGATCGTTGTAGTCCGCGGCGACCGTAACGAGGCAGCCAATGTCGGTCAGCTCGCCGCGCGCGGGCCGTGGGACGCGGTGGTGGACGCCTCTGCTTACGTGCCGCGGAACGTGCTGGACGTGGCGCGGGCTTTGCGGCCGGTGTGCTCGCGCTATGTGCTGTTGTCCACGGTCAGTGTGTACGCCGGCTGGCCGAACGAGCCGCTGACCGAGGCTTCTGACGTGCTGGAGTGCCCGCCGGATGCCGGGCCGGACTTCGGGGTTGATGTCGAGAACGGGCCGACGAAGTACGGGTATCAGAAGGCTGGGTGCGAGAACGCGGTCCGCGCGGTCTTCGGCGACGACATTGCCGTGCTGCGGCCGGGTGTGGTGCTCGGTCCGCGGGAGTACGTGGGGCGCCTGCCGTGGTGGCTGGGGCGGACTGCAGCTGGCGGGCGGATCGTCGCTCCCGCTCCCCCGGAGCGCTCGATCCAGCCGGTTGACGTGCGTGATCTGGCTGCCTTCGCGCTGCGGTGCACCGGCGGCGAGGTCTCCGGGGCGTTCAATGTCACGGCGCCGATCGGGCGGGAGACGTTCGGCGGGATGCTCCGTGCCTGCGCCGAGGTGACCGAAGCCGAGGCCGAGTTCACCTGGGTGACCGACGAGCAACTGCTCGACGCCGGCGTCCGGCAGTGGTCGGAGCTGCCGCTGTGGCGCATCGCCGACGGGGTGTGGAAGGTCGACTCGTCGCGGGCGGCCGCGGCCGGGCTGGAGTGCCGGCCGCTCAGCGAGACCGTACGCGACACCTGGGCGTGGATGACCGCGGAAGATGACAAGAGCCCTGCTCACGAGCGCGCCGGCGAGATCGGCCTGGACCCGGCCAAGGAGCAGCAGATCCTCGCCGCGCTCAGCGACTAGCTTCGGGCGACCGGGCCGACTCCAGCCAGTCGTTCACCTGGTCGGCCAGGTCGGATGCGTTCGGGTCGCGCGCCCACCGTTGCGACTGCAGCAGGTCTCGCACCGTGGTGAACCGGCCGGACAGCGACACGGTCCTGAGCCCTTTCGGCATGGCAAGGACCGGCGCCATCGCCTCGGCGGCGCCGTCGCGATCGCCCTGGAGGAGCCGGGCTGACGCCAGGTCGATCCGGGAGCCGGCCTCTGGCCCGCGGCCGGAGCCTCGATCGGGGCGGGTGGCGTAGTAGTTGAGCGTCTGTTGGAGGTAGATCTCGGCCTGCTCGCCGTTCCGGTTGGCCAGCCAGGCCGCCGCCACACGCTGATGCGCGGGCGCCCTCGAACATGAACTCGCCGCCGACCCCGTCGTGGAGCTCGTCGGCGCCGTCCATCGCCTCCCGCTCGATCTCTGCCAGCTGCAAGGCTCGGCTGATTCCGCCGGCATCACCGGCGACGGCATAGGCTCGCGCGGCGATGTTGTGCAGCCGGAACCTCCCCGCGGCCGACGGTGCCATGGAGAGCGCCTTCTCGATGAAGGCGAGCGCGTCGAGCGGACGCTCGTCCCAGAACGCCAGGGTGCCTTGCAGGCCGAGGTTCCAGGCCTCCAGGCCGGCATGCCCGGCTTCGCCGGCGTACGTCGTCGCGGCCTGGGCGAGCTTGGCCGCAGAGTCCCAGTAGCCCAGATCGAACGCGAGCGACGCGGTCAAGGCGTTCGCCTCGCCGGTGATGACGAAGAGGTCCGCTCGATCTTGCGGCCGCCGTGCTCGTCGGCTCATGTCTCTCGCCGACTTCCGCAGGCGGGCGAGCTCCTCGAACTCTGCCATCGGCTGCAGGTTCTCGTAGTTCCAGGCTGCCGAACGCACCCGACCGTGGAGCATCGCGAGCGCGTCCGACACCGTCGCGCAGTCCAGCGATACTTCCGAAGCGGTCTCGTCTGCCGCCATCGCGAATGGCTCTTCGGGATCGCGCGCTGAAGCAGACGGCGGGCCGTATCCGCTGACCACCGCGTCCTCAGGAAGTGGCGCCAGCCCGAGGCTCGTTCGCGCGCTGTTCGGCATGTTCATGCCGAGCGCGATCCGGTCCCAGACGTCCATGCCGGCGATCCCCCGATGACCGTTCATGATTTCGCTGATTCGCCCCTGGGACATGCCCGTCGCGGCGGCAAGCCGTGTCTGGCTTACGCCGTACTTCCTTGCCAGCAAGAAGAGTCCTGCCGCATCGCGGTCCTCGAGGAGGTCGCGCGTCGACTCGCTCCGCCACACCCTGGGCGGAATGCGTACCGGCTCCAGTGCTGACTGCGCCACGTTCTGCCCCCTTAGCGTCTGCTCGCTCAACTGTAGGTCAGCGCGCGTATCCGGGGTCTATCCCCAACTGGGATACCCATCGGAGATGGGCCGGTGGCAATCCGACGTCAGATGGTTACTGGGTCCCCGAAAACCAGCCAGAACGGCACAAGGAGACCCAGACATTGACCCCGCAGGAACAGGACGAGATCCTCGCCCGCCTCGACGTCGTCGCGGCCAGACTCGACCAGCTCACTTCCCGGGTGGACGCTTTGGCCGAGGCTTCTCTTGGCTCTGCTCAAGATCAGCCACCTTGTGCTCCAACGCCTCGACCCGGTCGAGCACCGTTCGCGCCGAGGGAAGACAGGGATGAGTCGGCGGAGACGTCGTGCTCGAGGCTCGATCGAAGAGCTCCCATCCGGGGCACTCCGAGTCTCTGTGTTTGCCGGCATGGATCCGCTAACCGGACGTCGGCTCTACCTCCGGGAGACCGTCCCAGCCGGCCCGACCTGCTCGACCGACGCCGAGAAGGTCCGGACCACGCTTCTGGCGCAGGTAGACGAGAGGCGTAACCCGCGCACACGCGCGACCGTGAATCAGCTGATCGACCGCTACCTCGAAGTCTGGGACGTCGAAGACGAGACCAGACGAAGCGACCTCGGACGAATCAACAAGCACATCCGACCCTTACTTGGAAAGCTGCCCCTGACGAAAGTTGAGGCAGAAACTCTCGAAGGGTTCTACGCCCTGCTAGCCAAGTGCCGCGACCACTGCGGCGGGCGCAAGCACCTGCAGCACCGCACGCCTCGCAGCCACGTATGCGATGAGCACAAGGAGCGACCCTGCAGGCCTTTGGATCCGGCCTGCAGGTCCTACAAGCGGATGTGCAAGGCCCACGTCTGCGTGGGCCTGAAGAACTCGTCAATCAGGAAGATCCACTCGATTCTGAGCGGAGCGTTCGTAGCCGCGGTGCGATGGAAGTGGATCTCGCTCAACCCAGCAGATCACGCACGGCAACCCGGCCTGCCACATCCGAATCCGGACCCTCCCAGGGCAGAAGAGGCCGCTCTTCTTGTTAACGAGACCTTCAAGCGTGACCGTGGGTGGGGCCGGTTCATCTGGTCGAAGATGCGGCTTGGCTCTCGACGCGGCGAGATGTGCGCCCTGCGGAGGTCTCGGTACGAGCGAGGCACCAAGGTCTTGGTCGTACGAAGTGCGATCTACAAGGATCTTGACACTGGCGAGCTGAAGGAGAAGGACACGAAGACACACCAGCAACGAAGGGTGCTACTTGACGATGACACGTGTGCAGTTATCGAAGAGCAGATCGAGTTCCAGGAACAGCGTGCTCAGGCCGCCGGCGTCGAACTCGTGCCCGATCCCTTCCTCTGGTCACCAGCGCTGGACGGCAGTGTCCCGCTCACACCGGACAGCGTGAGCCAGCGCTTCGACAGGCTCGCTTCCCGCCTGGGAATCGACGCGACAATCAAGGATCTGCGCACCTACAACGTGACCGAGCTGATCGCGGCCGGCGCGGACATGCGCACGGTCGCCGGCCGCGTGGGTCACGGCTCCGGCGGCGCGACAACCCTTCGCGTCTACGCCGCCTGGCGGTCCGAGGCCGACCAACGCGCGGCCGCGAACGTCTCCACGCGGATGCCGGCCTGGCCCGGCGGTCGTGCCGGCAACGCAACAACCGAGTCCGACACCATTGACACACAAGCCGCACTGGAGCCAACCGGGCCGTACCAACAGATCGCCCGCGACCTGCAAGGAGCGATCGCAGCAGGGATCCTGCGCCCGGGCGACCCACTACCCACCGAGAAGGACCTAGCAGCCCAGTACGGCGTTGTACGGAGCACGGCGCATCGCGCCGTCGCGGCGTTAGTGGACCTCGGCCTCGTCGTCACCTCCCGCGGCCGACGAACGACCGTCAAAGGCTCATCCAGCCATGTATGACTGGTAGGACTCCTCGCCGACTACAGTTTCGAGATCCTAGCCGCGGATTTTGGAAAGCTTGTCAAAGTCCTCCGAATAGGCGTCCAACGCCCTGCGTGCCCGGGCCTCGTCGCTTCCAAAGAGGCCAGCGCGGAGGGGTGCCCACATCGCTCCCGCCGATCTGTACTCGTTGTCGAAGTAGGTAACTTGGTTAGGGCCGTAATTCGCCGCTCTGTACGTCGATCGGCCGAACCACCTTGACCGCATGAGCCATTGATGCTCTGAATCGGCGTATCGGACGTTGGCGCTGTCTTGGGAAAGCAGCCCGAGCATCACCTCGGCTCTGTCGAACTCGATGTCATACTCATCTCCGTCGGGGATCTGATCCGTAAACACAGGCCTAAGGACCGCATGAAGCCATTCCGCGACTGGCGTGTGGAACTTGCCCTGCTGCCGCTGGGTGAAGTACGAGAGCGCGGTCACGGCATCCTCGTTGTTGCGGGCAGTGCGAGCTAACACGTTCGGCACCCAGTCGCCGACGTCGAAGGGTTTGTAGGGATCGGTGGCCTCGACTAGTCGCAGGGTTTGGCCGTCGTTCCGCGAGACGATGCTCGGGTCGATGACTAGGGTCTTGAGGTTTTCCCAGCGACCGGCGGCAGTGCACGTGAGGCCCGCGGTCATGACTGCGAGCACTGCGGGCAGGTGCCGGAGGGCAAGCGCGGCCGTGTTTCCGCCCTGAACCTTGTTTGCGGCATTGATAAGGGCCTTCAGCCCCGAGACCCACGGTGCAAACGAGTCAGGCCTCCCCGAGCGGGCGGCGACATGAAGGGTGTGGCAGAACGGCTCAACCAGGGCCCAGTATTGTTGTGCCATGCCGACCAGTGCGGCGATCTGCTGTTCACCGGTCCCCGGCGGGATTGCGGTGGGGAACCGCTCAGGATCGTTCATCGCGCCAAGGATCCGTTTAACCTCCTGGCCGACAAGGTCCTCCAGTTCGATTCCCCGCGTTGGCTCCAGGAGCATGTCCTTAGTCAGGCGTTTGACGAGCACCGCCCGCTCCGCTTCGACAGCCTGTTCAACGGCAGCTAGGGCAGTTGCCGGATTTGGCCGCTTTTCACCCATTAGCCGATGAATCGTAGTCGCTAGCGACGCAGCGTGGGGGGCGTACATGTCGCCGAATAGGTCGACGTAGTTCAGGTCGCGGAGGGTACGCCCTGCACCGAGATCCCAATCAGGAGGCTCACCAGTGTCGAACCGGACGGGAATTAGCCAGGTACGCCCTGGTGGCATCTGGCGATACTCCTCGACGGCAAGCGTCAACTCCTCGTTCATGTATGACTTCTCACGAGCACGGGAGTTGTCTGAGAAGCACGCGAGAAAGACCAGTGAGCCAGACCGAATGGCCTCCCGGATCTTGGCCTTCCATGCATCACCAGGCGCGAGCGACGTACGATCCCGCCAGTAAGGAATTCCTGCGTGGGTCAGCACCTCGCATAGCTTGTCGACCAAATCACGGTCCTCGTGCACGTACGACACGAACACGTGTTTGATCTCGTCGTCCTGCGTAGGCTCCCTACCGGTATCCATCGTCATCTCCTCCGGTGAACTGCTGGTTTTGGTGGTTCCTGACGCATCGCGAGTCCATCAATCAACGCGCCTGACAGGACGTCCCAACCGCTCGGACGGTTACGTCTCCGAGTACCCCACTCGCCCGTGCATGAGCATCGACGGGACGGAAGAGCGTCAGCTGATCGTGCAGCCGGCCTGGCATTCTGCGACGCTAATAGCCATGGACGCCATCTGGCTGATACTGAGCTTCGCCGGCGGGTTAGCGGCGAAGCCGCTCGCTGACGTGTTCACCGAGGTCGCCAAGCATCTAGTGTTCAAGCGGATGAAGCGTGCTGAGTTGGCAGAGACCCAAGCCGACGAGGCCGCCAAGCGGTGCCTTGAAGCGATCGCGGTCTACGCTGACGTCGGCTTGCGGTACATGACCAGCCGAGAAGCACACGACTGGGACAGTCCGGTTGCGAACGTCCTGCGTGAGCCACTCCGGTTGGCCGAGGTGCAACTCGAAGCCAGCATCGCCCTACTACAGCCCGCCGCGATGAAGCCGATGACGCTCGTCCTGGACGTCCTCCGGAACGCCGACCAGATCGATGGCAGCTCAGGTTCACCGTTCGCACACTATGACTCCGGTGGCGCAATCCTGCTCGAAGCCGTCCGCTACGGACGCGTCGTCCTAAGGACGCAGCTGCGCCGTGAGAAAGTGCCGACTGTGCCCCTGAAGATGCTGGAGTATGCCGTCGCGCTCCGCGACCTGACTGTGTTCTGGGAGGGAGACGGGATCGATCCCGACGTTGCGAGGGTGCACCAGCAGTTCCGAGCCACCTGGCTCGAGGCTCACCATTTGGGCGTGAAACAGATCGAGAAGGACTACAACGGCTAACCGTTACGAGACCAGAACCGTACGCTCCGCCACCATCACGACGCCGACGGGAGATCGCTCGTTGGTGGCACGCAGAGAGATAAACAGATGTATTCGCACCACGTTTGATACCACGCTCCGCGCCCGCCGGGCACCTCACGACCTGTTTGCCCTGGTCAGAGCGGGTAGGGCGGGCGGGACTCGAACCCGCGACCAAGGGATTATGAGACCAGGTGACTCCCCTGGCGTTCTAGCAGGTCAACGCGATGTCTTCGGCCAGACTGCACCAGTTTGGGAACCGATTGGGAATAGGCTCCCTCGTAAGACTCCCGTCTTGATCCTGGCAAGTAGTCATCGCGTCGTCAAGCCGCATCACTACCTTGGCATGGATGTGTAACCACGAGGCACCCACTACCGCCTGGATATTGTGCTGCTTGGTCGCAATGTCGAGGAGGTATGTGTGGCGCACCGCACGGGCTGGGAATGCCCGAGGATCGATCCGCAAGCAGACGTTCTCCCCCGCCAGACGACGGTTTGCGACGGATGAGCAACAGTACTCGCGGGGGCAGGTTCCTCCTGCACGAAGAGGAGGCCGAGCAGTGGCTCGGTCAGTGGCGACAGCACATAGGCTTACTCATCGGGTTCGCCTCTCTCATCTTCATAGGATCGCGCATCATGGCTGTGTCAGCCTTCAGATCGGACACTGCCTGGGGCGTGCTGCAGGCAAGTGGCGCCGGAAATGTTGCGGTTGGAACCGTAGTCCCGGTGATTCCAGGCATGACGCTGGCCATCGCAATCCTCATCCTCATCCGCATTTACGTACGCGTGAAGGATCGGGGCTGGGCCACCATAAGTCAGATATTTGGGCTGACGTTCTTTGGATCTGTTGGGATCATATCCGCTCAAATAGTGCAGCTTCTTACGCTTATTCTTACCGCGATTATTGCTTATCTATTCTCCTCCCCATGGAAACGGTGGAAAAAATCAGGAAACTTGTTCGGCCCCACCCCAGAAGAAGACGCGGCGCGGCGGATGCGCATGGACTACCTCAGACGGCGGGCAGCGGGCGTTGCGGGGATTGTGCTAGCGATGACTGCCATAGATGCGCGCCCGTGGGTTCCTCCCGAACAGCTAGTTCTGACGAATGGATTGCAGTCCACGAATTATGTGCTCTCAGAGACTAACGGAACGCTCGTAACCCTAACCGAATATCCGCGCCGGATAGCTCGCTTCGAAGCGAAAAAAGTGCGGAAACGCGGCGTCTGTGACGTCGCATACACGCGCTATTACTGGCTTACCAGCACGCTAACTACGCTTACCGCAGACCATAGTCGCGCGTACCCAGCCTGCCCGGGCCAAGAGGCCCCGTGGTGGTACCCCGCCCTCCTTTGAGCCGATCAACGCTGCCGTCGGATCCGAACGGCAACCAGAAGCCGCATAGGCACTGGCGGTTGGATGTGGTGACAGTGGTGACACTTCCGCAATCCGAGCCCCGAGAGGGACTGTTTTCGCAGGTCAGGACCGTCATTGATCCGCTTAGGGGCTGTCACCACTCTCGTTGACGGTCGTTGACAGTGGTGACACTTAGGCAGAGTTGTCACCGCTGTCAACAGGTGTCAACGAAGCAGGTGACATGCGGCAACCGGGTACGACCAGCGGATTCGCACCAGTCCGCCGCCACTGTCACCACTGTCACCGCAGCCCGACAGGTTGCGCCGTTCCTACGCCTCGCCTCGCGCGCTATGGCCGGCGCGCCAGTCGTCCAGTAGCAAACCGGCGTCGACGCCTTCCAGCCCTCGGCCGGCGCGCAGCTCCTCAAGGACCGGCACAGCGACGTCCGGGTGCCCGCGATACAAGAGCCAGGACGCCGCGTTGAACCGGACTGGGCGTAGCTCAGTGGGCGCGAGCAATGGCGTAAGAAACTCGACTGCGCGGCCCTGTTGCTCCCAGTGCTCGGCGAGCGCGGCGAGCTTGTCAGTCTCCGCGTTCGCAGAGTCGGCGTCGGCTGCCTCGGCGTACCTGTCGGACTCGGCGACGTGATGCCGGAATGCCGCTCGGTCCGCGTCAAGATCGTGGCTCATCGTCGGCACTCCTTTGCTGCTTCTCCATGATGCTATCGAGTACGCTCGCGCCGTACTCGTATTGGTACTCCCAGGGATTGCCGTCCATCAGGTCCCGCCGGATGCGATCCGCACCAAGAGGCTTGCGGTTGTAATGCGCCGTGACCTGGTGGTGTGTCACGTCCGGAATCCGCGTGACGTTATCTGTCGAATTGACGCGCTCGATGGGGAAGCCGGATCGCTTCGGGTCTGTCTGCGATTGCTCGACGAGATGGTGCAAGTGCTTACCTGGTTCCGATCCGAGGTCGGCCTTCATCGCTCGGTAGCTCGGATACGACTTGACCTCCCCGGTCTCCTCAGCGATGGTCTGCCACAGGCGCGTCTGTTCCGGCTGGTCGGGCTGGCCTGGTCGCTCGGTCTCGGGCTCATCGGTGGGCGGTCCGGTGGCGCAACGCCCGAGGCGATGGCCGAAGCGCACAGCGCGGCGCTGGCCGTCGACTCCATCGAGATCCCCGCCAAGCCCCGGCTCCTGGCCGACGACGTGACGCCGGAGCAGGCCGCAACCATCATGGCCGAACAGGGCGGACGTATCGCCGTCCTGTCCGCTGAGGGTGGCATTTTCGCGATCCTGGCCGGCCGATACTCCGGCGTGGCCAACCTGGATCTGTTCCTCAAGGACCACGCCGGAGACACCCTGATCGTGGATAGGCGCGGCCGCCACGAACGCATCGACAACGCCGCCCTCACGTTGGGTCTGGCCGTCCAGCCTCAGATCATCGCTGACATCGCTGGTATGCCCGGCTTCCGAGGCAAGGGTCTGCTCGGCCGCATTCTCTACAGCCTGCCGCCCTCCAACGTCGGCTACCGCAACGTCGAGCCCGACCCGATCCCGGCCGAGGTCGCTGAACGGTACCTGCGCAACGTCCAAGACCTCACGCTCACCATGGCCGGCTGGGACGACCCCGCACGGCTCACCCTCACCCCCGAGGCTGGCGAAGTGTTCACCGAGCACCGTCGCCGCACCGAGCAGCGGCTCAGGCCCGGTGCTGGGGACCTGGCCCACATCGCCGACTGGGCAGGCAAGTACGACGGCGCCGTCGCCCGCGTGGCCGGTCTGCTCCACCTGGCCACCGACGTGCGCAACGCCTGGCGCAACCCGATCGGCGCCGACACCATCCATGCCGCCGCCAAGCTCGGCGACTACTTCACCGCGCACGCGCTGGCCGCGTTCGACGCCATGGGAGTAGACCCCGACCTCGACGCCGCCCGCGCCCTCCTGGACTGGCTCAAACGCACCCGCCCTGCCACCTTCACCCGCCGCGACGCCCACCGCGCCAACCACCGCCGGTTCCCCAAAGCCGCCGACCTCGACCCCGCGCTGACCGTGCTCGAAGAACACGGCTGGATCAGAGCCAGTCCGACCAGGAGCCGTGCGCCGACCTGGCAGACCCATCCCGACCTGTCAGACCAGCCCTGAGCTGCAACCCCCTAACGGCGTACAGCCGCCAAGCACGACGCCGTGACACAGCACCCCGATCACGACCAGGGAGGTACCAACGATGTCTACCAAGGAGAAACTGATCACCCTCGCCGAACTCCTCGACATGCTGGGCATTGCCCGCTCCAGCTACAACGACTGGCAGGCCAAAGGCCGCGCACCCCGCCGCGTCAAACTCCCCAACGGCCAGATCAAGTTCCGCCCCTCCGACCTCACCAGGTGGCTCGAAAGCCTCGAAGACGAAACACACGGGAGGGCCGCCTGATGAGCCAGACAACCTACGACGTCCGCATCCACGCCATCGAGAAACGACGCAACGCCAAAGGCAAAGTCACGTCTCACCGCGTCCTGTGGGATGTCGACGGCAAGCGGTTTCGCGAGACGTTCAAGCTCGACGCGCAGGCCGACAGCTTCCGGTCGTCGCTGCTGGTTGCTGCGAGGAGCGGCGAGGCATTCAGCACGCTGACCGGGCCTACCAGTCTCCTGGGCGCGCACAGAGAACGACATGAGCTGGTACGCCTTCGCGTGCGCGTTCGTCGACATGAAATGGAAGGACGCATCCGCCGGATACCGCCGTGACATCGCCCGTGCTCTCGTTGCGGCGACACCCGCCATGATCTCCAGTACGCGCGGTGCGCCTGCTGCGGTAGACATCCGCAAGGCTTTGCTTGACTGGGGCTTCAACACCAAGCGCCGAGTGTCGTGCCCCGACAGGTCGGCAACGGTGTTGAAGTGGGCGGCCCGGAACAGCAAGCCGATGTCGACGCTCGGCGACGTGGCCGCCGTCCGCGTCCTGCTGGATACCGCGACCACAAGGCTCGACGGAAAGCGCAACGCGGCAAGCACGGTCTCACGCAACCGAGCCATCCTCTACAACGCGTTCGAGTACGCCATGGAGCTAAAAGTGCTGCCGAAGAACCCGCTCAAGGATCTCAAGTGGAACGCCCCGAAGGAGGCCCAAGAAGTGGACCGACGGTGCGTGGTCAACCCCGGCCAGGCAGAAGCCCTCCTTGAGGCAGTAGGGGTGCAGAGGCCGAGCGGACCGCGCCTCAAGGCGCTCTTCGGGCTGATGTACTACGCAGCGCTTCGACCTGAAGAGGCAATCCTGGTCAGCGAAGACGACTTCACGTTGCCAGCGGTCGAGTGGAACGAAGACGCTCAGGAGTGGCGTACGTGGGACGCCGAGACGCAGAGCTGGCACCCATACGTCGAAGACGACGACTGGGGAGAGCTTCAGATCCGGACAGCCGGGCCGGATGTCGGAGGCGCCTGGACCGACACTGGCGCGCAGCGAGAAGAGCGTGGGCTCAAGCACCGGCCGAAGGGTGCGACTCGAACCGTGCCGGCGCCGCCGCCCTTGACTCGACTGGTCCGCGCTCACATAGCGAACTTCGGCACGAACGGACCCGGCAAACGCCTGTTCTGGGGAGTACGCGGCGACGATCTACCGACCATCACCTACCGGCGGGCATGGGACAAGGCCCGCAGCGAAGCGCTGTCGTCGCACGAGTACCGCTCCCCGCTCGCCAAGCGTACCTACGACCTACGGCACGGCTGCGTGTCGACCTGGCTCAATGCCGGGGTCGATCCAACGCAGGTTGCCGAGTGGGCAGGCCACAGCGTGGCCGTCCTGTTCAAGATCTACGCCAAGTGCCTCGTGGGCCAGTACGAAGCCGCCAAACGCCGCATCGGGGCCGCCTTGCGTCCCAAACGAGCACGAAACCTATAGGGACCCAAGACACTCGGATAGCCCGGCAGCAACCGCAAGACAGCCGCTCACCTGGCGTTTTAGCAGGTGGGCGGCTTCTTCTTGGCGGCAGTCCGGCAGGGCTCGAACCCGTGACCAGGGAGACCATGGGACGAGGCACGACGTTCACAGCGACCGGCGATACACGAAGATTGAGATGCTCCCTGCCGTACTGCGGTGTTTGTACGCAAATGAATGTGCCCGCCCGGGCCACGCAACCTCAATTGACATGGCTTAGAATCCCGAAGCATGACGATTGAGAAGCGTGAGCAGGCATTTATTAGTTCGACGTATATCGACCTCCAAGAGGAACGACAAGAGGTCATCCAGACACTCCTCGAAGCAGATTGCATCCCTTCGGGGATGGAGCTTTTTCCAGCTTCAGACGACGATCGCTGGACTCTAATTAAGAGAGTAATCGACGATTGCGACTATTATCTTATCATAGTCGGCGGGCGCTACGGAAGCGTCGACCCGGAGCAGGATATTAGCTATACGGAGATGGAGTTTGACTACGCCGTCAGCCAACACAAACCAGTGATGGCATTTCTGCACAAGACTCCTGAGGATATCCCCTCAGGCAAAACCGACCTGAATGACACCCTGAGGCGTCGGCTAGATTCGTTCCGCGAGAAAGTGGCACAGAGAATGGTGAAGTACTGGGACACCCCTCAAAGCCTCGGCGGTCAAGTTGCCAAGAGCCTCATCCAGATTAGGAAGACACATCCGACGGTAGGCTGGGTTAGAGCAGACAATCTCCTCACGCCAGAGGTTGAGCGCGAACTCGCCGAATTGCGGGCGCGAGTGGCGGAGCTAGTTGCAGAACTGGAGTCAGTTCAACACCAAAAACACATCCAAGATATCGAAGGACTCGCACAGGGCAACGATGTATACAAAATGAGAGTCGAGGTTGAGTACTATCCAACAGCCATTGTCGAAAAGGGTGGACCCTACGCTAGAAGTAGCAGGGAGCGCGGCTTGGCCGACTATAATACGACATGGAATCAGATCATCGCTGCACTCGCTCCCATGATGATCGATGAAGCAGATGAGGATGGGCTATTCGCCCAACTCTCCGCGCTCGGCCAAAAGCTCGCTCAGAGTGATCCGACATATGCCGAATATATTGGATCCGTGACAGATGTCGATGTAACAGTGGATTCATTTCATGACGTCTTGGTTCAGCTCCTGGCACTAGGCGTCATTGAGCAAAGCGAACGTCGCCGACCAGTAAGCGATCAAAATACGTACTGGCGACTAACCGGCGCAGGCAGGGAGCAACTATTGCGTTTGCGAACGGTTCGCAAGGACGAGCCCGCCGGAGAGGATTCTTCGGGAGAGGACGACGGACGTACCTAAGGGAAGTAGTGCCGCCGAGTTCTTCCGCCGCTCAGGCTGATCGCGCAACGGCACTGGCAGAGGCTTCACATGCCTTGCACCACCGCATCCCCTTTGGCTCGGTTGGTCCGCTTGACCAACTTCTACCCTGAGCATGTTGCCGAGCAGACCGGCCACGTATGGCCGTGCCGTTCAAGATCCACGCCAAGTGCTCGTGAGCCAGTACGACGCTGCGAAAGTGGCTCTCTGGTGCCGCCACGAGCGACCGCTGGTCGTGGGAACGCATTGGGAACAGACAGCCGGACACGTCCGGTAACAGCCGTACACAGTCGGACGAGGAGTAGGTAGCAAAACAGCCGCTCACCTGGGCATTTGAGCAGGTGGACGGCTCACTCTTTGCGGTAGGGCGGGCGGGACTCGAACCCGCGACCAAGGGATTATGAGTCCCCTGCTCTAACCAGCTGAGCTACCGCCCCGAGCATGATGTGCGGATCAGAGCTTAACCGAACGCTCGCTCCGGTTCAGGAGGTCTCCCAGGGTGGCGCGGCGGTGCGCTAGGCTCGGCCGCAGGTAGTGCGCCTGCCTGAGCCCTGCGCGAACCACCCACGCTGGACGCGCGGTGAGGCCAAGAGGCTCCGAACTCAGCGCGAGACTCCAGATTTCCGTGTCCGTTCCTCGGTAAAGGCACGGGTGGCGTGGGCCCTGCCGGAGGACCAACACGATGAGTAACAGTCGCGCGCGGAAGCGGGCTATTCGGCGGTTGAGCGAGCGGTACGACATTCCCTACTCCGTCGCCGCGCGGAGGGTGGAGCTGGGCGGGATACCCGGCGATCAAGGCCGCACGGTTTATCCGGTCACTTCCGATACGTATCGCAGGCAAGCGGTCGCGAGCAGGCATCGGCAACCGCATGAGCAGCGGGTACGGGAGACGCGGATCGGCGCGCGGCTGCCGGACGGGCGGGCGCAGCACCTCGCCGCGCGGTTTCCGCCTACGCGTGGGGAGCCCGGGACCGGCGTTGGGGGGCTCTATCATGGCGAGCATCGGGTCGAGGCGCTCACGCGACTCTACGCAGCGGCCGCCACCGCGCAGCCCGGCCTCGTTCCCTCGGCCGGCGACCTGGCCTGGGCGGCCGAGCTCGGGGAGGAGACTGCTCTCGACAGCGTGTGCTTCGCCCTCGACCGGGCCGCCCGGCTCCACGCCGAGACGAATGCCAACGCCGGCACCGCCACCCCGGGCCTGGCCGGCGCCCGGCAGATACTCGACGCGCTACTCACGATCGCTGACGACGGGCATGCGCCCGGCACCCGGGTATGCCTGGTCGACGACCGGCGGATGGGGACGATCGTCAACGTTTGCTGGGAGCGAACCGGCCCGCCAATCGGCTACGTCGTACGGCTGGACGGGACGCCAGAAATCATCCGGACCCAGCCGCGCGAGCTCGTTGTGCTCTCCGGCGCCGAGCCCTACTGAGGACGGAGAAAGTCATGCAGCCGTTCCACATCGGAATCCCGCAAGCTCAGCTTGACGACCTCGACGCCCGCCTGTCCGCCACCCGCTGGCCCGACCAGATCCCCAACACCCCCTGGGAATGCGGCGCCCCGCTCGACCACCTCGACCGCCTCGCCGAGGCGTTCAGGGATATGTCCGGTTATGCCGTCCTGCAGCCGACTCCCCCGCCGGCCGGCTGGCCTGGATCGCCGAGAAGTTCCACGACTGGGCCGATCTCAGACACTTCGCCGCGCTCGAGGCACCCAAAGCCTGGCTGACGACATCCGGACATTCGTCGGCCACCTCCTCTGAAGTACGGAAGACTTCACCGTAGTCACAAACGCAGTACGTGGGAGGTGGGGCGGATGCCGGCAGCCAACTCGGTGCAGGTCCTGTACATCAGGCACGGCGAGAGCGAGGCGAACCTCGCCCGGCAGTTCTCGTTCAAGTCCTGCGACCCGCCACTCACCGAGCAGGGCCGCGCCCAGGCCGACGCGCTGACCACGGCGCTCCGCCACCTCGGCCAGCCGTTCCATCATGAGATCGTCTGCTCGCCACAGCTGCCCGCCGAGCAGACCGCGACCGTACTCGCCACCGGCCTCGGCCTTGCCGTCGTACGAGACGAGCGGTTGCGCGACATCGACGTCGGCATCCTCGACGGGCGTTCGGACCAGCGCGCGTGGGACGCCTACACCGAGATCCAACGCCGTTGGTCCGCAGGCGAGGCGTCCAGGCGGTTCCCGGAGGGCGAGAACTTCCGCAGCCTCCTCCAACGCCTGCGCGCCGCGCTTCTCGACGCTGCCGCGGCGCCTGGTAGGACGCCCGGTTACGGATACGGCGACCCGCCGCCCGTCGTCCTGGTCGTCGGGCATGCCGCAGGTTTCCGTTGTGTGCTGTCGCAGCTCATCAACAACGTCGCCGACGCGTATCCCCACGAGGACATGCCGTTCGCTTCCGTCTCGGCGCTTTCGGCCAGACCCGTCCTGCGCCCGAGCGGCATCCGCCTCGAGCACTGGGGCCTGGTTTCAGGCGAGCTCAGTCAGCTAGAACCGCAGGATCCTTTCGGTTTGTAAGGCGTACGGACGGCGCCACCAGCGACGCCAGGCACAACGCGCTCGCCACGGTCGTCAGCGCGATCGCCCCTCGCATGCCGCCCACGGAGTACGAGCCGAGCGCCCAGGCGACCGTCGCCAGCGCCGGCCCGACGCCCAGCCCCAGCTGTCGGGCCGCACTTGTCGACGCCCCCGTCGTTCCCAGTTGGGCCTGTGGAGCAAGGGACATCGCCAGTGTCATGTTCGCGGAGTTGAACAAGCCGGCACCCACACCGGCGATCGCCAGCCGCCACATCAGGTCGGCCGGAGACCACGAATGGCCCAGCGGGACCAGCAACGCCAGCGCGAAAATCACCAGCGAAGCGCCCAGCACAGCGCTACGGCGTGCGCCCCACCGGTCGGCGAGCATTCCGCCGCCGATTCCCACCACGCCGATCGCGATCGGAAACGCCAACAGCGTAAGGCCGGTCCGGGTTGCCGAGATGTGCAGCTCCTGCTGCAGAAAGAACGGTGCGATGAACATCGTTCCGCTGATCGCGGCCGCGTTGGCCAGCAATGCCAGGTGTGGTCGCGCGATCCCAGGCGTACGGAAGAGCCCGCGAACCGCCTGGCTCGCCGGCAGGCGGCGCCAGATCATCAACAACGGAAGGGAAACCAGCACCAGCAGGAGCCACATCGGCTGATGACTGCCGAGTGAGAGCCCGAGCATCAACGCGAACGCCGCGGCGGCCAGCACGGCCGCTTCGCCAAGCCAGGAACGGTCCGGCAGCCGCAGCCCGCGACCGACCGGCAGCTGCGCGAAGCCGATCGCGATGACCGCGATGCTGGCCGGGATGTTGACGTAGAACACCCACGGCCACCCGATCGTGTCGACGAGAACGCCGCCGAGCGCCGGCCCCGTGATGCCGCCCAACGGCCCGATCGTGCCGATGATTCCCATCGCCCGGCCGCGCACCTCGGGACGTACGGCCGTCGCCGCGATCGCGGGTCCGACCGCGAACAACACGGATCCGAAGCCACCTTGGACAACCCGCGCCGCGATCAGCCACTCCGCGCTCTGCGCGGCACCCGCCGCTGCGGAAGCCAGCGCGAAACCAGCGGCACCGAATGCCAGAGCGGGCCGGCGCCCAACCGTGTCGAGCCAGCGCCCGGTCGGCAACAGGAGCGCGATCATCGGCAGGGAGTAACCCAGAACGATCCACTCGGTGACGCTCGGCGGCCTGTCGAAGTCACGACCGATGACCGGCAGCGCCACGCCCACGATCGTGGTGTCGAGTACGGCCATGAAAACGGCGATACCGACGGCTGCCACCAGCCACCAGCGGTTCTTCACCTCGTCCGGCTGATCCGACACGCACGCCTCCCTTGAACTTCACGCCATGTGCAGTTGTTAAAGTACACTCGATGTGTAGTTGACGCCAAACCGACAGCCGGGAACCAGATGACCCAGATCGCAGAGCCGCAGAACGCGCGTAGCAGGCGCACCGCCGACTCACTCCTCGCCACCGCCCGCACACTCATCGAAGAGCAGGGCTTCGAGTCGGTCACGATGGCCGCGGTCGCCGAACGTGCCGGCGTCTCACGCCGTGCGATCTACCTGCACTTCACTTCGCGTACGGATCTGCTGGTGGCGGTCTTCAACCACATCGGCGAACAGGAGGACCTCGCGGGATCGGCGCGGCAGGTCTGGGACGCGCCCGACGCCGTGGCGGCGCTGCGGGAGTTCGCGCATCACATGTCAAGGTTCCACATCAGCGCGCTCGCGGTGTCGCGTGGGATCGAACGCGCACGGCACACCGACGAGCTGGCCGCGCGGATGTGGCGCACCATCCAGCGTAACTGGCGGACGACCACCCGGCGACTGATGCGACGGCTCGACGACGAAGGCGTGCTGGCGCCGTTCTGGACGGTCACCACGGCCACCGACATGTTGTGCGCGCTGATGGCGTTCGAGCTCACCGAGTCGCTGGTGGTCGAACGCGGCTGGTCACGCGCGAAGTACGCCGAGCACCTCGCCGAGCTGTTCTGCTCTACGTTCGTACGAACGTAGAGCCAAGGCGCGGAAAGCCCTTATTTGCTGGACTTTCCGACCGTCAGGTTGAACTCGCGGTAGACCCGCGCCCAGAAGCCGTCGCGCAACCACACACGCGCCTCGGGATAGGGCCGCAATGAGTGGCCGAGCTCCTTCTCCGCCTCGACCAGCAGCTCGACGTCGATCACCGCCGGCAGGATCGGCCCGGGCAGCAGGTCGCGGATGTTGTCGCGGCCGCGCGTGAGGATCCACTTCTGTGCGACGTGCTCGCCGACCTCTTCGACGGTTGGCTTGCTGGGGCCGAGCTTGGTGGTTCCGCTCCCGACCGGTTTGGCGTGCAGGGGTTTGGAATGCGGCGTGCGCCCTGCGAACACCTGCGACGGCGTGGGCGGTGCCTGCGCGACCACGGTCGCGGGCACGGGAATCGGATGCGGTGCACGCCGGAAGTATGGCCTCAGGAAATCAGCTGGTAGTACTTCAACGGTGTCGGACTCCCACACCAAACGTTCAGCCTGGTTACTGCCGTAAGAGGGTTCGACGCCCCACAGGTGCATCCGGACGCCGTAGGCCTGCGCCGCCTCCACTGCCGAGACCATGTCTTCGTCTCCGGCCAGCAGCACAGCATCGGTCACGGCGTGGTTTCGGGCCAACGCCTCCAGGTCGCTGCGGATCTGGGCATCGACGCCCTTCTGCTGACCCTGCGCGTTGAGGTTGCCGAGGCGAACCTTCACCATGCTGAGAGCCGCGATCACCCGCTGGTCGACGGTCGGCACCCGGTCACGGGCAGCGTCGTACCAATAGACCCGCAACAGCTCACCGGACAGGCTTTCCTCAGCATGTTTGAGCAATCCCTGGATCAGTTCGTCAGCCGATACGCGGTACTCCTTGCGCTCCTTCGCACCGAACAGCACTTCTCCCGCCGCTGCGTACAAGTAGCCAACATCGACCAGAACCGCGAACTTCACAGCCTTGAGGTCCGGATTTCCCACAGCCTTCACCTCCTGACCTCGAACGTCATCGTCGACCAAAGTGTGGACCAAGTGTGGCATGAGGCTACCCAGTCCGTCGCACATTGGTGACTATCGGTCTCGGATCACCCTTGCAAGTCTTCGACCACCTCACATGCACTGCCTACGGGATCGGCGGCATTGACGTGTCCGGCGACCTGTGCCAGAAGGGATCTGAGCGTTTCCCGCTCGGGTTCGGACAGGGCCGCCAGCACGTGAGTTTCGATCGCACCGAGTCGTCGTTCGAGCGTGTCGAGCAACTCGTGTCCCACATCGGTCGGCAAGATCTGACGATTGCGCCGATCGGTCGGATCGGGCCGGCGCTCGACGAGGCCGGCGCCTTCCAGATCGTCGAGAAGGTACGTCATCACAGTGCGGTCAATGCCGAGTTGCTGCGCCAGCGCCGACTGGCTGCCCTGCAGTCCGCGGCATGCCGACGCGAGCACTTGGTAGCCGCGATGCCCGCCCGGAATGTCGGCGGTCGCAGCTGCCGAGGCCTTGACGTAGGCCCGGAACAGCACGCCGAGCGACCAGCCGAGGTCGTCCTCGAGGAACGGTTGGTTCGACGGTTTGACTGGCGCTGTCATGCACACAGTCTAGTCCAGATCTGCGGTGATCGATATCTTCTGTGCGACAGATCATCTGGATGGCATACTGTCTACATGCCCGACTATGGCCACGACCTCTTGTTCGGCTCCTTCGTCACGCCGGACGCCGATCAACCCGACGCCGTACTCCGGATGGCCGAGCAGACCGAGGCGCTCGGCCTCGACCTGGTCAGCGTTCAGGACCACCCCTACCAGCCCGGGTTCCTCGACACCTGGACGTTGCTCTCCGTCATCGCCGCGCGTACGAACCGCGTCACTGTGCTACCCAACGTCGCCAACCTGCCGCTGCGGCCGCCGGCCGTGCTGGCTCGCAGTGCCGCCAGCCTCGACATCCTGAGCGGTGGGCGGGTCGAGCTGGGCCTCGGCGCGGGAGGCTTCGCCGACGCGATCGCGTCGATGGGCGGGCCGCGGCGCAGCCCGGCCGAGTCGGTCGAGGCGCTCGAGGAGGCGATCGCGGTGATTCGCTCGCTGTGGACGCCGGGGCGCGGCGTGCGGTTCTCGGGCTCGCACTATCAGCTCGGCGGCGCTCGACCGGGGCCGTTTCCGGTGCACCCGATCGGGATCTGGGTCGGTTCATACAAGCCGCGCATGCTGTCGCTCACCGGTCGGTTGGCCGACGGGTGGCTGCCCAGCAGTCCGTACGCGGCGCCGGAGGAGCTCGGCGCGATGAACCAGCGGATCGACGAGGGCGCCGAGGCGGCCGGGCGGTCGGCTGCCGACGTACGCAGGCTCTACAACATCGTCGGACGATTCGACGGTGACGGGCGGGCGTTCCTGGAAGGCCCGCCGAAGATCTGGGTCGAGCAGCTGGCCGAGCTGGCGCTGACCGAGGGCATCAGCGGGTTCCTGATGATGGCACCGCTTGGCGGTGAGCGCGAGCTCGCGATGTTCGCCGAGGAGGTCGCGCCTGGCGTACGCGAGCTGGTCGCGCAGGAGCGCTCGATCGGTGGTGGCAGTGGTGGCGGCGACGGTGGCGCGGCGGGCGCGTCTCCTGTCGTACTGACGGAGCCCGCGGCCGAGCCCGCCGACGACAACGGCCTGGGCGTCCAGCCGACGCCGGACGACGGGCAGCGGCTCACGACCACGCGGCTCTGGGACGAGTCGGAGCGCCCGGCCGGGCCGGAGTTCGACCCGTCGACGGTCTACACCGAGGCCGGGCGGGCGTCGAGCCGGCAGCTGATCGGCATCCACGACCACCTGCGTCAGGAGCTGACCCAGATCCGCGACCTCGTACAACAGGTCATGGACGGCTCGCTGGACGTCGGCAGCGCTCGTTCGATGATCAACACGATGACGATGCGGCAGAACAACTGGACGCTCGGGGCGTACTGCGAGAGCTACTGCCGGCTGGTCACGATGCACCACACCGCAGAGGACAGGATGCTGTTCCCGCAGCTGCGGCGCAACGACCCGCTGCTCGCGCCGGTCGTCGCGCGGCTCGAGGAGGAGCATCACGTGATCGCCGACGTACTGGAACGGGTCGACGCGGCGCTGGTCGGCGTCGTCAGCAAGCCGGACGGGCTCGCGGAGCTGCGGCACGCGGTCGACCTGCTGACCGACACGTTGCTGTCGCACCTGTCGTATGAGGAGCGGGAGCTGGTCGAGCCGCTGGCCAGGCTGCCGTTGCGGATCTAGCTCGTTCGCGGAGCTGGGCTGGGGTTGCTCGGCCTGCGTGATCTCCTGCTGTGGAAGGGGATTCGCCAGCGTGGCAGCCGCCGGCTGCGACGCGATCCGTGGCGTTGCGAAGCGCTTCGACCAGGCCGCCACGCCGGTCCGGCGGGGCTGTCGGTGGGCTACGCAAGGATGGTCGCCATGACAGACGTAGTGATTCCCCGGCTCGGTGTCCCGTTCGTGCCGACCTTGGCTCCTGAACGCCTGCCCGCGATCGCCCGCGCTGTCGAGGAGAGCGGCCTCGACGAGTTGTGGGTGTGGGAGGACTGTTTCAAGGAGAGCGGGGTCGCGGCGGCGGCGGTCGCGCTGTCGGTGACGTCGCGGATCCGGGTCGGGATCGGGCTGCTGCCGGCACCGTTGCGCGCGGTGAGCCTCACCGCGATGGAGATCGCCACGCTCGACCGGATCTTCCCCGAGCGCCTCGCCACGGGGATCGGACACGGCGTGCAGTCGTGGATGGCGCAGGTCGGCGGCCGGGCCGAGTCGCCGATGACGTTGCTGCGCGAATACTTCACGGCGTTGCGTCGGCTGCTGGCCGGCGAGAAGGTCTCCGTGCAGGGTCGCTACGTCAAGCTCGACGAGGTGCAGCTCGACTGGCCGCCGGCGTCGCCTCCCCCTTTGCTGAGCGGCGGGCAGGGGCCGAAGACGCTGGCCTTGTCGGCTGAGCTCGCCGACGGCACGCTGCTGGCTGCCTTCAACGAGGAAGGCGTTCGCGAGGCCAGCGAGGTGGTCAAGGGCGTCCGCTCACGACTGGGCTCCACGCCGCACGAGATCCTGGCCGGCCAGATCGCTGCGACGGGTGCGGGTGCGCAGGAACGGGTCGACACGGAGATTCCGAAGTGGGGCGGCACGCCGGGTCCGGGCGCGGGTGTCGCCGGTGACGCGGAGGCGATCGCCGGGATGATCCGGCGGCTCGCGGGCTTCGGAGCCACAACGGTCACGATCCAGCCGACGGAGGACGAGCCCGACCTCGAGGGTTTCATCCACTTCCTCGGGCAGGAGGTGCGGCCGTTGCTCGGATAAACCCTGCCCTCATATTCAAGTTAAGTCATCGGCCGCGGCGAATACAAGACTTGTATTTGCGTTTTTTGGCTCGGACAATTTCGTGCCATGACGACTGCCGCGTGGGATCCGTTCGCCACTATTCGCAACACGCTCTGGATTGGAGGTGCGCAATGGGCCGGTAAATCGACGGTCGCGAATGTGCTGGCCGAGAAATGCGGTATTACCGCCTACCATCATGATTACCACAACGCCCGTTCGCACTATGCACGGTGGGTCGAGAAGCGCGCCCGGGCAGGCGAGCCGTTCGCCGACCCCGACTTCGAGTGGATGTGGGTCACGCGTACGCCTGAGGAGATGGCCGACGAGCTGATCACCGAGCACTTCCCGCAGGCGTTCGAATGGATCCTGGACGACCTGCGCGCGCTGCAGTCCGGGCGCCCGATCCTCGCCGAGGGGTGGGGGCTGCGGCCCGAAGTCGTCGCTCCCCTGGTCGACTCGCCGCGCCGGATGGTCGTGATGGTGCCGACGGAGGAGTTCCAGCGGCATCAGGAACGCACGCTGGACCGGGCAGGCGCGCTCGGAGCTCCCGGCTTGAGCGATCCCGAACGCGGACAGCGCAACCGGATCGCGCGCGACCGGTTGGTCGGTGAGCAGGCGGTGGAGTCCGCGCGCTCGCTCGGAATTCGCGTGATCTCGGTCGATGGATCGCTCGACGCCGCCGGTGTAGCCGGGCTTGTCGCTGACCACTTCGAGCCGTACCTCGTGTGACCTTTGCGGCGCATTGTCTGGCACGCAGAAGGGCTGGTACTGCGCAGGCGCTGCCGGTTGTGACGGTTCGGCAGCGCCCGCTCAGCTGGCACCTGCCCCAGTGCTCGCTCAGCTCTGGGGCTGGGTCTCCGTCGTCGTCGCCGTCGATCGGAGGGTTTCTGGCTGGGGTGCGGTCAAGGGCTTGGACAGTACGAACTCCGGGCGGCCGTCGGGCATTTGCTGGGCGCCATGGCCGGCATCGGTGAAGCCGTGGCGGTGGTAGAGGGCGATCGCAGGCTCGTTGCCCTCGGCCACGGCCAGCTCGAGCGCCGTGGCTCCGGTTTCGCGGGCCCAGCGTTCTACTTCGCGGATCAGCAGGTCTGCTACGCCGAGGCCGCGGGCGGAGCGGTCGACGTACATCGACAGGAGTTCGGCGACCCCCTCGGACTCACCCGGCGCGCCGCTCGCCATGCCCACGGGCTTGCCGTCCACGAACACCAGGAGGTTGTGGGAGCCGGCCATGCTGAGCCGCCCACGCCAGCGGTCTTCGCGGTCGCCGTCGCCTTGCCAGTCGGCCAGCTTGCCGCCGAACGCGTACGGCGCGTCGGCGAGTGCGACCAGCCTGAGGGTGCGCCAGTCGGCCCAGTCGTCAGGTGTGAGTACCCGAAGCTCCATTTTCCCTGCCATCATGCCTGGATGTTCCCGAATGTCTCGCTGCACACCGTGGCTCCCGACAATCATTCCGTGATCGAGCGGCTGTGGGAGTTCTACTGCCACGACCTGTCGGAGTTCCGCGGCACGCCGCTGCAGCCCGACGGTACGTTCGGCGTCGGCAGGTTGCCACTGTTTTTCGACAGCCCGGACCGGCGCGCCTATCTCGCGCGAGACGAGAAGGAGCGGCCGATCGGCTTCGTACTCATCCGCGGGCTGACCCAAGAGGACCGGATGGTGATCGGCGAGTTCTTCGTCGTCCGCTCGGTACGCCGGCAGGGCGTAGGGCACCAGGTCGCGCTCAGCATGTTCGAGCGGCATCCGGGCCGGTGGGCGATCCCGTTCCAGGAGGAGAACGCGGGTGCCGCGAAGTTCTGGCGCCGGGTGGCGACGGCCGTCGCAGGCAACGACTGGGAAGAGGAGGCGCGGCCAGTACCCGGCAGGCCCGACCTCACTCCCGACATCTGGATCCTGCTGGACGCCAAGGGCTGATCCGGAAGAAGAAGAAAACGGCCGCCCCAACCCCAGAAGGGATCGGTGCGGCCGTATCAGTGCGCTCCCGCGACTGGACTCGAACCAGTAACCTGCCGGTTAACAGCCGGACGCTCTGCCAATTGAGCTACGCGGGATCGGCGGATCAACTGAACCGGCGACAAGGGTAGCAGGACCCCGCGCGAGGCCGTACGGACCCGGGTCAGTTCGCGAACGCGCCGTACTCCCGCAGGATCGACAGCGCCTCCGGCTCGCTCGCGAACGCCTTGCGAACGTCCTCGTCGTCGACGATCCGGTGGGCGTTGGCGTCGATGTACGCGCGGATCAGCTGGTCCCACTTGGCGGGGCCGACCGCCTGCCGCGCCTTCAGCAGCATCGCCGCGCCCTGGCGGTAGACGCCCGGGCCGTACAGCGCCCGGTGCGAAGCCTCGGCGTACCACTCCATCGACTCGCCCACCCGGTCGCGTACCGGCGGCGGTGCGAGGAACGACAGGCGCGCGGTGTCGGTGCCGTTGACCAGCACCTCGGCGTACTCCGCGAACGACTCGTCGAGCCACGGGTCGCGCGCCTGGTTGTTGCCCACCAGACCGTAGAACCACATGTGCGCGACCTCGTGCGGCACCAGCTCGGCGAACTGCTTCGGGTCGACGTCGCCGAACTGGATCGCGCCGGGGAACTCGATGCCGCTGCCGATGTCCGGCACGACCGTGATCCAGAGATCGTCGTACGGGAACGGGCCGAAGCGGGCAGCCAGCCTGGTCACCGCTCGTTCGGTCTCGTCGGCCCAGACCGAAGCCGGGAAGCGGGCGTCGGCCCGGGCGGCGACGTGCAGGCGGGTGGTGCCGATCGTGCGTTCCTCGACCTTGAACCGGCCGACGGACACAGTGACGTCGCGGACGGCGGGCGCGGAGAAGCGGTGCTCGGTCGTGCCCGCCTTCGGGCCGGGCTGCTCGCCGAGCGACTTGCCGGTGCCGAACACCGTGTCCGCGCTCGGCGCGATCACGCGCAACTCGGCCAGCTGGAACTCCTCGCTGGTCACGGTCTCGCCGAGCAGGTCGACGGCGGGATCCGTGGCCCAGCCGTGGCCGCGTTCCCAGGCGAGCAGGGGGTACGCGGTGGCGAGCCAGGCGGTGAGGTCGCCCGTCGAGTAGCCGACGCGCTCGGGCGTGTCGGCGCCGAGCCGCAGCGCGAAGTCGAGCTCGATCGAGAGCTTCTGGCCGGCCTTCGCGCAGGTGGCGAGTGGTACGCGCACCAGCGTGCCGGGCTCCCCCTCCGGCGCCCCACCCGCCTCGATCCGCGGCGTCGCCGCCTTCCCGTCGACGGTCACCTGCCCCACATCGAGCCGATTGCCGGACGCGGCGGTCTCGGGCTTGTTGGGCCACGCCCGGAACACCAGCTCGCACGTACGGGCGTCGGGCCGGAACGTGACACTCTCATGGCCGGTGACGAGCTGGCGGTCAGCGGGTACGTCGAAGCAGAGCTTGACAACCGGCCGGTCCTTCCACGGCAGCGCCCGCACCGGCGCCCGCACCGGCGCCCGCTCCGCCCCCACACCGGTGCCAGCAGCAGTGGCTGATGCAGCAGCAGCTGCTGCGGCGGCAGAGGCTGAGGTGGCCGGGCGAGTAGCAGCGGCCGGGTTAGCAGCAGCGGCGGAGGCCGAAGCGGCAGCGGCACCCGGGCTGGCGGCAGCAGCGCCCGCAGCAATAGCCGAAGTGGCAGCCAAAGCAGCAGCGGAGGCCGAGGCGACGGCAGAAGCCGCGGCGCTGGCCAAGTCAGCAGCGACAGCCAGGTCGGCCGTGCCCGCTGCGATGGCTGAGGCAACAGCCGAAGGCGCAGCGGCAGGGCTGGCAGCCGAAGCAGTGGGGGCCACGCGTGCCGCCGTGGGGCGGGCGGGGGCGCCGGTCATCGTTGCGGAGCCGGCGGCTGGCGATTGAGGGATGGCGGTAGCGCCGCTCGCCGCCCCCGCGGGCGCGGCGAGACCACCGGCGGCTGAGAGGTCGGTGCCCGAACGTGGGGTGCGACCGGGCTGGAGATAGTTGATCTTGCTTGACGCGCTCCCACCCCCGCTCGTCGAACATGCGGAGTCGCCGGCGGCGGCCGAAGGGCTCGGCTCGGGAGACGGTGACGTCGTCGCACGAGGGGGCGTTGTCGGCAGGTCGTCGCTGTCGAGGTCGGGGGTGCAGCCGGCGACCAGGACCGACGCGAGCACGAGGAGGCCCGTGAGAGCCGCCAACGGCTGGCGGGCTCGGGAAGGGAAGGTCACAGCTCGACCTCACCCCGCACGGCCGCCAAGGCCTGTTCGGCCGCGGACAGCACCGCGGGGTCGGACGGGTCGACGCCCTCGTCGAAGAGCATGGACCAGGTGAGCTCCTCCGCGGTACCCGGTGGGCGCCGCGCAACCACGCGTACGCCACGAGAGCCCACCAGTGGCACGTGCTGGGAGATGATCACGCTCGCCGTCACCCGCTCGCGGATCAGCCGCAGCAGGCGCTCGGAGTGCTCCAGTCGCAGCACCCGCACATCCGAAGGCTCACCGAACGGCGCCAGCCGCGTGAGCCGCAGGATGTCGGCCTCGTGATCCCACTCACCGCGCTCGACCTGTTCCCACGGGATCCGCTCATACGAAGCAGAAGCGGAAGCGGAAGAAGTGTCACCCTCAGGCACATGCAGAGCACGGTCGGTCGCGACGATCCAGCGGCCGTGCACGTCAGGTGACGAGACGAGTACGCGTTCGTGACGAACGAGCGAAAGCCGCTCGCGAACCGAGCGTGGGAGCCGGTGAGAACTCAGTCTGGAGAGCACGACGTAAACGGTATCTCCCACTCCCCCACGAGGCTGGGCTTCTCAGGCCGTGTGCGACGTTGCACAACCCCAACCCTGTGGGGAAGTGGGAGGGTCTACCGAGCCTCGCGATCAAGCGAGGTACTCACGTAGCGCAGGAGCGAATGTACCGCCCCGCAGCTTCGCGAGTGTCTTGGCCTCGATCTGGCGAACCCGCTCGCGCGTGACGCCAAATCGCCGACCCACTTCTTCCAGTGTATGGATCTGACCATCGGTCAGGCCATATCGCATCTGTACAACGTACCTCTCACGCTCCCCGAGCTGCGCAAGGGCACTGTCGATATGCGACTTCATCAGCGTCGATGCCACCGCTTCGAGCGGTGCCACCGCGTCCAGATCCTCGATCACGTCGCCGAGTTCGGAGGCTTCCATCTCTCCGATCGGCGTGTGCAGCGAGACCGGCTCGCGGGCCAGCTTGATCAACTCGCTCACCCGTTCCGGCTCCAGACCCACCAACGCCGCCACCTCCTCGGTGGACGGGTCGCGCCCGAGGTCCTGGAACAGCTGCCGCTGGGTGCGCAGCACGCGGTTGATCGCGTCCACGACGTGCACCGGCACCCGGATCGAACGGGACTGGTCGGCCAGTGCCCGCGAGATCGCCTGCCGGATCCACCAGGTGGCGTACGTCGAGAACTTGTAGCCCCGGGCGTAGTCGAACTTCTCCACGGCCCGGATCAGCCCGAGGTTGCCTTCCTGGATCAGGTCCAGCAAGGGCAGTCCTCGGCCGGTACAGCGTTTCGCGACCGAGACGACCAGTCGCAGGTTGGCCTCGATCAGCCGGCGCTTGGCTTCGGCGCCTTGGGCGATCAGGGCTTCGAGCTCCGAACGAGTGGCCTCGACCCGGCAGTCGAAAGCGTCGCCGGCCAACTGTCGTTCCGCGAACAACCCCGCTTCGATGCGGCGGGCCAGCTCCACCTCCTCTGCCGCCGTCAGCAGGGGCACTCGCCCGATCTCACGTAGATATTGGCGAACGAGGTCGGGCGCACGTTCGCTGACCTCGTCCAGCTTTGGCACATCGGCATCGGTATGTACGTCTTCGGGCTGCACGTCCCCCAGTGGGACGTCGGCCCCGGTCTCGGCCGTACGTGCTGCTGGGATGCTGATGTCTGGGGCGGCCTCCCCCTGGGGCCTAAAGTCGCCTTCGACGACGACTGCTTGCGTACTCCGGGGTGATGGGACGCCGGCTCCAAGAGCCGCCGTCCCCAACGCGAAGACCGCCACGGCGCGTCTCCTCCCGCCAGGGAACGGTTGGCGAGATCCAGTTTGCCCGCAGTGACATCTCCGTGGGGTCGGTTTCGAAAAGGTCGTCCGATCTTGGAAACATCCTGCCGGAACCAACTGCGGAATGTCCGTATCTGCTATAAGTGCGCGCTGCCGGAATAGCAAGAGCGCCTTCAACCACAAGGCAGAAGGCGCTCTTACCGCAATTGCTTTCCCAGAGTAATCGGGAACGTAAAAAGACTACTCTGAGCTAAACGCGGCGTCGAAACTCGCGGCCGGTGGAGTGATCTCGCAAAGCGCGCGCACGATCGAGAGCGACTCCGGCGCGCCCATCAGGCGGTCCATGCCGGCGTCCTCCCACTCGATCGAGATCGGGCCGTCGTACCCGATCGCGTTGAGCGCGCGGAAGCAGTCCTCCCACGGCACGTCGCCGCGGCCGGTGGAGATGAAGTCCCAGCCCCTGCGCAGGTCGCCCCACGGCAGGTGCGACGACAGGCGGCCGTTGCGGCCGTTGCCGATGCGGCGCTTGGCGTCCTTGCAGTCGACGTGGTAGATCCGGTCCTTGAAGTCGAACAGGAACCCGACCGGGTCGAGGTCCTGCCACACGAAGTGGCTCGGGTCCCAGTTGAGACCGAATCCCGGCCGGTGCCCGATCGCCTCGAGCGTGCGGACCGTCGTCCAGTAGTCGTACGCGATCTCGCTCGGGTGAACTTCGTGCGCGAAGCGAACACCAACTTCGTCGAACACGTCGATGATCGGATTCCAGCGATTCGCGAAATCCTCATATCCGGCATCCACGAGTTCTTCCGAAGCCGGCGGGAACATCGCGACGTACTTCCAGATCGCGGATCCGGTGAAACCGATCACCGTGTTCACGCCCAACTTCGCCGCGGCGCGGGCGGTGTTCTTGATTTCCTCGGCAGCGCGCTGGCGTACGCCCTCGGGCTCACCGTCGCCCCAGATCCGGGCCGGCAGGATGCCCTTGTGGCGAGCGTCGATCGGGTCGTCGCACACGGCCTGGCCGACCAGGTGGTTGGAGATCGCCCAGACGTTGAGGTTGTACTTGGCGAGCGTTTCCTTCTTACGGTCGATGTAGCTGTCGTCCGAAAGCGCCTTGTCGACCTCGAAGTGATCGCCCCAGCAGGCGATCTCGAGGCCGTCGTAGCCCCACTCGGACGCCAGCCGGCACATCTCCTCGAACGGCAGGTCGGCCCACTGGCCGGTGAACAACGTGACGGGACGCGGCATTCTGCTTCTCTCCTTACCTACGCTCACGCTCAGGATTCGACGGCGGTCCAGCCGGAGCCGGCTTCCGCACTGCGCTCGACGGCGGAAAGCACCAGCTGCACCTGCAGGCCGTCGGCGAAGCTCGGCGCCGGGTCGGTGCCCTCGCCGATCGCGGTCACCAGATCGAACGCCTCGTGGGTGAAGCTGTGCTCCCAGCCGATGATGTGCCCGGCCGGCCACCACGCCGAGAGGTACGGGTGCTCGGCCTCGGTGATCAGGACCCGCCGGAAGCCCTGGACCGTGTTGTCCTCGTCGGCGAGGTAGAGCTCGAGCTCGTTCAGCCGCTCCAGGTCGAAGACCAGCGAGCCCTTCTCACCGTTGAGCTCGATGCGCAGGCCGTTCTTGCGCCCGAGCGCGAACCGGCTGGCCTCGTACGTCGCGATCGTGCCGCCCGACAGCCGGGCCAGGAACAGCGCCGCGTCGTCGACAGTGACCTCGCCGCGCTCGGTGGAGCCGGTGCCACGCAGGCCCTCGGTGGACGCGACCAGCGGACGCTCCTTGATGAACGTCTCGGTCAGCGCGCTCACGCCGGTGATGTGCTGCCCGGTGATGAACTGCGTCAGGTCGACGATGTGCGAGCCGATGTCGCCGAGCGCGCCGGAGCCTGCCTCGTCCTTCTTCAGGCGCCACACCAGCGGGAACTCCGGGTCGGTGATCCAGTCCTGCAGGTAGACCGCGCGGATGTGCCGGATCGCGCCGAGCCTGCCGTCCTGGACGAGCTTGCGGGCGAACGCCGCCGCGGGCACGCGGCGGTAGTTGAAGCCCACCATCGACTTCACGCCCTGGCCGGCCGCCGCCTCGGCCGCGGCGACCATCTGCCGGGCCTCCTCGACGGTGTTGGCCAGCGGCTTCTCGCACAGCACGTGCTTGCCGGCCGACAGCGCGGCGATCGCGACCTCTGCGTGGTTGCCGCCAGGGCTGCAGACGTCGACCAGCCCGATGTCGTCGCGGTCGACCAGTCGCTTCCAGTCGGTTTCGTACGAGCGCCAGCCGAACTTGTCCGCCGCCGCCGACACCTTGTCCTCGCTGCGCCCTGCGATCGCGGCCATGTCGATCGAGTAGGGCAGGTCGAACGCGGAGTTCACCGTGCGCCACGCCTGCGAGTGGGCCTGGCCCATGAAGGCGTAGCCCACCATCCCTACGCCAAGGGTTGGCTTGTCACTCACTACTTCAGCTCCTTACTCCGAGCAGGTGATCCATGGCCAGCTGGTCGAGGCGCTCGAACGCCATGCCGCGCTCGGCCAGCGTGTCGATGTCGGTGGTCTCGGCGCGCAACGTTTCGTACGTCTCGCCCTCGGCAAGCGTGGGCTGCGCGAGCTCGTCGAGCTTCGACACTCGCAGCGCCTCCTGGACCTCCGGGTCGGCGCGGAACGCCGCGGCCTTCGCCTTGAGGATGAGGTAGTTGCGGATGCAGCCGCGCGCGGACTCCCAGACGCCTTCCATGTCCTCGGTACGCGGCGGCTTGAAGTCGAAGTGCCGCGGCCCGTCGTAGCCACCACGCTCGAGGGTGTCGACCGCCCAGAACGCGCCGCGCAGGTTGCCGGCGCCGAAGCGCAGGTCCTGGTCGAAGCGCGGGCCGTGCTGGCCGTTCAGGTCGACGTGGAACAGCTTGCCGTGCCACAGTGCCTGCGCGATGCCGTGCGAGAAGTTGACGCCGGCCATCTCCTCGTGCCCGACCTCGGGGTTGAGGCCGACCCGGTCCTTGCGTTCAAGCGTTTCGATGAACGCAAGAGCGTGGCCGATGGTAGGCAGCAGGATGTCGCCGCGCGGCTCGTTCGGCTTCGGCTCGATCGCGAACCGGATGTCGTAGCCGCGGTCGGCCACGTAGTCGCCGAGGATGTTGAACGCTTCGCGCATCCGTTCCAGCGCCAGCTGGATGTCCTTGGCGCCGCCCGACTCGGCGCCCTCGCGGCCGCCCCAGCAGACGTAGGTCTTCGCGCCCAGCTCGGCCGCCAGGTCGAGGTTGTCCATGACCTTGCGGATGGCGTACCGGCGCACCGCGCGGTCGTTGGCGGTGAAGCCGCCGTCCTTGAAGATGGGGTGACCGAACAGGTTCGTGGTCGCCATCGGGACGATCAGGCCGGTCTCGTCCAGCGCCTTCTTGAAGGAGTTGACGTGCTGGTCGCGCTCGGCGGCGGACGCCTCGAACGGGAACACGTCGTTGTCGTGGAACGTGACGCCGTAGGCGCCGATCTCAGCGAGCTTGTGTACGCCGTATGCCGGGTCCAGCGGTGGACGGACGGCGGTGCCGAACACGTCGACACCCTGCCATCCAACGGTCCACAGGCCGAAAGAGAACTTGTCGTCCTTGGTGGGTGTGTAATCGTTCATCGACGCGCGATCGCCTCTCTCGCCCTCTGCTATTGGGTCCTTCAGTCCATTGCCCAGTCTCGGGCAAACCTATCGGGGGTGGGAGCGTTCACGTCCTACTCCGACCGTCCGTATCCGGACGGACGACCACGCGGCGGAGCCGCACAGTAAATATTGCAACGTGGTAATCCGCCGGTCGCTCTGCCACAAGAGCACTGGGGCACTGAGCTGCGCGGCTGTGTCGCTTGCGGCGGCCGTGACGGCCGTGGGTTCGCCGGCGGCTCCGGCGTCCGGTTCGACTACGGCATGAAGCTGCGGGCCGGTCGCGTGGGCTACCGCCTGCGGCAGGCGTCCGACGGCCGGCTCCGCCGCCTGGCTGTTCACGGCGGCCGCCGTCGAATGCGACAGCCTGTGGGGCAAGGCTGGGTTTACGAGGACGGCGTGCTCGAGCCGAGCGGCGGCTGCCAGGCTAACCCGTCGCCGCGACCCGCGCGGCCTCTGTGGCCTCGCCCGGTACGGATGAGTGCCACCTCCAGCCGGGACTCTGCCGAGGCCGGTCCGGCAGTGCGATCCGGCCGGCGCACCACAGCAGGACGTCGGTCGGCGCTCCGGCCGGGGCGTCCGGGAACAGCCGGGCGATCGCCGGGGCCGCGAGGTCGGCCGGCGGCCGCCAGTCGCTGCCCAGGGCGGCCGTGATGTCCCAGGTGTGCACGAGCCCTTCGGTGATGCCCATCGCGATCCAGCCGGACCGGTCCGCCGTGCCGCACGGATGCCAGGCCCTGAGCTCCGAGTCGGCGTCCGCGGCCGCGGCCCTCAGCAGGCCGGCGCACGCGTCGACCATCCGCAGCACCTGGTCCGGCGCGGCCTCGGGATCGATCCGGGCCTCGGCCGGCACCCAGTCGTGCAGGGGTCCCGCGACGAGCTGGGCGGCCTGGGCGAAGAGAGAGTCGCCGAGGTGGACCGCGGTCTCCCGGCAGGTCCACTCCAGGTCCCGGGCGGGCGTGGACCAGTCCGCGTCGGTGAGTGGGGTGAGCGCGGTCTGGATCTGCGCGGCCGTGGCGGTGATCAGCTCCGGGTCGGCGGCGGGCAACGTGGGATCGGACATGCCGCGCACGCTAGACCGCATTCCGGACGATCGGCTGCCGGAACGGCGGTTGAGCTGCACGCGGCGCGGCCGTTCGCGATGCTCAGCCGAAGCGCAGGTCGGTGACGACGGCGCCGTGGTCGGAGTAGAACGCCCACTCCTTGCCGAGCGGCGTCGCCTGGTGCTCGGGCAGGCGTTCGGTCAGCGCGCGGGAGCCGGCCACCTCGATGCCCGATCCCCTCGCCAGGATGTAGTCGATCCGGCCCGGCGCGGGACCGAAGCCCTCCAGCGGGCTCCACGTCCGCCCCGGTTCGGCGCCGGCGTCGGGGTGGGCGGCGCGGAACGTGTCGACGAAGCCGGCCTCGGTGAACGTCTTGGTCACCGGCCAGTCGAGGACGAGGCCGGCGTGGCCCGGCGCGTTCGCGAACTCCGCACTCCAGTCCAGGTGTGACTGCGTGTTGAGGTCGCCGCCGAGCAGGACGGGTGACGTCGTGTCGGTGCCGAGGTAGCCCGGCAGGATCTCGCTGAGCAGTGTCCGGGCCTGCGCCAGCCGGTGCTCGGCCTCGGTCGCGAGGATCTGCTCGTTGCTCAGCGTGCGCGGCCGCCCGTTCTGCAGCTCGGCGACGGTCTGGCTGGTCGTGGTGAACGCGTTGCCGAGCCAGTGCAGCCAGACCGTGAACGCGTGCAACGTCCGGCCACTCGGCAGGCGCAGCCTGACGCCGCCGAAGTTGAACGACGTCAGCTCGCCGCTTCGTTCGGCGGGGTAGACCTGCTCGATATCGAGCCGGGTGAACAGCCACAGGTTGTCGGTACCCGGCACGGTGTCGGGCTCGCGGGTGAGCTGCACGCCGGTGTAGGGCCTGGCCGCACCGTCGTTCAGCCCGCCGACGATCTGGCCGCCGGAGCCGTACGTCTCGACCATGAACAGGATGTCGGGGTCCTGCGCGCGCAGGAAGCCGATCAGCTGCTCGAGGTTCTCGCCGCCGCCCGGAGCGCCGTCGAGCGTCCCGCTGCGCCAGATGTTGAACGCCATCGCCCGCAGGCTGTCAACTGTCACGTGCGCCGACTGTACCCAACGCCATGTCTGATACCCGCCAGCACGGCAGTCCGGCAGCGGACAGGGTGAAGGCATGACTGCTCTTCAGATCGTTCCCGTTTCCCAGGACACGCTTCGCGAGCTTCGTGAGCGCGGCAAGGACGAGCTCGGCAACCCGCTGACGGTGATCCCCGGCGGGCCGGGCCGGCCGGTGCGCTGCTGCCTGCGCAGATCCACGCCCGAGGACGAGATCGCGCTGATCTCCTACGCGCCGGTACGCCCGGACGCGTTCACCGACCGCACGCTGCCGTACGGCGAGTACGGCCCGATCTTCGTGCACGTCGGCCCCTGTGACGGCTACACGCCCGACGGGCTGTTCCCGCCGGCGTGGCGGGAACACCCGCAGGTGCTGCGTTCGTATGCCGCCGACGGTGAACTCCTCGACGGCGTCGTGACGCGGCCGGAGGACGACCGGATGGCGATCGCGGCGGAGCTGCTGAGCGACCCGAACGTGGAGTTCGTGCACTCCCGGACGATCAGCGTCGGCTGCTACTCGTTCGAGATCCGCCGCGCGGGGTAACCGAACGCGGTGCTGCCGTCAACCGTGCAGGGACTTCCTGGCCTCCGCGTAGGCCGCGCGGATCCGGGTGCCGGCCGCCTCGTCGATGTCGTCGCGTACGACGCTGGTGCCAAGGCTCCACTGCGGCGGCTCGGCGGCTCCGCGCAGTGCCCACGCCGCCTGCCGGGCCGCGCCGAGCGCGACGTACTGCGCCGCCGGAGGCACGGTGACCGGCGCGCCGAACACCGTCGGCGCCGCGGCCTGGACGGCGGCCGACTTCGCGGCGCCGCCAATCAGCAAGACGCGGTTGACGACAATTCCCTGCGCACGAAGGGCATCGAGTCCGTCGGCCAGACCACACAGCATGCCTTCGACCGCGGCACGGGCGAGGTTGTGCGGCGTCATCGCGTCGCGGCGGAGGTTGTGCAGCGATCCGGCGGCGTCGGGGAGGTTGGGCGTGCGCTCGCCGTCGAGGTACGGCAGCAGCACCAGCCCGCCGGCGCCGGGTTCGGCGGCCAGCGCGAGCCGGCTGAACTCCGAGATCGCCGCGCCGAGCATCTCGGCGGTCGAGCTCAGCACGCGGGCGGCGTTGAGCGTGCAGACCAGCGGGAGGTACTTGCCGGTGGCGTCGGCGAACCCCGCGACGTAGCCGGACGCGTCGGCCGACGGCTTGTCGTGGACGGCGAACACCGTGCCGCTGGTACCGAGCGAGACCACGACGTCACCGGGTACGAGGCCGAGCCCGAGCGCGGCGCCCATGTTGTCGCCCGTACCGGCCGAGACCAGGATGCCGTCCTCGGTCTCGCCGGCGGCGTCCGCAGGTCCGAGCACGCGCGGCAGCTTCGGCACGCGGCCGAACGCCAGCTCGAGCAGGTCGGTGCGGTAGTCGCCCGTGGCCGGCGACCAGTAGAGCGTGCCGGACGCGTCACCGCGGTCGGTCGCGGACTGCTCGGGGCGGCCGCACAGCTGCCAGGTGAGGTAGTCGTGCGGGAGCATCACCTGGCCGACGCGGTCGGCGTTGCCGGGCTCGTTCTCGGCGAGCCAGGCGAGCTTGGTGACGGTCATGCTGGCGACCGGAACGCTGCCCGCCGCCTCGGCCCATGCCGCGGGCCCGCCGAGCCATTCGATCAGACTGGCCGCCTGCGGCGCCGAGCGGGTGTCGTTCCACAGCAGAGCCGGGCGTACGACGTTCTGCTCGGCGTCGAGCACGACCATGCCGTGCTGCTGGCCCGCGACACCGATCGCGGCCACGTCGTCGAGCAGGCCGGCCGACGCCTCCCGCAGCGCGTCCCACCAGATCTCGGGTGGGCACTCCGTGCCGTCGGGATGAGCCGCGGTCTGTTCGGCGAGCACCTCGCCGCTGTCGGCGTCGCACACCACGACCTTGCACGACGTCGTCGACGAGTCGACACCTGCAACCTTTGGCACTTGTCCGTAGTCCTTCCTCAGGCGGGCGCCCTCCAGGTGCCATTCAACACGCCAGGGAAGTATTTCCGTAGTTCCGCAAGCAGATTGGTTGGAGTTGGACATGCTGATACGCCATCGTGGACATTCACCATCGATCGATTCGACTGCTTACGTCGCCCCGACGGCGACGCTGGTCGGGGATGTACGGGTCGGGCCACGAGCCCGTGTGATGTACGGCGCGGTGCTGGACGCCGAGGACGAGACGGTGACCGTCGGCGAGAGCGCGATCGTCTGTGAGAACGCGGTGCTGCGAGGCGCCGTGACGCTGGGCGACCACGTCTTCGTGGGGCCGCAGTCGACGCTGCTGGGGTGCAACATCGGGCGCTGCTGCTACCTCGCGACGGGTGTCACGGTGCTGCAGGAGGCCGTGCTGCGCCCAGGCGTCGTCGTCGCGATCGGGGCGGCGGTGCACGCGCGCAGCCTGCTGCCGGAGGAGTTCTTCGTACCGCCGAACAACATCGCGATCGGCGAACGGATCTACGCACCCGGCGACGAACGACTCCCGCAGGCCATCAAGCAGGTGGGCTTCGCCAAGGTCGCCTTCGGCGTCGACCTGGCCTGGGAGGACCGGATCACCCGCTACGAACAAGCCGCCGAAGTGCGCTCCAAGCAGTTCGCCGCCCACGCCGACGACGAGATCATCGACTAGACGCGCGCGCCCTACTCCAGCGAGCCGGCAGCGCGGTTGCGTAACGCCTGCCTGTGCTGCTCCAGCGCGATCAGCTCGGCGAACAGCCGCATGTGCTCGTCCTCGTTCTGTACGGGGTTGAGCCGCTGCAGCCTCGACTTGATCTCGTTGATCCGCCTGGCGGCTGCCAGCTCCTGGATCCGGGCCAGCAGCGAGGTGCCGTAACGCTCTGTCGTCGCACCGACGGAGTGGAGCGGCTCGACGGCCAGGGCCGTGATCAGGCCGCGGATGGCGTCGTCGGCTGCGTGCTCGCGCAGCTTCGACACCCACCCGTCGCCGCCGGGGGCGGTGCCGACGCCGCCCGAGGCTGTGGCGGCGGTGCGTATCGCGAGGTAGGCGGGGTGCGTGAAGTCGCCGTCCTCGAGCGCGTCGAACGCCGGGCCGGCCATCGCCGGAGCCTGGATGACGAGCTTGAGCAGCTCGCGCTCGACCGACAGCCGCGGGTCGTTCGGCGGCGGCAACGGGATGCCCGCCGGCAGCGCGGCCAGCTGGCCGGGCACCTGTGGACGCTGTTGCTGCTGGCGGCGGCCCTGTTGTTGCTGCTGCGCCGGCCGCTGCCCCGACTGCAGCACGCGTCCGACCTCGGCGCGTACTTCCTCGATGTCCATGCCGAGCATGCCGGCGAGCTCGCGGGCGTAGGCGCCGACCTTGGACCGGTCGCGCACGGCAGCCACGAGCGGCGCCGCCGAGCGCAGCGCGTCGATGCGGGCGTCGGCGCGGTTGAGGTCGTAACGCGACAGCACGTTGCGCAGCACGAACTCATACAACGGCACCCGGCGCGCGATCAGGTCGCGGACAGCGGCATCGCCCTTGGACAACCGCAGGTCACAGGGGTCGAGGCCGTCGGGCTCGACGGCGACGTAGGTCTGGGAAACGAACTGCTGATCGCCCTCGAACGCCTTGAGCGCGGCGCGCTGGCCGGCCTCGTCGCCGTCGAAGGTGAAGATCACGTCGCCGCGGAACTCGTCGTGGTCGAGCAGCAGGCGGCGCAGCACCCGCACGTGGTCCTCGCCGAACGCCGTGCCGCAGGTGGCGACCGCGGTCGGGACGCCGGCCAAGTGGCAGGCCATCACGTCGGTGTAGCCCTCGACGACCACAGCCTGCGACTGCCGGGCGATCTCGCGCCTGGCCAGGTCGACGCCGTAGAGCAGCTGGCTCTTGTGGTAGATCGGCGACTCGGGCGTGTTGAGGTATTTCGCCTCGACGCGGTCGTCGTCGTAGAGCCGCCTGGCGCCGAAGCCGACGACATCGCCGGACAGCTCGCGGATCGGCCAGATCAGCCGCCCGCGGAACCGGTCGTAGCGACCGCGCTGTCCCTCGGCGACCAGCCCGCCGGCCACAAGGTCCTCGTCCTTGAACCCCTTGCCGCGCAGGTGGTTGAGCAGCGCCGACGGCCCCCTGGGCGCGTAGCCGACGCTGAACATCTCGGCAGCGGCCCGGTCGAAGCCGCGCTCGGACAGGAACGTGCGCCCCTTGGCGGCCTCGGGCGAGGTGTTGAGCTGCTCGGAGTAGTACTCCGCGGCCAGGCGGTGCGCCTCGACCAGCTTGCTGCGCTGGCCGCGCTCGAGGTTGGACCGGCCGGCCTTGCCGCCACCGTCGACGTAGCGCAACTGGACGCCGGCCCGCTCGGCGAGCCGCTCGACCGCCTCGATGAACGTGATGCCTTCGATCTCCTGCAGGAACCAGATCACGTCGCCGCCGGCCGAGCAGCCGAAGCAGTGACAGTGCCCGAGGTGCGGCCGCACATTGAACGACGGCGACTTCTCGTCGTGGAACGGGCAGAGCCCCTTCAACGAGCCGGAACCGGCCGGACGCAGCGTGACGTACTGCGAGACGACCTCGTCGATGCGAGTGCGCTCGCGTACCAGCGCGATGTCCTCGTCACGGATCCGGCCTGCCATGACCAGTGAGTCTACGGCCCGCCCCCGACACCTCGAACGCCCGTCGGTCGGCACGGTTTATCGGCTGATTCCCTAGTACGAGCTATTCCAAGCGCCCTGGTCGCGGTCACAGTGAAGCGGAACTGTCCGCCCCCGCACACGGAGCGCATCCATGAGGAACGAACCCCTCCCCTACACCGTGATCCTCGGTGATATCGAGAACTACAGCCCAGGTGGGCCACTACGGCATGTCGAGTTCCAGGACGGCCTACACGGCGTGCTGGAGGACGCGAGTGAACGGGCCGGCCTGCGCAGGATGAAGTGGATACGCCAGGGCACCGGCGATGGTGAGCTCGCCCTGTTGCCTGCCGACATTCCGAAGTACCAGGTCGTCTCCAACTTCCTCTACCACCTGGTGAACGCGCTCGACGTCCACAACCGAAGCCGGGCGGAAGGACACCGGATCCGCCTCCGGCTCGCGGTCGACTGGGGCGATGTCGTGGTCAACGGACCGAACTTCGCCGGTAATGCACCGATCCGCGTAGCCCGGCTCTGCGACAACGAAGAGTTCAAGCGAACACTCGCCAGCTCCACGACGTCCGACGTCGCACTGATCGTGTCCGACGGCTTCTACAACGAAGTCGTACGCGACGGCGCGTACGGCGTCGACCCGGGCACGTACCGGCGGCTCCAGGTCGACAATCTGCGGAAGAACTTCAGCGAAGCCGCGTGGATCCACCTGCCCGGAAACAGGCAGGGAAGATCGACCGCCGGGCCGGCGAAGCCCGAGCCGGTAGCGGAGCCTCCGCTACCTACCGTTCCTCCTGAGCAAGCCACACCGTCGTACGGTGGCCAGTACAACTTCCAGGACAAGGTCGAGGTCTCCGGAGCGGCCGCGTTCGGCCCCGGCGGCACGGCCGTCCAGCGGAACGTCGAACCACGTCGGCCAAGGCGGACGCCGTGACGGCCACGACCGCGGAGCCCAAGAGCAGTCCCGACCCTGAGCAGGCCGCCCAGCCTCCTGATGCCGGTGACGTGGCCAACGGGTCGAGCGACCAGCCGGCGAACGGCCGGTCGCGCGAGCAGACAACCCCAGAGCAGGACGTCGAGCAGACGTACGGCGAAGAGGCGCTCGCCCGCAGGGAAGCCGAGCAGGTCCAGCGGAACGAACGGCTCAGCCGCCTGGATCCGTCGTTCGAGTTCAAGGAACAGGTCGGCATCTCGGGAGCCGCCGCACTCGGACCCTACGGGCGGGTCTTTCAGACGAACATCTATAACGGCGCGTCTGCGGAACTGCCTGGTGAGCCGACCGTCAACAGTTTCGACTCGGTCGATATCGCCGAGATCCACACCGGCCATCTAAGGGTGGCGAACCACGCCGAACTCGTCGCACGCCTGCGTGAGCGTCACCTGCAGGTCCTGGCCGGGCCGCCAAGCACGGGCAGGCGGGCAACAGCGATGGTCGCGCTGGTCGACCTGCTCCACAAGGTCGGGCCCAAGCATTGTGACAGCGGCTGCGACGGTGACCACGAACTGAGCTATATACAGCTCGATGCGAAGTCTCCGTTGGAACGGCTGCTGTCGTGGAGCCCTGAGGAGCACCACGGCTACATCATGGAGCTGGCCACCACAGAGCAACGGCAGGCACTGACGTCCGTCCAGCTCAGGCTGCTTCGCAACGTGTTCCGCGGCTCGTTCCTGGTCCTCATCGCCGAGGACGATCTGCCGGACGACGTGGGTTCGCATACCGATGATGTCCTCCGGCACGTACCGCCCCCGGCCCTGGAGATCCTGACCGCGTACCTGCGCGCTGCGCCGGATGTCTGCACCGACGATCTCGTCGACCACGTCCGCGTACGTCAGAATCTGGTCAGCAACTCGCATCCACAGAAGATCAGACGACTTGGCGAACGCCTGGTCCATGGGCTGCGGGCAGGCAGATCGGTGGAGGAGATCCTGCCTGCTCCCGCGAGCATCCTGAGGCAGTCGATCCGGGAGAAGCTCTACGCGGAAGCTGTGGGCGAGGACGGCACAACAAGCGGCCTGCTGGACCTCACCGCTCCGGCGGGCAGGATCAGGCTACGCAAGCTGACCTACCTCGCCGCGTCCGCCGTGCTCGACGGTCGTCAGCAGCCCGAGGTGCTGTACGCAGCGGATTGTCTGTTCACCCGGCTCCTGCCGGCTGAGACGCCGCACGCGCCAACCATCCAGGAGATGTTCGGCTACCGGGTCGATGATCTGCTCGAGTTCCTTCGCACCGGAGGCACCGGCATCCTGGACGTCCGGGCTTGGGAGTCATGCCCGCGTGTCGTTCGGTTCGCCACACCCGAGCTGGTCGGCGCGGTCCTCGACGTGTGCTGGAACGACTATCCGGGGTTACGCAACCCACTCCTGAACTGGTTGTGCGACCTGGCCGAGGGCGAACCGAAGGATCGGGCAGGAGTGTGGGCCAGCGCGGCGCAGGCGATCGGACACCTGGCAGGCTACGACTTCGACCATTTCCGCGACAGGATCATCCGGCCATGGGCATTCTCCCACCGCCGGATCGACCGGCAAGCTGCGGCTGACGCCCTCGAGGTCGTAGCGTTCGACCCAGCGCTTCGTCCAACCGTCCGGGCGTTGCTGATCACCTGGATTTCAAGCGGCGTGTTCAACAGCCAGCACACTGCGGTGCTGGCCTACCAGAACACCCTGGGCCGGTTGTTCCCGGCTGACGCCTGGGCCGGTTTGATCCGGCTGGCCGAGGACAAACGGTATTCGCACAGCCATACGATTGCTTTCGCGATCGACAACCTTGCCAAGGACGCGGCCCCTTCCGCTCACCTGGCTCTCTTACGCTTGCTGGCCGACTGGTCGGAGTCGAAGCTCCCCCAGTTGCGCGTTCAGTCGACCCGCTGCTTCGCGCTGCTGGCGTGGCGGAACGCCGCGTCGCCCAACAGAGCGTGGCCGCTGCTGTTGCGCGCTGCCACGACGCCCAACTCGCGTGAGGCCCTGACGACGATCTGGCGCTGTGGCCTGGACAGTGCGCTTATGAGAAACGTGCTGTGGCGACGCCTCGGTTCTTGGGTCGGCCGAATCGGCATCGACCCCGAGCTCGACGAAGCGATGGAGACAGTACTCGACGGCATCGCCGGGCGTGCTGCGCTGCGCAGACGGCTGGTCTTCCATCTCCGGCGCTGGCGGCAGACCAGCCGGTCGCCCCTCCTGGATTCACGTATCCACCAGTTCGAGAAGGAGTAGTCATGCCCGCGGAACTTGTCAGAAGGCGACGGTCGGGCCCCTTCGAAAAGAGCCGCTCCTGGATCGTCTCGTTGCTTCGGCGGAGGTCGTCGAAAGCCATGTGGGAACTGGAAAAGCTGCTCTTCGTGCCCGCCAAGGGCGAAACCTACGACTTCGTCGTCGACGCGACAGGCACGTGGGTTGGCAGCGGAATCTGGCGGTTCGGCCTCAACCGTCGTATTCGCAAGTACGAGACGGACGCCCTGCGGAGGGTGCAGGCCATCAGCCGGTCGGTCGCGCGCAGGTACCCGCCACAAGAACCTGGGCTGGCCGAGTTAGCGATGAACGAGGACCTGAACGGCGGCTGGCTGTATGACGACAACGTACGGTTCGAGGTGGCGGTTCAGGTCGATGTAGACGAAGAACTTCGCCACTATCTGACCGAGGCGATGAACGCGCGTATCAATCTGGAGAACAACGCCGCGTTCAGCCGTCGGCAGACCGAACTGCTGGATGAGCTGGTACCACGCTGGCAGGAAGTATTGACCAAGGTCGGCCGGGATCTCGAGGCTGTCCACGCGAGCAGGCTTGCCGACGCGAACGGAGAGTTCGCCAACTCCGTCAACGAAATCATCCAGGAGGGCAAGGCGCGCTCCAAGGAGCTGCTTGCGCTGCTGGAGAACTCGGTCAGGGCGCACAAGGACATGGATTTGTATGAGTTCACCACGTCCTACGATTCGGCGCTGTCGGCTTTCATGACGTACATGGGGATTCCATCCGGACAGGAAGGCAAGGACAGACCTCCGACCAAGCATGCGAACGGTCGGCAGGTGTAACCCAGAGCACGCAGTTGGTCGTCGGAGCGCGGCTATCGTGGAAGTAAGTCGCGGAGAGTCGCACTGGTAGGGACGTCGATGCTGCCTACACCGTCGAACCCGAGTCCACAGTTCTGGCATCCGAACAGCTTTCTGGGTCAGCTGTCGCCCGCCACCCGAGCGGTACTACTTCGAACCGGGATCACACGCACGTACCACAACAAAGAGACACTTCTGCACAAAGGCGATGTCAGTCGGCATGTGCTCGTCCTCCTGTCCGGCAAGGTCCGCGTCACCGCCGACAGCAATGATGGACGGGTGGCACTGCTCGCGATCCGGATCGAAGGCGACCTGGTCGGAGAGCTCGCCTGCCTCGACGATCAGCCGCGATCGGCCACGGTGAGCATAGTTACGAGCGGCAGTGAGCGGGGAGCCGTACACGTGATCGGGCAGCAGGCCTTCCGGGCCTTCCTCGGAAACCACTCCGACGCCGGTCTGGCCATCTCCAGATGCGTATCCGCGAAGCTGCGCTGGTCGACCGAGAGGCGGATCGACTTCACCCAACCGGTGCCGGTCCGCCTCGCCAGGGTGCTGTACGAACTGGCCAGGCAGTATGGCCATCTGGACCCGACCGGCGTGCTGATCCTGAAACCGTTCACGCAATCCGACTGGGCGAGATTCATCAGCGCGTCCCTGCCCAGCGTCCAGATCGCGTTCCAGCAGCTTCGTGAGGCTGGCCTGGTCAGGACGCTCTACCGCCAGGTCGTCGTCACCGACCCCCATGGGCTCCACGACTTCGCCAGGCTCAGAACGGATATATCGCCCCCCGAAAACTGCGCGTGAAAAGCCTTAGTTGATTGGCGAATCCGTCGTATCCTGGTATACGAGGCAGCGCACCACTTACTTGGGGGACGACTATGGTGCCTCAGCCACCAGAGTCAAGCATCGACACCTGGCATCCCAACAGCTTTCTCGGTCAACTGCGGCCCGAAACGCGTTCCGCACTGTTGCGGATGGGCACCTCTCGCACGTACAGGGACAAAGAGATTCTTCTGCACAAGGGCGATGAGAGCAGGCACGTCCTCATTCTCGTCTCCGGCCGGGTTCGGGTGACGGCCGACACCGACGACGGACGCGAGGCTCTGCTGGCGATCCGGATCGAAGGGGAACTGCTCGGCGAGCTCGCGTTCCTCGACGACGAGCCGCGGTCGGCGACGGTCGCGGCCGTGACGAATCCGGAGGAGCCGGCCGAGGCTCGGATCATCGCGCAGTCGCAGTTCCGCGACTTCGTCGCCACGCACGCCGATGCGGGCCTGGCGATGTCGAAGACCGTTGCCGCAAAGCTCAGATGGGCTACCCGGCGGCGGGTCGACTTCGCGGAGTCGGTCACCGTACGGCTGGCCAGGGTGCTGTGCGAGCTGGCCCGGCAGTACGGCCGGCCAGGCACGACCGGCATCATCACGCTGTCGCCGTTCACCCAGACCGACTGGGCGGGATTCATCAGCGCGTCGCTGCCGAGCGTCCAGAACGCGTTCACGCGACTGCGGGACGCACGGCTGGTGCGGACGTTCTACCGGCAGGTCGAGATCGCGGACCTGCCTGGACTGCAGACGTTCGCGCGGCTCAGCGAGGAGCAACTCGGCTAGAAACTTTTGGATTCGGGCAATCCAAACCAGGCCCTGAGACGAACTAGTTTGGTGTGTCGTGGAGAAGTGTCCCGAGACTCGCGTCTTCTGAATCAAAATTTCTGAATCACATGTTCCGAATCCCATACTTTTATGGGGTCTTCCGTGCGATAACCGGTCAGAGTAGGCGCCAGAGTCACCCAGCAGCACCCGAGCCGCACCCACGTAGCAACGGAGCGTACCTGTGAGATCAGACCCTTTCCGCGTGGCACCGCGCCGGCATCGCCGGCCCGGTTCCGCGACGCTCAATGCTGTGAGTGCCGGCCGCACTGACTCCGCCTAGGCACGCAAGGGGCACTCAGCCTCGGCGGAAACAGAGTGCTGGGGTGGCGTAGGGGGGACCCGTCGCCCCAGCACTCCTTTCGGAACTCAAGGCACGTCGCCGTCCGCACTGTACCGGCCGCGCGGCTCTGGTACGGCTCGGGTGCGGCTCTGGCTCGTAAGGAACTGAACAGACCGTCATGGCGCCGCCATCAAGAATGCCGACATCACAAACGCAGAGCTGGCACACACGCAGCTTCCTCGGTCAACTCGACCCGGAAAGCCGGTTGGAGCTGCTCAGTCTCGGCGCCGAGCGTTGCTACGAGCCCGACGAGACGCTGCTGCGCGAAGGCGACCGCACCCGGCAGGTCTATGTCCTGCTGACCGGACGGGTCCGGGTCACGGCGGAGAACGAGGACGGCAAGGTCGCGCTGCTCGCGATCCGCACGTACGGCGAACTGGTCGGCGAGCTCGCCTGCCTCGACGGTGAGCCGCGGTCGGCGACGGTCACGGCGGACGCCAGGGAGACCGTGCACGCCCGCGTCATCTCGCACACCGACTTCCGTACGTTCGTACGCGCGCATCCCGAGGTCGGCATGGCGGTCTCCCGTAGCGTCGGCGCCAAGCTGCGGTGGGCGACCCGGCGCCGGATCGACTTCAACGAGCCGGTGCCGCGGCGGCTGGCTCGCGTCCTGCACGAGCTCGCCGAGCAGTACGGCTACGCCCGCGGCGGCAAGGTCACGCTCGAGCCCTACACCCAGCCCGACCTGGCCGCGCTGGTCGGCGCGGCCCAGCCGACGACGCAGAAAGCCCTGGCCGGGCTCCGGCGGGCCGGCCTGATCGACACGGGCTATCGCAGCGTGACGATCAGGAGCATGGTCGAGCTGTCGACGTTCGCCGGCCTGGCAAGCGGCTACCTCTAGCCGGCGTAGACCTCGCCCAGCGGCACCTCGGGGTCGGCGAGCTTCTCGCGGTCGACCGGACGGCCCGAACGGATCAGCGCCTGGATGTCGTCCTGCACGTCCCAGACGTTGACGTTCATCCCCGCCACCACCTGGTCGTCCCGCAGCCAGAACGCGATCAGCTCGCGATCCTCCAGCGATCCCCGGATCACTACCTTGTCGATGTCGCCACGCTCGACGAACCCGCCGTACTCCATGCCGAGGTCGTACTGGTCGCTGAAGAAGAACGGCACCGGGTCGTAGGTGACGTCCTGACCCAGCATCGCCTTCGCCGCGGCCTCGCCACCGTCGTTGGCGTTGGCCCAGTGCTCGACCCGCAACGGCTTGCCGTACAACGCCGACGGCCAGCGCGCCACGTCACCAGCGGCGAACACGTCGACGTTCGACGTGCAGAGGGTCTTGTCGGTCACGATGCCGTCGTCGACGATCAGGCCGCCGGACTCGGCCAGAGCAGTGTCGGGCGAGATGCCGACGCCCACGATGACCACGTCGGCAGGCAGGTGCGTGCCATCAGACGTCTGTACGGACGTGATGACGCCGTCCTCGCCCTCGAGCTCGAGGATGCCCTGCCCGAAGCGGAACTCCACGCCCTGGTCGCGGTGCAGGTCGGCGAAGAAGACGCCCAGCTCGGAGCCCAGCACGCTGAACAGCGGCGTCGGGAACCGCTCGATCACCGTGACCGAGGCGCCGTGCTTGCGCGCGGCCGCGGCCGTCTCGAGCCCGATCCAGCCGGCGCCGATCACGATGACCTGCTTGCCCTCGCCGAACGAGTCGCGCAGCGCCACCGACTGCTCCATCGTGCGGAGGTAGTGGACGCCGGCCAGGTCGCTGCCGGGAACGTTGAGCTTGCGCACGGTCGACCCGGTCGCGATCAGCAGCTTGTCGTAGGCGAGCTTCTCGCCGCCCTCCAGCGTGACCTCGTGGGCCTTGGTGTCGAGCGCGGTCGCCGTCGCGCCCAGCTTCAGTTCGACGTTGTTGTCGTCGTACCACTTCTGGTCCTGGAGGTACGCGACGTCCGGCTGGTCGTTGCCGAGGAGCACCCCCTTCGACAGCGGCGGCCGTTCGTAGGGAAGCTCCGACTCGGCCCCCACCAGCACGATGCGGCCCTGGAACCCCTCAGCCCGCAGGGTCTCGGCGGCCTTGCCACCGGCCACGCTCGCGCCGACGATCACGTAGGTCTGCTGCGCTTGGTCGCTCATGGAACCGACCTTAGTTGCTCACGCTCTGGCAGTGCAGGGCATGCCATGCCAAAGCGGACGCGTCGGTCAGCGACGCGATCTGGTCGACGACGACGCGCAGCCGGGCCGAGTCATCGGCCGCCGCCGCGAAGTCCAGCGCGAACGCCGGCTCCAGCCCGTCGGGCGCTGTACGCAGCAGCGCCTCGCCGAGCTCGTGCACCACCTCACGCTGCCTGACCTGCAGCGTTTCGCGTTCGTGCGTACGCATGACGTACCTCGCCGCGATTCCCTTGAGGCACGCGATCTCGGCACGTTGCTCCGGCGGAACGAACAGGTCGGCCTGGTACCTCGTCAGCGGCCCGCCGCCGTAGACCGCCCGGGTCGCCTGCTCGGCGGCCGTGCAGAAGCGGCCGATCAGCTGGCTGGTCAGGTCCTTCAGCACCGCCTGCGCGCCCCGGCTGCCGTCGTAGCCGCCGGCGGGCCAGTAGCCGAACGTACGCAGCCGCTCGTACGCCGCGTCCAGCTCGGCATCCGGCACGCCCGGCAGGTACCAGTCGCGGACGACCTCCCACACCTCCGTGCGCGCGTCCGGCGACGCCAGCGCCATCAGGTCGATCCTGCCGGACACGACACCGTCCTCGACGTCGTGCACGGAGTACGCGACGTCGTCGGCGAAGTCCATGACCTGCGCCTCCAGGCACCGGCGGACGCCGTGCGACCCGACCGGCGCGCGCAGCCAGCCGAACACCTCGAGGTCGTCGGCGTACACGCCGAACTTCGCGACGACCGGGCCCTCGCCGCGCTGCCAGGGGTACTTGGTCGCGGCGTCCAGGCTGGCCCGGGTGAGGTTGAGCCCGGCACCGTCGACCTTCGCCTCGAGCCGCGTGAGCAGCCGCAACGTCTGCGCGTTGCCCTCGAACCCGCCGATGTAGCGGGCCAGCTGGTCGAGTGCGTCCTCGCCGTTGTGCCCGAACGGCGGATGGCCGAGGTCGTGCGCGAGGCAGGCGGTGTCGACGACATCGGGGTCGCAGCCCAGCGCCTGGGCTATCTCGCGGCCGACCTGCGCGACCTCGAGCGTGTGGGTCAGACGGGTACGTACGAAGTCGTCGCTGCCCGGCCCCACGACCTGCGTCTTGGCCGCGAGCCGGCGCAGCCCGGCGGAGTGCAGCACGCGGGCGCGGTCGCGGGCGAACGGGGTACGGCCGGAACGCTTGACCGGTTCCGGCGCCCAGCGCTCGAGGTCGCCCTCGCCGTAGCCGGCGACGCGGCGCGCACCGGCGGCGCCGGCCGGATCCGTCGGGTCGGCCGCGCCTGCTGTGCCCGCTGTGCCCGCTGTGCCCGCTGTGCCCGCTGTGCGCTGCACGCCGTCCATGCCTGTCATACGAGGCCGACCCTAGACGACGCGGGTTGAACCCGGGCCCGCGCTCACCCAAGTGCGCGAAGATTCTCGATGACCTTGCGGTAGACGGCGTCCCGGCGCTCGCCGGCCCCGGACGCCTGCACCGTGATGATCGTGCGCCCCACCCGGGCGACCAGGCCGCCCGAGGATCCGTCCGCACGTTCCTGGTTGCCGCCGTGCCGGGTCGATCGCTCCTCACCGAACAGTGCGGCTGCTTCCTGCCCGGTCGCGGCCACCCAGAGCACCCGGACCCGCGCGACCACCGTCAGCTCCGCCGCGTCGCCCCGGGTCTCGTACGCACACGATGTCGCGGGAACCCTCGTGCTGCCGACCGTCAGCGGGAGCTCGGCCTCCGGCGCACGCAACGGAGTACGCAGCGCGGGGTCGTCCGGGATGCCCGCCAGCAGCCGGCACGGATCCGGCCACGCGCCGGGCGGGACCCCGCCGAGCTCGACCGGCTGCTTCGGGTCGCGTACGGCGAAGGACGTCACGACCGGAGGCCCGGACGGGTCGGAGCCGGACCTGGGCTGGGTCGCGAGGAACAGCCGGCCGCCACCCGCTCCGAGCCAGCTGCCCTGGTCTCCGTCGTGCTCCGCGGCGGTCCGCAGCGGCCCGGCCGGCAGCAGCGGAACCGAGCGGACGCTTCCCGCGCTGAGCTCGGCCACCACCAGCCCGCTCAGCTTCAGGTCGGCCCGCAGGCGGTCCGGATCGGGTGGCAACAGGGAGCTGCGCAGGTCGTAGAACCGCCCGCCCGCGACGGCGCTCAGGCCGCTGCGGTCGCTGCCCGTCCAGGCCTGGAGTGGCTTGGCGGCTCGGGTGTCCGGGTCCACGGAGACCAGCACGCCACCCTCGTGCGCCTTCGACTGGTAGAGCAGCACGACCCCTGAGCCGTTCGCGTAGAGCTCGCACAGGCAGGAGCTCCCCTTCGGAGCGCGGAACAGCTCGCCGCCGTCGGGGCCGATCAGCACGGGCGGGGCGTCGAAGCGGCTGTACAGCCCGATCTCGCCGCGTAGCGTCACGTCGCCCGGCGAGGGCCGGTGCCAGCGCGGCCGGCCCGAAGCCGCGTCCAACGCCACCGACATCGAACCGCCCGCCGCCCCGCAGCCGAACCTGGCCGGCAGGAGCGGACCCGATCCATGCTCGCCGGTTCTCGGCTTCGGCTCCGGTCTCGGCTTGGCACAGTCGCCGAGGACGTCCCGATCCTCGATCCGCCAGCGCTGCTCGCCGGTCCGCGCGTCGAGCCCGATCCGTTCCGACGGCGAGTCCGGCTGGATGACGACGGTGCCGCCAGCGGCGTCGCCCCAGTCGGGCGGCGTGCCGGAACGCGCGTCACCGGCGGCGGTGATGAACCAGTCCTCGGACTTCTCCCACAGCTGCTTCCCCGTGCCCGCGTCGAGGCCGACGAGGTGCTTGTCGCCGGCCTGTTCGCTGCCGTCCTTCTGCTCGCCCTTGTACGTGTTCAGCGCGATCGCACCGTCGGTCTCGGCGGCACCCCAGATCCGGCGGCCGGGCTCGCGGTACGACCATGCTGCCTGGCCGGTCGTGGCGTCGTAGGCCACGAGCCCGGTCTTGGTCAGGACGACCAGGTTGCCGCCGGCCAGCCGGTACGTCGAGGGTTCGGAGCCCACCGCCCGGAGCGTGGCCCTCCACACCTGCTCGGGCCGGCCCGCCTCCGGCCCGACGTCCAGCAACGGTGCCGGAGCAATCTCGGCCACCTCGTGCTCGACATCGGGATGTACACCGCAGCCGACGAGCAGGCCGACGCCGGCACAGGCGGCGAGCAGGCCAGGGAGGCGAAGGCGCCACTTCGTCATGGCCGACGATTGTTGGAGCCACCGCTTTCGGAACGCTTTACGCCGGCTATACCGCCAGTTCGCGGGCTCCCAGGCTCAGCCGAGCGCGCGCAGGTTCCGCACCACCGTCTGCTTCGCCGCCGCGAGCATCGTCGTGGAGTCCCCGGCCTGCACGGTGACGATCACGCGGCCCTCCCGCAGCACGTTCGCCCGGCCGAACAGCACCGGAGGCACACCCTTCAGCAGACCGGCAGCCTCCCGCTCCGAACGCGCCACCCACAGCACCTGAACCGAGATCGGCCCGGCGCTGCTGTCGGTGGACGCCGTACAGGTCAGCCGCGGGATCCGGACGCTCCCGACCGTCACGCCTTCGCCGGGCTCCATTCGCCCGTTCGCCTCGGTCTCCGGCGGAAGACCGGCCAGCAGCCGGCACGGGTCGGGCCAATCGGACGCCGGCACCCCTCCGAGCTCCAGCGGCTCTGGCGTACCGGCCGGCGCGTACGACGTGATCACCGGCGCGGTCTCCGGATCCGCGGCGGTGCGGGCATTGTGAGTCTGGGTCGCGAGGAAGAGCCGGTCACCGGACACGCCGAGCCAGCTCGACGGCAGGACCTGCCCCTCGGCCTGGGTGAAGAGGGTGCCGGCGAACGGCAGCGGTACCGACCGCAGCCGCCCGCCGGCCACGTCGGTCACCGACAGGCCTGAGGGCAGCAGCGAAGCGCCGAACCCCTGGGTCACCGACTGCGTCAGCTCGTACAGCCGTCCGCCTGCCACCGTCCGCGCGCCCTCCAGCGTGGACGTCCAGCCGCTGATCGGGGTCGCTTGGCCGTTGCGAACGTCGATGCTGACCAGCACGTCCTTGCGCGCCTTGTCGTCGCGGTAACTCAGCAGCGCCCGGCCGCCGGTGACCAGCAGGTCGCAGGAGCACTTGCTGCCGGCCGGCGCGGCGTACAGCTGCTTGCCGTCGGGTCCGAGCAGCACCGGCGTCGCGTCTGTCTCGTCCCACAGCGTCACGCCGTCGCGGGTGGTCGTCCGAACGGTCGGACCGTTCAGCGACGGCAGAGCCTTCCGCCAGCGCAGCTTGCCCGTGCGGGCATCCAGCGCCACCATCACGTCTTTCGGCAGGCCGCAGCTCAGCCGCGTGACCAGGATCGGGCCCGTGCCCGCGGCGCCGCGCTGGTCTGTGCACGCCCCCGCCACGTCATGGTCGCTGACCTGCCACAGCTTCTTGCCGGTACGCGCCTCGATCCCGGCCCGTTCGAACGGAGACTCCGCCTCGACCGCCACGACGCCGTCGGCCGCGTCACCCCAGGTCGGCGGCGTGGTGGAGCCCGTGCTGCCGTCGGCGAGGATGCTCCAGTCCTTGGTCGACTCCCACAGCTCCTCGCCCGTACCCGCGTCCAGGCCGACGAGGTGCTCGTCCCTGATCCGGTCGCTGCCGTCCTCGCGAACGTTCTGGTACGTGTGGAGCGCGATCGCGCCGTCGCTCTCGGCGATGCTCCACACCTGCCGGCCGGGCTCGCTGTAGTGCCAGGTGGGCTTGCCGGTGCGGGCGTCGTGCGCGTACACGCCGGTCTTGGTCGCGAGCAGCAGCGTGCCGCCGCTGATCCGGTAGCTCGCCCGCTGCTTGCCCGAGGATGCGGTGACCTTCCACGCCTGCTTGTACGTGCCCGGCGCTGGACCGCGGTCGGCCAGCGGCTTGGGCGCGCTCCCGGCCTGGGTACGGTCGACGTCGACGTTCAGCCCGCAGCCGGCGAGCAGCGCGCCGGTCAGGAGCGTGGCCAGCAGGGCGGCTGGAAGCGTGCACGGACCCGGTTTCTGTCCCCGCTTGGTCGTGGCCTCGATCATCGCTGCAGTCATTGTGGGCAATTCTGCACAGGTCCGATATCGGCGCACTACACGCGTGCTCTCACACCGGTCTTCCGGCCGGGAATTCGCCGATGTACAGTGAGGCAAGCCTAAACACAAATAGGCAAGCCTAACCATATCTTCTCTGCTCTCAAGGGGGCGTTTGTCCCGTGCTCACGACGTTCGTCGTCGGCCTGCGCGAAGGGCTCGAGGCAGCCCTGATCGTCGGTATCGTCGCCGCGTTCCTCAACCGGAGCGGCCGGCGAGACGCGATCAGGTACGTCTGGGCCGGCGTGCTACTCGCGATCGTGGCCTGCTCCGCGATCGCGGTCGGCCTGTGGTTGCTGTCGTCCGAGCTCACCCAGCAGTCCCAGGAGATCCTCGAGACGGTGATCGGCCTGATCGCGGTCGGCATGGTCACGTACATGATCCTCTGGATGCGCAAGCACTCCCGCGGCCTGAAGCACGAGCTCGAGGGTGCGGTCGGCAACGCGCTCGCCAAGGGGTCCGCGCTCGCGCTGGTCGGCATGGCCGTGCTCGCGGTGCTGCGGGAAGGCATCGAGTCGGTCGTGTTCCTGCTGGCGCTGTTCCGCTCGTCCGACGTGCCGGAGTTCGCGGGCATCGGTGCGGCGCTCGGCTTCCTGGTGGCGGCCGCGCTCGGCTACGGCATCTACAAGGGCGGCGTCCGGCTCAACCTCGCACGGTTCTTCAAGGTCACCGGTTTCGTGCTGGTGCTGGTCGCCGCGGGGTTGCTGATGTCGGCGGCGCACACCGCGCACTCCGCCGCGCTGCTCAACATCGGGCAGCAGCAGGCGCTCGACCTGACCTGGCTGGTCCGGCCCGGCACGGTCCTGGAGTCGCTGTTCACCGGCGTACTCGGCCTGCAGCCCAAGCCGGTGGTGATCGAGCTGGTGGTCTGGCTCCTCTACCTCGTCCCGCTCGGCCTCTACGTCCTCTGGCCTTCCGGAGCACGGAAGCCCGCCCCTCAGAAGTCCACCGAGAAGTCCACAGAGAAGTCCCCCGAGAACTCCACCGAGCCGGCGGAGTCGGCCGGCTCGTACGAAAGGTCGTCCAAGTGAGCGCTCGCCGTTCCCTCTTCGCGGTGACTGCAGGGCTGGTGGCCGCTGGCCTTGCCCTGACCGGCTGCCAGAAGGTCTCGAACGACGCCGACCCCGGCCCGTCCGCCAAGGAGAGCCGCAAGCTCGCGATCACGATCACCGACTCCGGCTGCCGGCTCTCGCCGCAGACGATCTCGGCCGGGCCGGTCACGTTCCAGGTGAAGAACCAGGACGCCAGCGTCGTCACCGAAGCCGAGCTGATCAACGCCGAGGGCCGCATCCTCGGCGAGCGCGAGAACCTCACGCCCGGGCTCGGCGGTTCGTTCTCCAAGAACCTCGACGCGGGCAGCTACAGCATCTACTGCCCGGGCGCCGAGACCGAGACGGTCGACTTCAAGGTCACCGGCAAGGCGAAGCAGGCGAGCACACCGCCGCCCGAGATCAGCGCGCACCTGAAGCAGGGCACCGACGGCTACGCCGACTACGTGAAGTCGCAGACCGGGCAGCTGGTCACGGCGACCAAGGCGTTCACCGACGCCGTACGCGCGGGTGATGTGGAGAAGGCCAAGCAGCTCTACGGCCCGGCCCGGGTGTTCTGGGAGCGGATCGAGTCGGTGGCCGAGAGCTTCGGCGACCTCGACCCGGCAGTCGACGCGCGGGTCAACGACGTCGAGGACCCCGCGAAGTGGACCGGCTTCCACCCGATCGAGCAGGCGCTGTGGGAGAAGAACAGCACCGAGGGTATGGCGCCGCTCGCCGACGGTCTGGACGCCGACGTGGCCAAGCTCGACAAGCTCGTGCAGACCACGACGTACGAGCCGGCCGACCTGGCCAACGGCGCCACGACGCTGCTGACCGAGGTGTCGGGCAGCAAGATCACCGGCGAGGAGGAGCGTTACTCCCACATCGACCTGCTCGACATCTGGGCGAACGTCGACGGCGCCAAGCGAGCGTTCGACCTGCTGTCGCCGGCGCTGAAGCGGATCGACCCGGGTGCGGTCACGACCATCAACCAGCGGTTCACCGACGTGAACCAGCTGCTGGGGAAATACCGCGAGGGCACGTCGTTCACGTCGTACAACACGTTGAGCAAGGACCAGACCAAGGAGCTAGCCGACTCGATCGACGCGCTCGCCGAGCCGTTGTCGAAGGTCGCTGAGAAGGTCGTGGAATACAAGTGAGCAAGGGATTCACTCGGCGGGGTCTACTCTACGGCGGCGCGGCGGTCGGCGGTGCCGCCGTGGGCGCCGCGGCCGGCGGGCTGATCGGCGCGGCCAGCGCGGACGACCATGTGGTGACGGCGGCGCCGCCGCCGAAGTCCGACATCGTTCCGTTCTGGGGCAAGCACCAGGCGGGCATCGCGACGCCGGTGCAGGAACGCCTGGTGTTCGCGTCGTTCGACGTGGTGACGTCGGATCGCGCCTCGCTGGTCTCGATGCTCAAGGAGTGGACACGGGCGGCGGCGCTGATGACCCGCGGGGAGCCCGTCGGCGACGTGGCGGGGCATCCGATGGCGCCGCCGGAGGACACCGGCGAGGCGGAGGGCCTGCCGTCTGCCAACCTGACGTTGACGGTGGGGTTCGGGCCGTCGTTGTTCGACTCGCGGTTCGGGCTCGCGTCGCGGCGGCCCGCAGCCCTGCAGCCGATTCCGGCGCTGCCGGGCGACGAGCTGGACCCGTCGCGGTCGGGCGGTGACCTGTGCGTACAGGCGTGCGCCGACGACGCCCAGGTCGCCTTCCACGCGATCCGCAACCTGCTGCGCATCGGCCGCGGCACGGTCGTGATGCGCTGGTGCCAGCTCGGCTTCGGCCGCGCGGCGACGACGTCACGGTCCCAGTCGACGCCGCGTAACCTGATGGGCTTCAAGGACGGCACCAACAACATCCTGGCCGAGAACAAGCACGACATGTCCTCGTTCGTGTGGGTGGGTCCGTCGTCCGACCAGGCCTGGATGCACGGCGGCTCGTACGTCGTGACGCGCCGGATCCGCATGCTGATCGAGGCCTGGGACCGGGATCGGCTGGAGGACCAGGAAGCGGTGATCGGGCGGCAGAAGGTCGGTGGGGCGCCGCTTGGTGCTGTGCACGAGCACGACACCGTTCCGCTGGCGAAGAAGTCCGCTGCCGGCTCCCCCGTCATCGAGACCGACGCGCACATCCGGCTGGCGGCGCCGTCCTCCCATGGCGGAAAGAAGATCCTGCGCCGCGGCTACTCCTTCACCGACGGCATGGACCCGCGCACCGGCCAGCTGGACGCGGGGCTGTTCTTCATCTGCTTCCAGAACGACCCGGAGTCGCAGTTCGTGGCGATCCAGCGCCGCCTCGGGGCATCGGACCTGCTGAACGAGTACATCAAGCACGTTGCGAGTGCGGTGTTCGCCTGCCCACCAGGACTGCGGCCTGGCAGCTGGTGGGGCCAGGAGCTGTTCGCCTAGGGATGTTCTGTAAGTGTCGGTGGATAGCAAGGACGCCCGGCGGAGTCGATCGCACAAGGTCATACGGGCGATCTTCGTCCAACGCAGCCAGCGTGGGGCCGGGGCCGCCGCAGCCCGGCGACACTTACAGGACACCCCCAAGCTACTTCGCCTGGGTGGCGAGCTGGACACCGAAGCCGAGGAAGGCGACGCCGCTGAGTTGTTCGATGCGCCGCTTGACGTTCGGGCGGCTGAGGCGGTGGCGCATCGTGCGGGCAGCGGATGTCAGGAGGCCGAACCACAGCATGCCAAGCACGTTGTGGATCGTCACCAGCGTCAGCGTGGTCCAGAACACCGAACGGCCCGGCGGGACGAACTGCGGCAGCAGCGTCATGTAGAAGACGCCGATCTTCGGGTTGAGCAGATTGGTGAGGAAGCCGTTCCGGATCGCCGCGAGCGCGCTGGTGCTGGGCGGCGGCGCGTCCTGCGCATCCGCATCCGCCTCGGCCTCAGGCGTGGCCGCCTTACGTTTGCGGGCGTTCCAGAGCGCTCGTCCGCCCAGCCAGACGAGGTACGCGGCGCCCGCGATCCGCAAGACAGTGAACGCCAGCTCCGACGCCGCCAGCAGAGCGGTGAGCCCGACAGCGGTCGCCGCGCCCCAGGCGTAGCAGCCGAGGCCGATACCGAGCCCAGCCAGCAGCCCGACGCGCGGACCCGCGCCGATCGCGGTGCGGAGGACGAGCATGGTGTCGAGTCCGGGGGTGATCGTCAGCACCACCGCGACCGCGGTGAACGCGAGCAGAGCCGTCAGCACGCGCTCAAGTATGCGTCAGAGGGCGGCGAACGTACGGCTGAGCTTGTGGACCTGCCGGCTCATCATGAACAGCAGCAGGTACGGAATCGCTGTCGAGATCAGGGCGACGAGCGCAGTCTTCCAACCGCCGGACGTGGGCAGCAGCCCGGCCGCGAGCGAGACCGGGCCGGCGACCAGGAGGACGAGCGACGCGAGCCGGACACCGCGCATCCAGGCCTCGGCCAGCCGGGCGCGCGCCAGGTCCACGCCGGACTGGTCGATCGCAGTGCGCAGCAGGAGCGCGAACACCGCGCACAGCAGCAGCAAGACCACACCGGCGTACGCGAGGACCTCCGCGACGACCACCAGCGCGGTCAGACCGCCGGCCGGCACCGGAGTGAACGCCGGATGGATGTTGACCGCCGCGATCGCGGCGAGCGCGACCATGACCACCGCCAGGACGACCAGGACCCGTCTGGACCGTCCCGCCAGCTCTGGCCTCGCCAGGCTCCCCCGCTGCCGCTCGTTCATCTGCCGCGAACCTCCGCTGTCGTCGATGTGCCAGCATCGGACTCATGGACCGACTGCCGACGTTCAAGCTGGAAGCGTACTTCGGACGCTGGGAGTTCAAGGCGCGCTACCACCTCACAGCCTCCGACGCCGAGACGATGAGCGTCTCGGAGCTGCTCGCGATGGGCACCCCCGACGACCGCGACGCGTTCGAACGGCTCGGCCTCGGCTACATCCCCACGGAGGGCACCCTCGAGCTGCGCGACGCGATCGCCACGACCTACAACGACGAGATAGACCTCGACGACGTGCTGTGCTTCGCCGGCGCCGAGGAGGCGTTGTTCTGGACGCTGCGCCTGCTGCTCTCCCCCGGCGACCACGCGATCGTCGGCGTGCCGAACTACCAGTCCAGCGAGTCGTTGCCGCTCGCGACTGGCGCCGACGTGAGCGCCCTGCCACTCTGGAAGGGTGGCGACGGCGACCTGCGCTGGACGCTCAACCTCGACCGGCTGCGCTCCCTGCTGCGCCCGAACACCAAGGTGGTCGCGGTCAACTTCCCCAACAACCCAACGGGTTTCGTGCCCGACCGCGAGACGTTCACCGAACTCGTCCGCCTCTGCGACCAGCGGGGCATCCGGCTGGTCTCCGACGAGGTGTTCCGCGGCGTCGAGCTCGACCCGTCGCGTACGCTGCCGCAAGCCGCCGAGCTGTCCGAACGCGCGGTCTCGATCAACGTGGTCTCCAAGGCGTACGGCCTGCCCGGCCTGCGCGTCGGCTGGGTCGCCTGCCGCGACCACGAGCTGCTCGACCGCCTGCTGCAGGCGAAGTTCTACACCTCGATCTGCAACGCCGGGCCGAGTGAGTTCCTCGCCACGATCGCCCTGCGCAACGCGGACCGGATCAGGGAACGCACCCGTACGCTGATCGCCGCCAACTGTCACCTCTTCGACGAGTTCTTCGCCGAGCACGCCGACCGCTTCGACTGGCAACGGCCCGACGGCGGCTGCGTCGCGTTCCCCCGCTACCTCGGATCCGACGGCGTGGAGCACTTCTGCACCGAGCTCGTCGAACGCCAGGGCGTCCTGCTGCTGCCCGGCTCGATGTACGAGTCGGAGCTGACCGAGATCCCGCCGGGCCGCTTCCGGATCGGAGTCGGCCGGCGGGATCCCAAGCCCGCACTGGACGCGATGCGCGCGTTCCTCGACGAGCGCTAGCGCACTGCCTTCACCTGCGACACGTCAGCGTCCTTCGAGAGCACCGTCATGAAGAACAGCGCCTGGCTCGTCGTCGGCGTCTGCACGGCTGAGACCGTGCCGAGGCGCTTGCCGTTGGCGTTCAGCAGCTCGATATGGTTCAGGCCGTTGTGGATCAGCATGCCCATCACGACCTTGGTTCCGTTCGAGCCCGGAATCTCCTTCCAGAGCACGCCATCTCCGCTCGGCTCCCCGTGGTCGCCGTAGCACAGCACGGTGTTGACGTATGTTTCGTTGGGCTCGGCTGCGAGGCAGGCGGCGCCGTCGCCGTTCTTGCGGTACGAGACCGCGCTCGCGCCATCACCGTCGTTGACGAGGTAGCCGGTCCCTTGCTCGCCGGGCACGTACTCCTCATAACCGGGCCCGGACGCCTTGGTCTCGGACGACTTCGGCATGTCCGGTCCGCCCTGCGCCTCCGTGCAGTCTCCGGGATTGCCACCCGCGCAGGGATCGGTGTTCGCTGGCAGCCCGACTGGCGGCGGAGCCACATCGCCGTTGGCCATGCGTGGCGTGACCTCGCCCGGAGACGCATCCACCACAGGAACGACGATCGCGAAGAAGCGCAGACGGTTGGAGGCGGGCGTGCCGACCGCATCGGCGTGGTAGAGCTTTCCAGCGACCTTGATGTCGACGGTACGCGCCTCCACCGACACCGCACCCATCACCAGCGTGGCGGGCAGCAGGTCCGGGTTGGGTTTCGGACCCGCGTGCGCGTTCGCGGTCGACCAGTTCGCGCGGCGCCCGGCCGGCCAGTAGTTGTAGCAGAAGTAGGGATCGAACGCCTCCTGCGGCTCGACGGCCAGGCACCCGGGACTCGTGCCGTCGTCTGAGAAGGCCAGCACGCCCCAGTCCCGCCCCTGGACCCTGCCTTCGTCGACGTAGTAGCCGATCGGACGGTAGATGTTGCGTTCCGGCTCCTTGGTGAACTTCCGGTCCGACCACGGCTCGGGCAACCGGAACGACGGCGGCGGAGTCGTCGGGATCGCCGTCGGGCCGCTACTCGGTGTTCCTCGGGTGGTGTTCGTGGCGCGTGGTGAGCCCGCGTAACCCGGCTCGGAGCCGGTGCTCCGGATGGCGCCGAGCGTCGGCCCCGCCACCAGCGCGACAGCGGCGACCGCCGACGCGGCGAGTACGGCGACGCCGGCCGTCCGGCGGCGGCGAACGCCGCGCACCCGCCGATGGATCTCCGGTGTGGGGTCGACGGGTGCGGTCGGCAGGTCGGCGAGGTCCTGCAGGTCGTTCCGCAGCCTGTTCTGGTCAAATCGCATGGTCCGTCCCTTCTCGGGTGAGGGCGGAGGAGTCGGCCAGCGCTCCGTTGCGACGCAGGGCTTCCAGGCCACGGCTGGCATGGGTCTTGACGGCGCCGGTCGAGCAGCCGAGGAGCTCGGCCACCTCGCGTTCGGGCAGGTCCTCGGCGTACCGCAGGTAGACCGCCGCCCGCTGGCGTGGGCTCAGCGTCGCCAGCGCGCGCCGCAAGGCGTCGCGGTCGTCGACCCGCCCGGTGCCGGATTTGCCGGCCGGCTCCGGCAGCTCGGCGGCCGGTGACTCCGACCACCAGCGCAGCCGGCGCCTGGACAGGAACAGCGAGACAAGGATCTTGCGGAGGTAGGCCTCCGGGTTGCCCGCGCTCGCCTTGCCCCAGCGAAACCAGAGCTTGGCGAACGCGTCCTGCGCCAGGTCCTCGGCCCGGCCTCGATCGAGCGTCATGCCGTATGCCAGCCGCATGGTGGCCAGCCAACGCGCCCTTACGAAGTCGTCGAAGGCGTCCTTGGCCACGTCTTCCCCTCCGGTCTGGTCGGTGATCCTCCACCGAACCAACGCGACGGCAGGCGGCCGGCGTTGACAGCGAACGCTCCGGGTTTACGCGGTCTCCTTCGCCATCGTGAACAGGTGCCCGAGCACCTGGTCGGCCTCGCGCAGACCGTCGTGCTCGTGCTCGTTGGTGATCCACGGCGTGACGTTCGGGACCCGCTTGGCAGTGTCGAGGGAGTACTCGCGCACGACGTACTGGTCCTCGTAGTAGAGCGCCGCCCAGACCGGGACAACGTTCCGCGCCAGCCGGTCGAGGTCGTACAGCGGCGGCCAGTCGTTCTTCGCCTCGAGAAGGTTCGCGACCTCGCGCAGCGGCACCAGCGCCGGATCCTCCTCGAACATCGCGGGGTAGATCATCTCGCCGGTGAACTGGAACGGCACGGAACCGTCCAGCATCGCGTCGACGGAGAAGTCCGGACGCTCGGCGTAGATCCGCTCGGCCGACCAGTTGGCAGCGGCGCCCTGGGTGTAGCAGGGCTCGTGCATGACGGCGTACATCGGGTTGGTCATGAAGCCCGTGGTGTTCCAGACCTCGGTCAGGAACGTGTCGGACAGCTCCGCCCCGGCCGCGCCTTCGATGAACGCCTCCTCCAGGAGGTAGTGCATGGTGTCGAAGCTCGTCTTCATGCCGAGCCGCAGACCGAGCGTCTGGAACCGCCGCGGGGTCAGCCGCTCACCGGTCGGCAGGCGGACGTCCTGGTCGCGCAGCTGCCGGATGATCCGCAGGCACAGCTCGCGGTCGTCGGGGTGGCGCTTGAAGTATGCGGCGTTCTTGTCTGCCGTACGGTCATAGGTGATGCGGTAGACGTCGTCGGCGGTCGCGGTCAGCGGCGGCAGCCCTCCGGTGACGAACGCTTCCTTGACGCCTTCGGGCGCGAACGACAGGTAGGTCATCGTGACGAACCCGCCGTAGCTCTGCCCGAGCGTGCTCCACGGCTTGCCGTCGTTGATCACGGCACGCAGCCGTTCGGCGTCGTGGACGATGCCGTCGGCGCGGAAGTGCTGGAGGTAGGCGGCCTGCTCCTTCGCGCCGCCCCGCCGGGCCAGCGACTGCCGGTTGGCGGGTGCCGAGAGCCCGGTGCCGCGCTGGTCGAGCAGTACGACGCGGTAGTCGCGCAACGCCCGGGCGATCCAGCCACCGGCTGCCGACCTGGGCGACTTGCCACCGGGGCCGCCCTGCAGGAAAAGCAGGCGCGGAAGGTCGGCGTCGGCCTTCTTGATGTCGACGACCTCGCGGGCGTAGACCTCGATCTGCTCACCGTCGGGGTTGGCATGGTCGAGCGGGACGTCGAGGAAGTACTCCGTGCAGGCGAGGTTGCGTTGGCGGTACTGACGGGTTCTCATGTCGCGATGCTGTCCGTTCGCTCTGTTTCGTCACTCGCGGCTGGCGAGCAAATCGTAGGTGCCTTCTACGAATACCTCCATCCGATCTACTCATCGTGGGTAGGGTCGTCAACACGCGTCATCTCGGCGATGAGCTGGCTCCGTCCACCATCAGAGTGAGGTCAGCCCCCGGACTCCGGTCGAGGTCGAACAGCGCGGTTGGAGTCTCAATGACCATCCGACGCCTTCGAGACGTACTGCTCGCGGCCCTTCTCGGTCTCGGCCTGCTCGCTTCGTCAACCGTTTCGTCGACCGCCGCCTCGGCGGCGCGGTCCGCGCCCGCCAGGTCGCCGCGGTACGCCATCGACTTCGCACCGTGTCCGGGATCGTCCGTGGTCCGGTGTGGCACCCTGCGCGTGCCGGTCGACTGGTCACGTCCGAACGGCGCGAAGATCGACGTGGCCGTGGCACGCCGGCCCGCCGACGACCCGGCGCACCGGATCGGCACGCTGTTCTTCAATCCTGGCGGCCCGGGAGACGGCGGCGTCAGGTACGTCATCGCGGCCGACACCTTCTTCTCCGACACGTTGCGAGCTCGGTTCGACATCGTCAGCGTCGACCCGCGAGGTGTCGGAGGGAGCACTCCCATCACCTGTGGCGTTCCGGCGTTCACGCCCGAATACACGTTCTTCCCCACATCGCGGGAGGAGTTCGACGCGATGGTGGCTCACAACCGCGCCCTCGCGAAGAGCTGCCTTCGGGAGACCGGCCCACTGATGCTGCATGCCGACACCGTCAGCGTCGCCCGCGACCACGAGGCACTACGGATCGCCCTCGGCGTTTCGCAGGTCAACTGGCTGGGGCTGTCGTACGGCACCCAACTCGGTGCGCAGTACGCCCAGCTGTACCCGAAGCGCACACGCGCCATGGTCCTGGACGCGGCCCTCGAGCAAAGCCTCCCGGAGGTGCAACTGACCGCCGAGTCCGCCGGCATCGGGGAGGAGACGTTCAACCGCTTCGCCGAATGGTGCGACACCGCTGCCGACTGCGCGTTGCGAGGCCAGGACGTCGCCGCCGTCTACGACCGGCTCGTGCGGAGCGCCGACCAGAACCCGATTCCCGTCGAGGGAGCCCTCCGCCCCGTCACCGGCGGCGACATCCTGATGGGCACTCCGGGCTGGCTCACCGCCAAGACGCCGAACCCCGTAGCCGGCGAGGCATCCTGGGCGGTCTTCTCCGAAGTCCTCCGGCGGGCCGTGGCCGGAGATGCCAGATTCTTCGCTCTACCGCCTTCCTGGGGTCCCACCGACCCCATTTATGCCCGGTTGGCGAGCCACTGCGGTGACTACGTGTCCGACATCCAGACCTACGCCGACATGCGGCAACGCATCGAGATGGCGCGCCAGCTGGCGCCCCACCTCCAGGGCGCATCGGACTTCTGGCTGGGCGGCTTGTGCATCGGCTATCCGTTGCAGGTCACCAATCCGCAGCACACCCTGGACGTCGAAGGCGTACCCACACTGATCGTCCACGCGACCCACGACCCCTCCGTCTCGTACAAGTGGGCCTTCGGCCTGGCGGCCCAGATCCGCGACAGCAGCGTCCTGACCCGGATCGGTGACGGACACACCTCGTACTACACCTCGACCTGTGTCAGTGCTGCCTCCGATCAGTTCCTGCTCACCAGGCGGTCCGCGGCAGCCCCCGTCTGCGCCACCTGACCACCGCCCCATCGGAAGCTCCATGATGCAGTTGCGGGCCGTTCCCGAGCATTGCCGCAGCGAATGCGAGGACGATCCGCGCTTGGTGGTCGCAGCTGCGCGGTAGGGTGGTCCCGTGACCGCATTCCGGATCGGCGAGGCCGCGGAGTTGCTCGGCGTGAGCGTCGACACCGTGCGCCGATGGGTCGACGCGGGCCGGCTGACCGCGACCCGCGACGAGCACGGCCATCGGCTGATCGACGGCGTCGACCTGGCCGGCTTCGTACGCGAGCAGGCCGCCGAGCCCGATGCCCGATCGGAGGAGTCGTCGGCGCGTAACCGCCTGCGCGGCATCGTGACCGCGGTCGTGAAGGACACGGTGATGGCGCAGGTCGACATCCAGGCCGGCCCGTTCCGGGTGGTGTCGCTGATGAGCCGGGAGGCGGTCGACGACCTGGACCTGCGGGTCGGGTCGGTAGCGGTCGCGGTGATCAAGTCGACGACGGTTGTGGTGGAGCGGTCCACGCCGTCAGTCGCGAGTCAACGCGAACCGAGGAGGAGCGTGTGAGGGCACGTCGGATCCGTACCGCTCTGGTCGCGTTCACCGCGCTGGCCGTCACAGGGCTGACCGGCTGCGGCACCTCGGGCGACACCAGCACCCCGTCAGCGTCTGCCGGCGCGAAGGTGACCGGCGACGTGACGGTGTTCGCGGCCGCGTCGCTCACCGAGTCGTTCACCAGGATCGGCAACGACTTCGAGGCCGCCCATCCTGGTACGAAGGTGACGTTCAACTTCGCCGGCAGCTCGGCGCTCGCGACCCAGATCAACCAGGGTGCGCCCGCCGACGTCTTCGCCTCGGCCGCGCCGAAGAATATGAAGACGGTCACCGACGAGGGCAACGCCGCCGGAACGCCCATCACGTTCGTGCGGAACCAGCTCGTGATCGCGGTCGGCAGGGGCAACCCCAAGGGCATCAGGACGCTGGCCGACCTCACGAAGTCCGGTGTGCAGGTCGCACTGTGCGCGGAACAGGTGCCCTGCGGCGCGGCCGCGCAGCAGGCGCTGACCGCGGCGAAGGTCGACCTCACGCCCGCGACGTTCGAGCAGGACGTGAAGTCGGCGCTGTCGAAGGTGAAGCTCGGCGAGGTCGACGCCGCGCTGGTCTACCGTACGGACGCCAAGTCAGCCGCCGCCGACGTCGACGGCGTGGAGTTCCCGGAGTCGGCGAACGCCATCAACGACTACCCCATCACCGTGCTGAAGCACGCGCCCAACGCGACCGCTGCCAGGGCGTTCGTCGACTACGTGCTCTCCGGCAAGGGCGAGGCCGTGCTCACCGAGGCCGGTTTCCAGGCGCCGTAGCAACAGAGCCATGACCGTCGTACAACCGCGTCGCCGCCGCCGTATCCAGCGAGTGCCGGTCCCGTTGCTCGTCCCGGCCGCACTGGGGCTGGCGTTCCTGGTGCTTCCCCTGGCAGGACTGGTGATCCGGGCGCCATGGACCACGCTGCCGCAACGCCTGTCCGAGCCCGGCGTCCTCGCCGCGCTGTGGCTGTCGCTGCAGACCGCCACGATCGCGACGGTGGTCTGCCTGGTGCTCGGCGTGCCGTTGGCGTGGTTGCTGGCCCGCGTGGAGTTCACCGGCCGGCGGGTGGTGCGCGCGCTGGTCACCGTCCCGCTCGTGTTGCCGCCGGTGGTGGGCGGCGTGGCGCTGCTGCTGGTGTTCGGGCGCAACGGCCTGGTGGGCAGGTGGCTGGACGGCACGTTCGGCTTCTCGCTGCCGTTCACGACGGCCGGCGTGGTGGTGGCCGAGGCGTTCGTCGCGATGCCGTTCCTGGTGATCTCGGTCGAGGGCGCGCTGCGGGGTGCGGATGTGCGTTACGAGGAGGCCGCCGCGACGCTCGGGGCGGGCCGCTGGAGTACGTTCGTCCGCGTCACGCTCCCGCTGGTGGCTCCCGGCATCGCGGCCGGTGGGGTGTTGTGCTGGGCGCGGGCGCTCGGTGAGTTCGGCGCCACGATCACGTTCGCCGGCAACTTTCCCGGCCGTACCCAGACCATGCCGCTGGCGGTCTATCTCGCGCTCGAGACCGATCTGCAGGCGGCGATCGTGCTCAGCCTGATCCTGCTCGCGGTGTCGGTCACGATCCTTGCCGCGCTGCGCGACAAGTGGCTGGCGGCACCATGAGCGGGCCAGAAGCCGTCGCAGAAGCCGTCGCGGACGCGCAGGTGGTGGTCGAGCGGGAGACGTTCCGGCTCGACGTACGGCTGCGGATCGAGCCCGGCGAAGTGGTCGGGCTGCTCGGCCCGAACGGCGCCGGCAAGACCACGACGCTGCGGGCGCTGGCCGGCCTGCAGCCGCTGAGCGCCGGGTACGTCAGGCTCGCCGGTGCCGACGTCGACCGGCCCGCCGACCGGGTGTGGACGCCGGTCGAGCGCCGGCCGATCGGCGTGGTGTTCCAGGACTACCTCCTGTTCCCGCATCTGAGCGCGCTCGACAACGTGGCGTTCGGCCTGCGCCGGCACGGTGTCGACCGGCGGACCGCGCGGCAGGAGGCGGCCGGCTGGCTCGCTCGGGTGGACCTGGCAGACCATGCCCGCGCCAAGCCGCGGCAGCTGTCGGGCGGGCAGGCCCAGCGGGTCGCGCTGGCTCGCGCGCTGGCCGTTCGCCCGGCGCTGTTGCTGCTGGACGAGCCGCTGGCCGCGCTGGACGCGCGTACCCGCCTCGACACCCGGGCCGCGCTGCACCGTCACCTTTCCGAGCATCCGGGCGGCAGCCTGCTGGTCACGCACGATCCGCTCGACGCGCTCGTACTCGCCGACCGGCTCGTCATCATCGAGGACGGGCGGATCGTGCAGGAAGGCGACGCGGCCACGATCACGGCGCAGCCGAGGACGGACTACGTGGCGCGGCTGGTCGGCCTCAACCTCTACCGCGGCCGGGCGGACGGCCGCCGCGTCGTAGTGGGCGAGATGGGCAGAGGCTTCGCTCTGTCCGTGGCGGATCCCCTTTACGGCGACGCGTTCGTCGCGTTCCCGCCGGCGGCGGTCGCCCTGCACCCGAACCGTCCGGACGGAAGCCCGCGCAACACCTGGCCGGCGACCATCACCGGGCTGCAACGCCACGGCGACAACCTCCGCGTCCAACTCGACGGCCCGATCGTCGTAGCCGCCGATATCACCCCGGCCGCGGCGGCTCACCTCCAGCTCGAACCCGGCCGCCCGATCTGGGTCGCGGTCAAGGCAACGGAGACGCGCGCCTACCCCGCGAGCACGCGGCCCGCCGACCCACCGGCAGGCGCCCGACGCCGGGGGGCGTGGCCGGCGCGGTGATCGCCGCCCTGCCTGATCAAGCACTCCCAACCCGCACGTGGCCTGCGCGAGCTAGCCGAGCAGGCGGTTCCTCACCTGCCTGAGCTGGGCCTCACTCGCGCCGCCCCTCATCAGGTACGCGGTCAGGCCTCCATGCCGGCTGTCCAGGTGGGCCAGCGTTCTGAGGATCGTGTCGCCGCTGCAGCCATCGGTGCGCGCGTAGTCCTCGGCGATCGAAGCCGGCGGCACGCCCGCGACGCTCAGCGCGAGTGCCACGAGTACGCCCGTCCGGTCGCGCCCGGCGCTGCAGTGCACGGCGAGCGGGCCGGCCGGTGCGGCACCCAGCTGTCCGAACACGTCCGCGATCCGACGTTGGTTGTCGTCGAGCATCGTCCGGTAGGCGTCCGGCATCGTGGTGCCCTGCTCCGCCGGCTCGGCGATCAACGGCGCGTTGCGGTAGACGGGATCGGCTGCGAACGGGCTGGGCTCCTCCACGATCTCCCGTGCCCAGCGAAGGTCCAGTATCCGGTTGAGACCCACCGCTCGAACCGCCGCGACGCCGGCCGCGGTCAAGCGGCTGTGGCTGTCCGACCTGAACAACGCGCCGAAGCGGATCGGCGGACCAGCTGACGAGAGCAACCCGCCTACGTCACGGACGTTGAGGCAGCCCTCCCAGTTCGGCATCATCGGAGTCGGACGCCGCGGCGTGGGAGGCAGAGCACGGCGGCCAGTATCCCGGCCGCGCAGACGAAGGGCCACAGTGCCCACGGGCCGATCGCGTACAGGGCGCCGCCGACGATCGGGCCGGCGCCGGTGCCGATGGTGTAGGCGACGCCGTACAAGCCCTGGTAACGCCCGACCAGCTCTGGCGGGGCCAGGCCACCCAGGTAGGCCGCGGCGACGGAAGTGGCGATCATCTCGCCGAACGTCCACATCAGCACCGTGGCCGACAGCAGGGCCATGCCGGTCATGAGCCCGGTCAGCGCGAGCCCCACCCCGATGAGCAGGTTGCCGATCGCCAGGACGTACTCCGGCCGGTACCGCGCCACCACGCCGGTGATCGGCAGCTCCAACACCAGCACCAGCAGCCCGTTCAGCCCGATCAGGAGACCGAAGTCGCTCGCGCTCAGGCCGACATCGGTGACGTGTAGGGGCAGGCCGACGGTGGACTGGATGTAGACGAACTCAGCGACCACGGTCATCACCAGAAAGCGGACCAGGGCACGGTCGGCGAACGCCGCGCGGTACCCGACCGCCCGCCCGGCCTGCCCGTCAGCGCCGTCTCCGGCCCCCGTATCTCCGGCGTCGTCCCCCGTATCTCCGGCGTCGTCCGGCCCGGGTCGCCGCCCGGACGCATCCCGCAGCAGCACCGCCACGACCACACCGAACAGCAGGCACGCGGCGGCGTTGCCCAGGAAGAGCTCCACGTAGGAGGTACTGGCCAGCACCCCACCGATGACGCCGCCCAGCGCGGCACCCACGTTCATCGCGAACCGGAACACCGCGAAGGCGGCGAGCCGTTGCTGGTTGGTCGACACGGAGTCGAGCAGCACGGCGGCCGCGGCCGGCCGGTAGATCTGCGACGTCACGCCGATCAGCCCCACCACCGCGACGATCAGCGGGAACGGTCCGACGTACGGCACGATCGCCGTCAGCCCGGCGGTGGGAACGGCGGACAGCACGATCGTCCGCCGCCGGCCGATCCGGTCGGCGAGGTAACCGCCAACCGCGTTGCCGAGCACGTTGCCCAGTCCGGCCACACCGAGGACGAACCCCGCCGCGCCCGCGGAGTAGCCGCGCCCGGTCAGGTAGAGCACGATGAACACCGGCAGGAAGTTGCCGACCCGGTTGACCAGGATGCCGAGGCTGACGATCCACACCCGGCCCGGCAGGCCGCGCAGCGCGTCACGGAATCCCAGCTCGCCGGTGTCCGGCTGGTCCGGGCGCGCGGTGCTCACGCGACAGGCTTCGTACGTACGTGGATCGCCGCGGCCAGCCGCCTGCCGTGGGCGATCGCCTCGGCGGCGGTGGAGCCACGGACGACGACATGGCCCACCTTGTCCTCGTTCCAGGTCAGCGGGGGCACTAGGTCACCCGGGCCTACGTCCAGCCGCAGGTCGACAAGCGCCGGGTCCGCGCGTACAACATCCAGCCCGGTCACCTCCTCGACCTGGCCGGGCTCCGGCGTGAGGAACCGGATGGCCGCACCACCCCGCGGCTGCGGCGACGCGGCCAGCGGCTCCACCACGCCGAAGCCCGCGCCCAGTGCGTACCGCTCCATGTCGACGCCGTAGGCGATCTCGGCCAGCTCGTTGATCCGGTCACCGCCGACCCGGTTGTGCGACTCGACGATCCGCGGGCCGCGCGAGGTCAGCTTGACCTCGGTGTGCCCCGGACCGTTGCGCAACCCCACCGCGTCCAGAAAGTCCGACACCAGCCCCGCGACCTCGCCCAACGTCTGAGCCGGGTGGCCGCTGGGCTGGGAGTGCCCGATCTCGACGAAGCCACCGGGACCGCCGATCTCCTTGTCGGTCACTGCGACGACCACATGCCGGCCGTCGAAGCTCAGGGTCTCCACGCTGATCTCCGGCCCGTCGAGGTACTCCTCCATGAGGAACTCCTCGAACGTCGCCGACGACAGGTCCCTGGCGTCCCAGCGCCCGTCGAGGGACCGGAAACGTTCGGCGATGGCGTCCACATCCGCCTGCTCGTGAATACGGAACACCCCCAGGCTCCCCGACTCGCGGATCGGCTTGACGATGATCGGGAGCCCGTGCGCCACGACGAACTCCCGAACGTCCTGCGCGGACCGGCCGACCCCGGACTCCACCGGACTCACGCCCTTCGCAGCCAGGTGCCGGCGCATCCGCCACTTGTCCAGCAACAGCTCGACGGTGGCGACGGACTCGCCGGCCAGGCCGAGCACCTCGTTGATCCGCGCCGCCGGCAGCAGCCCGAGCTCGAACAACGACACGGCCGCCCGGAACGGATAGGCCTCGTGCAACGCCCGTACCAGCGGCAGCAGCCGGTCGACGTCGCCGTAGTCGAGCAGCAACGCCTGGTCGACGTACGCCCAGTGCCCGCGGTCGTACTCGTCGGGATACTGAACGTGAACGACGTCCAGGCCGAGCTCCCGGGCCTTGCGTACATGGTCGAGCCGGCCGCCGACCACCAGGACGCGGGGCCGGCCGGCGGGTACGACATAGGACAAAATGGCTCCCTCTCTCGGTGTTGGTAAGAGTCTCGCCGTTCGGCCGGACTTCCGGCATTGGAAGATCACGTCAGATTGGCCGCGCAACCCTTACCCCGGCGCCGTCCCAGGACCGCGTCCAGGACGTGTAGCCGTGGTGTAGTGGCCTGTAAGTGCACATGTCAATGATCTCGGTCAGGAACGACATCGCGAGGGGGTCTATGTGAGGAACGCACACAAGGCGGTGGTTGCGCTGGCAGCTGCCGTCGCGTCCGCCGCAGCGTCGGCTTACGGCATCGCCGACGGCTACTCCGACCACGCGCCGATCCTCGCGGTCCTGCCACGCTGACCTCGAACGGCCTGCCGCCCGGCCAGGGCTTTCGGCCGGCTTTCGCTTCGCCTTACGTCCGTTTTCGCGGCCGGATGATGGACTCCACGCATGACCGGTGGAGTGCGAGCACCCATCCACCGTGGGGACAGCGGAGCCGGCAACATCGGCACCGGCTTCGCCATCCCCATCGACCGCGCGACCCGGATCGCCGACGACCTGATCGACGATGAGAGAACCAGCTAGGCCGTGTCTCATAAGTGTCGTTCGAGTTCGCGGAGCCAGATGTTGATGGCGGCGATGTAGACGGTGGCCAGGTAACGGACGGCGAGTTTGTCGTATCGG
>NZ_BAAGYY010000008.1:0-61872 GCF_054779015.1 Flindersiella endophytica
ATTAGCGGCGGGCTGGGCGGGCGGGCTGGGCGGGCGGGCTGGGCGGGCGGGCTGGGCGGGCGGGTGCGTCGGGTACCGTCGTGGTGACTCAGGGAGTTGCTGACCGGCAGGAGCACCCACCTTCATGGATCCAGGCAGGGGAGCCTTGCGCATCGCTCGTGGCGGTGTGTTGGCTGCGGCCTGCCTGTTGCTCGCGATCGCCGGGCACGTTGGCGGTGGCGGGCACCTGCCGCCGCTGCCGGCACTGGTCGTCACCGGTGTGCTGATCGGTGCCGCGTTCGCTGTGCTGGCGGATCGGCGGCGCGGGCTGAAGCAGCTGATGGCCGCCTCCCTCGCGGCCCAGGTGCTGTTCCACGCGGTGTTCGCGCTGGCCGGGCACGATCAGCACACGCTGCTGGTCTCGGGCGCGCCCGCGCTCGTCCGGCATGGCGTGGCGTCGCTCCTGGTGGCCGCGCTGGCCGCCCGCGCCGACGAGATGCTGTGGACGCTGGCCGGCCTGCTGCGGCGGGCGCTCCCGCCGCCCCTGGTGGTGGTGCCGGCGGCTCCGCCGCTCGCGGCGGTTCCGGACTTCGTTCCCCTGGCGAGTCGTGTGTGGACGGACGCCCACTCCTGCCCACGCCGCGGCCCGCCACCCTGCTGACCGGCACGCAGGGCTGTTCCTTCGATTCTTTCGACGCGCTCTTGCGTGCCTGGATGTTTCCTCACCAGGTAGTCAGCACAGGTCAGCGCAGGGAGTACCAGCCATGTCACAGCAGAACCGTGCCGCGAGGCAGGCCAAGCTTGCCGCCGCCCGCGAAGCCGGGGAACGTCAAGCCAGGCGGCGTAATCTCACGATCACACTCGCGGTCATCGCCGCGTTCGCCGCGGTCGTCGGTGGGTTGTTGGCGATCAACGCCGTTACGAACAACGAACAACCGGCCGCCGCCGAAGGCGCGGCGAACGGCGGCGGCGCGCCGCACGTTCGTTCCGACAGCCACCGGCTGGGCACGGCGGCCGACGGGAAGGTCACGCTGGTGGAGTTCCTCGACTTCGAGTGCGAGGCCTGCCGGGCGGCGTACCCGATGGTCGAGCAGCTGCGGAAGGACTACGCCGGCGAGGTCACGTTCGTCGCGCGCTACTTCCCGCTGCGAGGGCACTTCAACGGCGAGCGGGCGGCCCGCGCGGTCGAGGCGGCGGCCAAACAGGGAAAGTACGAGGCGATGTACCAGAAGATGTTCGAAACCCAGTCGGAGTGGGGTGAGCAGCAGGTGCCGGCCGACGACACGTTCCGCGGCTTCGCGCGGGATCTCGGGCTCGACGTCGCCGCATGGGAGAAGGCATACAACGACCCGGCGACGCTACGACGGATCCAGAAGGATCTCGCCGACGGGCAGGAGCTCGGCGTGCAGGGGACGCCGTCGTTCTTCCTGAACGGGGAGCGGCTCGAGCCGCGGTCGTTCGACGACTTCAAGGCCGCGATCGATGCAGCACTCGCCGAGTGAGGCGGTGAACGGCGGCGCCGCCAGGCCGGCGCCGCCGTTTCCGCGGCTGGTTCCGTGGCTGCTGGTCGTGGGTGGCGCGGTCGGGCTGGCCGCCGCGTTCACGCTCACGCTGGAGAAGCTCGCGCTGCTGCGCGACCCGGCTTACGTTCCGACCTGCAGCATCAACCCGGTCCTGTCGTGCGGCTCGGTGATGACCAAGCCGCAAGCCGAGGCGTTCGGCTTCCCGAACCCGCTGCTGGGGCTGGTCTGCTTCACGATTGTCGTCACGGTCGGGGTCGCGCTGCTCGGCGGCGCCCGCCTGCCGCGCTGGATCTGGCTGGGGTTGCAGGCAGGCGTGACGTTCGGCGCGGTGTTCGTGCACTGGCTGATCTACCAGAGCCTGTACGTCATCGGCGCGCTCTGCCCGTACTGCATGGCGGTGTGGGCGGTGACGATTCCGATCTTCTGGTACGTCACGCTGGACAACCTCGGCAGCGGACGGCTGCCGGGGCCGTCATGGCAGCGCGGGGTGGTGAGAGGGCTCACGAACTATCACGCCGTGGCGTTGACGCTCTGGTTCCTCGCCGTCCTCACGCTGATCGGTGTGCGGTTCTGGGCGTACTGGAGCACGCTGCTGGCGTAGACCGGGGCTGCCGTATGTTCAGCCTTTCGTGAGTTCAGCTTCTGATGTACAGTGCTGGCATGCTCGCGATCGCCACACATGCCGAGGTGCTGTCCCGGTTCGGGCACGCCCTGTCGGATCCGACCAGGTCACGGGTGTTGCTGGCGCTGCGCGAAGGGCCGGGATACCCCGCCGATCTGGCGGCCGCGCTGGGCGTGTCGCGGACCAACCTGTCCAACCACCTGGCGTGCCTGCGCGGGTGCGGCCTGGTCGTGGCGGTTCCCGAAGGCCGGCGGACTCGTTACGAGCTGGCCGATCCGCGGCTGGTGCACGCGCTGGGCGACCTGCTCGGCGTCGTACTCGCGACGGATCCGGCCACCTGCCCGCCCGACTCGAGCGGGGAGTGCCGCTGATGGTCGCCCTCGACCTCCCGCGGCAGACCCAGCTGGCCCGGCGGGTGCGCCTGCTGGTCGCGGCGACCATCTCCTACAACGTGATCGAGGCCGTGGTGGCGATCACCGCCGGCACGGTCGCCTCGTCGACGGCCCTGATCGGGTTCGGGCTCGACTCGGTGATCGAGGTCTCGTCCGCGGCGGCGGTGGCGTGGCAGTTCTCCGCACGTGAACACACGGTTCGGGAGGCCCGGGAGAAGCTGGCGCTGCGGATCATCGCGGTCTCGTTCTTCCTGCTCGCGGCGTACGTCAGCGTCGAGTCGGCGCGCGCGTTGCTGGGCGCGGGGGAGGCGTCCCATTCCACGGTGGGGCTGGTACTGGCCGCGCTCAGCCTGGTGGTGATGCCGGGCCTGTCGTACGCCCAGCGGCGAGCCGGCCGCGAGCTGGGATCGGCGAGCGCGGTCGCCGACTCCAAGCAGACGCTGCTGTGTACGTATCTCTCGGCTGTGCTGCTGGTCGGACTGGGGCTGAACAGCCTGTTCGGCTGGTCCTGGGCCGACCCGCTGGCGGCGCTGGTGATCGCCGGCGTCGCGGTCAAGGAAGGCGTCGAGGCGTGGCGCGGCGACGCCTGCTGCACGACGGTGCCGGCTGCCGGACTGGCGACCGCCTCCACCGAAGACGCGTGCGGCTGCGAGCCCGGCTGCGACTGCTGCTCCGACGATCAGTAACGGCGCTGCGCTGACACACTGGCCGATCCCGGCCGTTACTCCTTGTTTCCCGTCACCGGGTGGGCGGCAGTGCCGTTGGACCACGACCGGAGGAGAAGGAGAGCTATGGGTATTGGCACGGGCGTCTTCCTGATCGCCGCAGGCTCTGTCCTGTTGTGGGCGATCGACGCCGACCTCCCGTACATCGAGGACGACACGCTCGGGCTGATCCTGTTGGTCGCCGGCATCGCGGTGCTGGTGATCTCGGTCGTCATGAAGGTCGACCGGCCGGAGGCCGGCGTGGGCACGGGCGTCTTCCTGATCGCGGCCGGCGCCGTGCTGTCCTGGGCGATCGACGCCGACCTGCCCTACATCGCCGACTACGTGCTGGGCACGACCCTCATCGTCGCCGGAGCGATCTCGATCTGCGCGACGCTGGCACTCAGCCTGCAACGCAGACGCGAACGGCAACGCGCCTACGAGCAGCGGGCCGCGTTCCAACCGCCGCCGTCCTATGCCCCGCAGGCTTACCAGCAACAGCCGTACCAACAGCAGCCCTATCAGCAACAGCAGCAGCCTTACGGGCAACAGCAACAGCCGTACCCGCAGGACCGCTACTGAGATTGCGGAGTTCGTCGCAGCAGCGCGATCCCCCAGCGCCGACGAACCGGGATGCGACGGCTCAGCGGTTTCTCGCGTTGGCGGCCGAGCTCATCGACGCCTCGCTCGCGGCCGCCGACCAGCTACGACCGCGCCGGCTGCGAGCACTTCACATCCCTGCCACGCTGGAATGGCTTCGTACCGAAGACGTGCTCCGGCAAGGCTCAGCGGTAGTAGCTCTCGGCGAGCTGCCGGATCTCGCCGGCGGTCTCCGCCTGTCCGAGGAACTCCAGCGCCTGCCGCAGGATCCGGGTCTGCTGGCCCACGTCGCCGGGCCGCCCCAGCGCTGCGCCCATCGGTGTGTCGACGCCGAGCACTCTCGGTGCGCCCATCTGGGCGGCGACCGTGGGCAGCGAGGCGATGATGACCGTCGGGATGCCGGCCGTCTCGATCGCACGTTGCAGCGTGACCGCGGCCCGGTGGCAGCTGCCGCAGCCGCCGGTGAGGACGACGGCCTGGCTGCCGTCGGCTCGTAGCCGGGCGACGAGCTCGGTGGCCGTACGTTCGGCGACCAGCTCGATCTCGCTGCCGCCGCCCTGCATGGCGTAGTGCATGCCGGCGACCGCGCCGATCACACCGGCGGCCGCCAGCTCGCGCAGCCGTTGCAGGGGATAGAGGCAGTTGGGGTCCTGGTTGACGTCGGTGTGGTCGTAACTGCCGGACGAGAACACGATCCGTTCCCGCGGAGTGTCGCCGCGGATCTCGCGGAGGCTGTAGTCGCCGTAGCCGGCGAACGGCTGGTCGCCGTGCACGTGGGCGGCTGCCGCGGTGACGAGCGTGACGGTCGTCTGGCCGAGCGCCTGCTTGGCGTGGACGAGCGGAACCGGTCGTGTGTCGGGGATCGGCACCTCGCAGGCCAGGCCGGCGGCCGCTTGTGGGTACGCGTGGTCGACGAGCTTCTGGTTACGTGCGACGAGATCCGGGTCCCACCTGGCGGGCGCGGGCTCGATGGTGTGGCCGGCCAGCAGGGACTTCAGCATGCCGACGGCGCGGTGGGCGTCCTGCGTTGCCGCGGTGTTCTCGCCGAGGACGTCGGTCTCCTGGCCGGTGTCGCCCTTGTTGACCTCGACCAGCGCGGTCATGTGGACGTTGCCGACGACCATGCCGCGGGCCGCCGACCAGCACACGCCGACCGTCGGCGTTCCGTTGTCGCAGAGCGAACGGCCCCGGGCGCTGATCCGCGCGATCTCGGAGATCTCGGCGGCGAAGTCGATGTGGTTGTTGCCGAAGCCTTCGGTTGCGACGATCGCGCCGGCGACGTCGAGCGCCTCGACGGCGGCGCCGACCCGGGCGGCGACGAACTGCTTGCCCGCTTCGAGATGCGGGCTGCCGACCACGATGACGCCGGCCGGCCAGAGGTCCGGGTCGCTTGCCAGGACATCGAGCAGGGGGTCGCGGAAGTAGTGGAGGGTGGTCTCCTTGCTGGACGGGCCGACGCAGCAGAGCGAGTGGAGCGCGCCGTCACGGATCTCGTTCGTACGCAGGACGACGGGCGCGTTGCCGAGGTCGATGATCGACCGGCCGCCTCGTACGCCGGCGGGCTGGGCCGGCAGGAGCAGGTTGTCGTGCATCGCGCCCTGGCCCATCACGAGCTTGACCAGGGCGATCCGTGGACGGCCCGGGTCGGTGGTGCCGGGCTCGGCGTAGGTTCGTCGTTCCCGGATCGCGTCGTCGGGTGCGGCCAGCAGCGCGGCCCGGATCCGTTCGGCCACCTGGTCGGCGGCCTGGTGGGCGGCGGCGGGGCCGCGCCGCTCCATCCGCGTACCGGCGGCGATCGTCACCGCGACCCGGATGATCCAGTCGCCCGGATCGGGCGTGCCGGCGGCGGCGTCGGCCAGCTTTCCGGCCAGCAAGCCGGCGGAGTTGCCCGCCTCGCCGAGCTGCTCGCCGGCCTCGTCCACGCCGGTGACCAGCAGCACCGCACCGCGAGCGAGCCGGGTGATGCCGGTGCCGAGCCTCCCCTCGACCTTGACGGCGAGCGGCATGACGTCGAGGACAGTGTCGGTGGTGACGTCGCGTCCGGCCGGCGGGAGTACGTCGACGGCCAGCTCGGTGACCAGCGGCACCTCGATACCGTCGGCGATGTCCGCGGCCACCGTCAGCGTGCCGCCGGCCCAGCTGGTGTCCGCGCCGCCTGTGCGCACGTCCGTGATCGGGAGGATCTCGTGGACGAGCTGGGAGGGCGGGAGCAGGGCGCAGACGTCTGGCCCGGTGGCGGTGACCGGCATCGTTCTACCTCGGTATTCTTCTAGTGCGTTGGCGTCAGGAGTAAAAGGCTTGTTGCTGCTGACTCTAGAAGAAGTTTCGTCAGGAGTAAAGATGGAGTTTGGTACTTATGCGGGCCGCGCGGTGCTGACCGCCGTCGATCTCGTGAACAGCTACGACGCTGTGCACGACGTCGAGCGGCTCGCCGGCGCGGAGGGCCTGGTCGCGCTCCTGACCGACCGTGGCTGGGTTGTCGACGCGCCGATCAACGAGCGGCAGCTCGGCCGGTTCCGGGCCCTGCGAGGACGGCTGCGGGCGGCGTTCGAGGCGCCCGAGGTGGCGGACGTGGTTGCCGGGCTCAACCAGGTCCTGGCCGAGCAGCGCGCGGTGCCACAGCTCACCGACCACGACGGTGGCTGGCACTGGCACTACCAGCCGCCGGGCAGTGCGCTGCCGGATCGGGTCGCCACGACCTGTGCGGCGGCACTGCTCGGCGTCATCGCCCGCGACGGCGATGCTTCCCGGTTACGTACGTGCACGGCCGATGGCTGCGGCAACGCGTTCGTGGACGCCTCCCGTAACGGCAAACGCCGCTTCTGCGACGACCGTACGTGCGGCAACCGCACCCATGCGGCCGCCTATCGTGCGCGGCAGCGCCCTCACTGAGGCGGGCTGCCGGTAGGCCAGCGCTCCGCGATCTCCTTGACCTCCGGGTCCTTGATCTCGGCGTGCAGAGCGCCGGGGAAGTCGCCCCAGTAGACCTGGTACGGCCGATCCCAGATCCGATGGATGCCGGTGTCGACGGGCTCGGTGATGCCGAGCGCGTTGTGCATGGCGGCGACCTTCTCGTACACCTTCAGCAGCGCGGCCTCCCGCTGCTGCCAGGTCTCGGCGCGCAGCGCGTTCCACAGCAGCGGCGACAGCTCGGGACCGCAAGCCAGCCGGGAGAACGCGGTGCCGAACCACTTGGAGTACGGGGCGTACTTTCGTTCGAGCAGGAAGCAGAGCCGCATCAGCTCGTGGACCATCCGGGCGCCGATGATCGCCGACCCGAGCTCGTCGCCGACGTCTCCGGACCGTCCGACCAGGTTGGCTTCCGGGTGCACCCGCCACCAGGCACCGATCATCAGATAGAGCCAGACATCGCGCGGATAGTAGGCGAAGCGGTCGCGCACCGCCTGCAGCCCGATGTCGTCGTGGAACACCGCGCCGGCGGTGAACATGCCGAGTCGCAGCTCGTTGAGCGCGAGCCAGTCGGCGGCGTGCAGCTCGGCCTCGATGTCAACCTTGAGCTGCTCCTGCACATACCCACGGATGGTGTGCACACCGAAGTCCGTCTGCCGGCCCTCGAACGTTGCGGGGAGTCCTGCGCGGAGGGCCTCGTCCAGTGCTTCGTGGTGACGGGCGTGGTCCTCGTCGCTCAGGAACAGGAGTGCGCGGGGCTCCCAGTTGTGGTCCCTCGACATGTCGTCGTCGAAGCCGAGCACCTCGGACCCGCGTCCGAGCAGTGCCGCGCTGTGGGGGAGCCTGGGCGCTCTGCGGTCGAGGATGGGACGGACTGCTTCGTGGTAGAAACGGCGGCTCAGTTCCTGGCCCTTGGCGAGTGGCATGGTCGAACTGTCGCAGGTTCGCGCGGGTTGCTGTCAAACGAACAGGTGATCAGCTGGTACGCCGGGGCGCGAGCAGGAAGTCGAGTTCCCGGCCCAACCATCGGGCGAGTGAACCCCTGCGGAAGATGGCCCAGCTGACCAGAGCGCCGTTGTAGCAGGCGAGGGTCGCCCGGGCCAGCTGCTTGATGTCGCAGGGCACGAGCTCGCCGCCGGCTTGCGCGTCGGACAACAGGGCGCGGATCCCTTCGAGCATCGCGTTCGCATGTCCGAGGACGTGCTGGTGGAAGTCGGGATCCGCGAGCTCGAGTTGCAGGAACGCGAGGTGGTTGGCGAGCTCGCCGGGCGCGTCGATTCCGCCTGCCATGCCCACCAAGGCGGCTCGCAGCGCCGCCAGTGGCGACGTGTGCCGGGTGCGTGCGGCGGCGAACCGCACGGCCGGATCGCCTGAGGCCTGCGCGGAGAAGGCGAGTAACAGCCCACGCTTGGAGCCGAACCGCTGCACGAGTGTGGCGGCGGCCAGGTTCACCTCCGCGGCGACGGCAGCCAAGGTGAGGCGGTCCGGGCCAACCCGGGAGATGACGCGGGCAGTCGCGGTCAGGATGTCGTCGTCGCTGACGGTTCGAGGTCGTCCCATTCCTCCATCATAGTTTATGAACGTTCGTTTATAATCGATCCCATGACGACATTCGACATCGATCTGCGCGGCACCGTCGCGGTGGTGACCGGCGCGAGTCGCGGCGCCGGCCGGGGAATCGCACTGGTCCTGGGCGAGGCGGGCGCGACCGTGTACGTCACAGGACGCAGCACCCGAGGCGAACCGTCCGGCCCGGGCCGCGAAGGCAGCATCGAGGAGACGGCCGAGGCTGTCGACGACCGAGGCACCCTACGGGGTGGACGTGGCATCCCGGTCCGCTGCGACCACACCGACGACGAGCAGGTGCGGGCCGTGTTCGCACAGGTCCGTCAGGAGCACGGCCGCCTCGACCTGCTGGTCAACAACGCCTGGGGCGGCTACGAGCAGCGCCCCGACGAGCCGGAGATCGCCTTCTTCGGCACGCCGTTCTGGGAGCAACCGCTGTGGCGATGGGACAGCATGTTCACGTCCGGCGTACGCGCGCACCTCCTGGCGGGCAGGCACGCCGCACCGCTGCTGGTCCAGCATCGTGACGAGCGGCCCGGTCTCGTCCTCAGCACCATCGCCTGGGCGTTCGGCGCCTACCTGGGCAACGTGTTCTACGACACCGCCAAGGCGGCGACCATCCGCATGGCCTACGGAATGGCCGAGGACCTCCGCCCGCACCGCGTGGCAGCCATGGCGATCGCCCCAGGACACCTCGGCGTCAACGAGACGAACGAGTACCTCGGCCGGGCCGTCGCCACCCTCGCCGCCGATCCGGACATCATGGCCAGGACGGGTGCCCAGGTGACGGTCGGCGAGTTGGCCCGTGAGTACAACTTCACCGACACCGACGGCACTCAGCCCGAACCCTTCGGGCTACCAGTGCCCAGCTGACGTCGTCGCCGGATGCCCCCAAGCCGGCCGAGCCAGCCGGCCGGTTTGGGGACGGCGCGATGAAGTGGATGCGTGGGAAGTTCTGGACTGTTTCATCGGCGGTGGGTGGGAATCATGGGGCCATGGTCGAGTTCGGCGCGAACGCCATGCACAAGCTCAAGGAATCCGCTGTCGTACGCCGCTTCCGGCAGGAGAAGCGGATCTACCAGCACAACCATGACCAGCCGCTGGAAGGCTACGCGGCTGCCATGAGCCTCTTCGCCGGCGGCGTTCTCGCAGCCACAGCTGTGGGCCTGCTGGTCGGCCGCAAGGCTCCGAACGGCTTCCGGCTTGCCGATGTGGTCCTCGGCGGGATCGCCACGCACAAGCTGGCCCGGATCGTGGCCAAGGATGCGGTGATGAGTCCGCTGCGCGTGCCGTTCACGCGGTTCGAGGAGCCCACCGGTGCCGGCGAGGTGGCCGAGGAGGTACGCGACGAGGGCACCGTACGCACGGCGTTCGGCGAGCTGATCAGCTGCCCGTTCTGCCTGGCGCCATGGATCGCCAGTGCGTACACCGCCGGCCTGGTGCTCACCCCTCGCATGGCGCGGACGTGGGCGGCGGTCTTCACCACGGTGGCCATCTCCGGCTGGCTGCAGCACGTCTACGCCCACGTACGGACCGACTGAGCCATCGGCCGCAGCCCTGAAGCATGGTGTACTGCCTGCTTCGCAGGGTAGCGCGTGTCGCATGAGGCTAGGGGTCATGGACATCGGCTCGAACTCCGCGCAGCTGCAGGTCGTCGATGTGATTCCGGGAGCGCCACCGCTTCCGACGCATGCGATCAAGGAGCCGACACTCCTCGCAGAGGCGATGAACGAGCACGGCGAGATCGACGAGTCCGGGCTGGCCCGGCTGACCGACGCGGTCGCCCGCGGCATGGTGGCCGTGGAGCGCCTGGGTGTGGGGGAGCTGTACATCTTCGCCACCTCCGCGGTGCGCGACGCCCGAAACCGCGACGAGGCAGTACGCCGGGTCGAGGCGGCGTCCGGCCTGCGGTTGCAGTTCCTCTCCGGCGAGGAGGAAGCGCGGTTGACCTACCTCGCGGTTCGCCGGTGGTACGGCTGGTCGGCGGGCCGCCTGCTCGTCCTCGACATCGGCGGTGGCTCGATGGAGATCGTGCTCGGACGGGACGCCGAGCCGGACTTCGCCGTCTCGCTTCCCCTCGGCGCCGGCCGCCTGACAAGGGCGTACCTGCGGGGAGATCCGCCCACCCGTAAGCAGATCAAGGCGCTGCGCAAGCACGTACGCGAAACGCTGAGTGAAGTGATCGACCGGCTGCGCTGGGAGGCGGAGCCCGCACGGGCGATCGCGACGTCGAAGACGTTCAAGCAACTGGCCCGGTTGGCCGGTGCGGCGCCGCAGCGCAAGGGGCCGTTCAAGCATCGTGAGCTCTCCGTCGACGACCTCGGGGAGTGGATTCCCAGGCTCGCGAAGCTCCCGTCGGCCAAACGCTCCGATCTGCGCGGGATCTCGCGTTCGCGGGCGCGGCAGATCGTCGCCGGCGCGCTCGTGGCGAAGGCGACCATGGACGCGGGCGACATACCGGCGGTCGAGCTCTGCCCATGGGCGCTGCGCGAAGGCATCATGCTGACCTACCTCGAGTCGAAGGCACACCAGTCGGCGTGCACGACGCTGCAAACCGTCCGGCCACGCGCGAACGGCGAGTCCACGCCCCTGCACGTCGTCACCGAAGAAGGCGGGTGACGGGGGCCGCGACCGCCCCCGCGCTGAGGCGAATGCGCGGCGCGGTTGTGGTTAACCAGCGCGGTGGGGGGAATCCCCAGCGCCCGAACGTGAACCACAAAGTCTTGTGAAGGAGACTGGCAATGCCTGATGTCGTTGATCTGATCATGGCCGACCACCGGGAAGTGGAACGGCTCTTCGACGTTCTGCAGAAAGAGCCCGACCAGCGTCCGATCGCCGGGCCGACGGTGACAGCACTGCTGATCGCCCACTCCCGCGCCGAAGAGGCGGAGGTCTACCCGGTCGCCCGCGACGAGGCCGGCGAGACCGAGGAAGTGGAGCACAGCCAGGAGGAGCACGCCGAGGCCGAGGAACTACTCGAGAGGTTGCAGGCCACCGACCCCACCAGTAGCCAGTACGAACAGATCCTGCAGAAGGTCGTCGACTCCGTCACCCACCACGTGGAGGACGAGGAGAAGACCGTCCTGCCAGGTATGCGTGAGCGGCTCAGCGACCAACGCCGCGCGGAGCTCGGCGAGGCTTTCGCCAGGGCGCGCGCCGAACACCTGGGCGACCTGCCGGGCGAGGCGACCCGCGAAGAGCTGGTGCTCCAGGCCAAGAACTCAGGCATCAAGAATGCCGGCAACATGACCAAGGCCGAACTGAAGCGCCGGCTCCAGCCGTAACCATGCGGCCTACCTAGCTAACAGGGGATTGTGACGAGCAATGTGGCGCGGCCGGAGCGAACCGACGCTCCGGCCGCGAAACGTATCACCGGACGCCGAAGCGCCGGCGGTCAGTGGGCTTCCTGCTCGCTGTCGATCGCGGACGGGTCACCGGGCTCGTCCTTGCTCGCCGAGATGTCGCGCGCACCGACCGCCGCCCCTACGTTGTCGAGTTTGCGTTCGATCCGTTCGAGGTCCTCGGCGTCCGCCTGGAAGAGCAGGTGCTTGGCGCCGAGCAACAGGATGGCCTGGAAGACCAGCTGGAACCATTCGCTCTGCCAGTTCTCGAACGTGGAGGCGAAGAAGCTCGGCAGGAAGTCCGACCACGCGAACTCCTGCCCGTGCTGGCTCTGCTCGCTGGTGAACTCGACCATCTGGGTGAAGAACTGGCCGAGCCACGAACCCAGGAAGAGCAGTACGAGGACGTAAACCGCACCCCAGCGACGAAAGTGACGCATAGCAGGACCTTCCGTTCACCGCGTCGAATCACAGCTTTCCGTTTGATAAGGACGGATACCCCGAAGAGACCGGTCAAACGGTTCTGGCCGAGCCCATGCCATTGCTCGGCCGTCAGCGCGGAGAAGAAACGCCGGTGCCCAGCCAGGCGATTGTGAGCATCGCCGAGCTGAGCGTCGGCATCGGTCAGCTTGTCTTGTTCAGCCGGGCGGCCAGCAGGTCCTTGCCTTGGTCGCCTGCCTTCTGGTTGTTCTCCTGGATTCTGCGGAACCACGTGGCCAGTTCCTCGTCGCCTTCGCGCTCGGCGTCCTGGATGTACTCCTCCATCCGCCAGGCGTTCTCCAGCGACAGGTGCAGAATGGTCACCAGGTTGTAGTTCTTGTCCTTCAGCGGACTCTGTGGCATGACGGCCTCCTCGTAGATTGGCTCGAATCCCCCCTCCACGGAGTGCTTCCCCAGGCTCAGAAGTCAAACGCCGGACCCGGCGAAGCCCGAGCGGGAGTACGCCAAGGCCGAACTCACGGCACCCTCGTCCGCCCCAGGTGCGGCTGGCCGTCGCGGAAGCGGTCGTTCGAGGCGAGCGACACATGGCATTCCGGCTCATAGCCGGCCTGCGTGCACACCAACTTCACCAGCACCTCGTTCCACCCCGCCGTGAGCGAGACCGGACCGGCCGAGTCGGCGCTGCCGCCGTAGTTCGGGCGGACGCCGCGATAGCGGTTCGCCGCCTTGACGAACGTGCCGTTCACCCAGTACGCCACCGGGCAGTTCGCGTCGACGACCAGCCACGCCTCCTGGCCGGCCGGTGCGTGTACGAACGTCTGCGCGTACAGCACTCCGCCCCCGGGATCGAACTCCCCGGCCAGCGGAAGCGAGTGCCCGGCAGCCCAGCCGGACCGCCAGCCGGCCGGTGAGAAGTCCGTCTCCAGCAACTCCGCATCCGACCGGCCGTCGGCGGGATACGGCCCGGCCAGCCGGGCGGCGACCGCGCCCACGAGCACGACCGGAACCGGCTGCTGGACCGGCCGTCGCCCGGGCGCCACCGTGAGGTACAGCCGGTTCGAGTTGTCGACATATCCCGACGCGGGGACCTCGATCCGCCAGGCCAGCTCGGCCGAACCGTAGCCGTCGACGGACACGCGCTGAGGAGCCGGCGCGGTCCAGCCGGACGGCACCACGAGGCCGCAGTCGACGTCAACCGCGTCCGGACGGTTGTTGGTGAGCACCGTCGCGACGTCCTTGACGGTCTGCGGAACGGCGACCGGAGAGCCGTTGTACTCAACGGCCACACCGACGTCCGGCGCCGGGAACGAGACCCGCGTCGGGCTGGCGTTCCACAGCCGTTCCACGGACTCGTCGGCGTACAGGTCTTCCTCCGCGACGGTGAGCCGCCCGTGGTCGAGCAGCGAGCGCTCCGAGAGCACGGACATCGCCACCCGCCGGATCCGGCGGACCAGTTCGTCGAGATTGGCCGGGATCGGGTTGGGACCGTCGGACAGATGCCGTACGCCACCCCACGACTCGTTGGTCGCGATCGTGTCGCCGAGCGGCTCGATCCACTTGCCAGGCAGGCCGGAGCGCCCGGCCAGGATACCGAGATAGCTGCCGATCGCCGCGCCCGAGGAATCAGTGTCGTAACCACAGTTGACGGTCTTGCAGATGCCGTCACCGAAGTCCTCGCCGTACAGCAGCCCGATCACCTGGAAACCAAGGTTGATGGGGGAGTACTGCGCGTTGTAGTGCGGCGTCGCCTCCAGCACGCACCGGCGCGCGGCCTTCCAGTCCAGGCCCTCGGCGTGTGCGGTCACGGCGGCGCCGACAGCGGCAGCGGTCCGGCTGCCGGCGGGAACATACGACAGCCCGATGTCGATCAGCCGCTGCCGATCGTCGACCACGAAGCCCGCGGACTCGACCGCCACGTTGAACAGCTCGCCGTAGACCGACTCGCCACCGGCGTGGTCGCAGATCGCGTCCTGGTACGCGTAGAGGGCGGCCACCCGTGGAGCGGCGGGTGCGACGCAGGCCCAGATCTCCGAACGGATCGGGCAGCCCATGCAGTCCTTGAACCAGTTGTTGTGGTTGCCGCTGACCGGTGGCTCCAGCCCGAGCCGCAGGTTGGTCTTCGACAGGCCGTACTCGTCGAAGTTGTAGCCCACGTGGTCGAGCCAGTACCGCGCCAGATCTCGCGCGGTGAGCCCTGGCCCGACCTCCTCCAGAGCCTTCAGCCACGCCAGCTGGATCTCCAGGTCGTCGTTGGGCAGACCGCCCTCGGCGAGCTCGGGGTACCACCACACGTCGAACGGCTCCGGCTCCCCGAACGCCTTCTCCAGCGGGGTTCCGAGCGTTCCTCCGGCGTTCTTGCCCAGCCAGCAGCCGTAGACCTTGTCGTAGAAGACCGAACCATCGAGGTCGAGTTCGAGCACGTTCCGTACCTTCCTTCTTGGGCCTTCACATCGGTGCTGTGGACTCGCGGACGACGAGCTCACAGGGCAACAGGCGGTCGACGACCCGCGCCGGACCGGTGCCGCTCATCCGCTGGTGGAGCAGCGTCATCGCCTCGTGGCCCAGGCGTTGCTTGGGCTGAGCCACGGTCGTGAGCGGCGGCACCGCGTGCTCGGCCAGGTCGATGTCGTCGAAGCCGACGACCGACAGGTCCTCGGGCACGCGCAGCCCGCGCTTGTACGCCGCCTGGATCACGCCGAGCGCCACAGCGTCGTTGGCCGCGAACACCGCGGTCGGGGGATCCGGCAGCGCGAGCAGTGCCTCGAGCGCCGACGCGCCGCCGGTACGGTTGAGCGGCCGCAGCACGGCCAGCTCGCGGGCGACCTTCACCCGCGCGGCCTTCAACGCCTCGGTGTAGCCGCGGCGCCGACCCTTGGCGAGGTTTCGCCCACCGACGTAGCCGATTCGCCGGTGCCCGAGCGCGATCAGGTGCTCCATCGCCTGCCTGGCACCGGCGTGCGTGTCGGTCGTGACCCGGTCGGCGACGGGCGGGTCGAGCCGCATGCCGATCAGCACGATCGGCGTGCCCTGCCTGGCGGCGGCGACCAGGTAGTCGTTGATCGCACGGGTCTCCGGAGGAGTCACGACCAGCCCGTCGACCTGGTGGCTTCGCAGCGCCGTGAGCGCCTGGAGCGTACGGTCCTCGTCCTCGTCGGTCGACGTAGTGACCACGCAGTAGCCGAGCTCGGTGGCGCGTTCCTGCAAGCCCCGCACCAGCTCGGCCGTGAACGGGTTGGCGAGGTCGGAGGTGACGAAGCCGATCAGCCCGGACTTCTTCGTCGTCAGGCTGCGGGCGGCGATGCTGGGCACGAAGCCGAGCTCGGCGATGGCCAGCCGGATCTGCTCCCGCGCGGCCGTCCCGACGTAGCCGCTGCCGTTGACGTACCGCGACACCGTGCCGATCGACACCTTGGCCCGGTCAGCGACGTCGTACATCGTCACCATCCGGCACTCCGATCCGATCGCGGTGGTGTGTAACCGCTTACACAAGACCGCACCGTGAACGGGCAGTCAAGCTGCGTGACCGGTGCAGGCCAGTGCCCGCCAGCTGTCAACCTGGCCGTTACAGGAGCCGGTTTCGCCGGCCACGTTGGGTGCTGAGCGTGACCTGATGCTGGTCAACGGATTTCCCACGCAGTGGAACGCGAGTAGCGTGTGGCTCCCGGCGCGGCGGGTGGTCGCCCTAAGCCCTAGTCGGGCCCCGCCGCGCCGGCTCGGCCCGCCTGCGGGCCGCGTGCTGCCGGCTGCAAAGTGCAAGTTGTCTCGCTATTCGAGACGTGTTGTGACTATTTGTGAGTCCTGTTTCGCAGAGAATCCGATCCGGGCGGGCCGATCTGGTTATCGCCGCGGTTCGGAGGCCGATACTCCTACGAGCCGGTTCACGGAACAGGGATACCAGCCTGGTTACCAGGCGTGCTTTTCGGTCACTTACGACACCCCGGATATCGGCTGTTGTCCTGGCTTGCGCGGCCCGCCACGCCTGATGAAGATTGAGCCCGCGACTTGGAGTTCTTGGGGGCGAGTGCTCGAGTCGCTGGCCAAAACCCCTCGGTTTGGCCGGAAAATGGCCGGCCCGCGAGTGCTTTTGCTCTGTCAACAGAGTTCTGCGTGGAGAGCGCTCGCGGGTCGTGCCTGTCCCCAAGCTTGAATACACGCATTCTTTCGAAGGGCCGTCGCATGGTGGAAAGAACCGCCATGAGCGTGGACCAGATCCACCTCTGGCCGATGATCGATCAGCTGCCGTCCTGCCGTATCCACCACAGCCCACCGGCGATATCGGTGCGGTTCGCGCGCGAATGGAGCATTCATCTGCCCGCGACGGCCGCCAGTGTTGCTTACCTGCGCCGACTCGCCGCCGTCGTGGCGACGTGCGCGGACGTGGTCGACGAGGACGTCACCCGGCGTCGCTCCGGCACGCACAAGAAGACCAACGACAGGAGGACGGAGCCGTAATGCTGCTCGGTCTCCCCACCGCACCACGGTCGCCCGAGCCGCTGAACGCCTTGTTCATCGACGATCGACTGCACTGTTACGGGCCGGACCTGTGCGCGCGGCTGCGTTACTCGTCGTTGGCGGAGGCCGCCCGGGTCACGCCGGCCGGCTCGGTCGCCTTGCTGGAGTTGGGTGGTGCCGGCCTGCTGGACGGCGCCGGCGTGAGCGAAGCGCATCCGTTGCGTGTCATCGAAGCCGAGGCCGAGGTGTCGGTCTGGATCGGCTTGGCTGCGTTGCTCGTCCTGTGCCGGAAGGCGCCGCACCCGCTGGCAGAGACGTTCGATGCCTGGGCGGAACGCCAGCGCGAGTTCGACTCGCTGTTCGCCGTTCCACTGCCGCTGTTCGACGAAGGTCTCGACCTGCTGGCCCGGGCGATCGGCCCGACCGTCCAGGTGCTCGGGACGACCAAACGGTGCGACCAGTCCGGTGGCCGGGCGCTGGACGGACAGGTCGTCGATCCGCCCGACGTCTTCGAGCTGGGAGACATCGTCGGATCCTGCCTGGAGGACGAGGTTTTCCTGTTGGAGCAGTTCGGCGGGAGCTCGGTAGCGGTCCGGGACTGACGCTGATGCGAAGCGGGTAGTCAACGGGTGCTCGAACCCCGTACCCGAAGGGTTGCCCGACGTGCCCGAAGCTGGTTCCAGTCCAGCGGTCCTGCCCCGCGGTGTGGTCGTCCTGCTCTGGACGGCAAGCCTGGTCGTGGCAGTGGCCGGGATCCGTGCGATCTCCGGCCTGATCGGCCCGATCTTCCTCGCGCTGATGCTCGTCATCGCGGTGACGCCGGTGCAGGAGGCGTTGCGCAAGCGCGGGTTGCCCGGGTGGCTCGGCACGGTCGTGACGCTGATCCTGCTCTACGCCGTGCTCCTCGGCCTGGGCGTCGTGCTCGCGGTGTCGGTCGCGCGGCTCGCGGCGCTGGTGCCGCAGTACAGCACCGAGGCGCAGGGCCTGGTCGACTCCGTGGAGAACCTGCTCAGCCGGCTGGGCGTGAGCACCACGGAGGCCGGCAAGCTCGGCGCGCAGATCGACTACAACCGCGTCTTCGACCTGATGACCGGCGTGCTCTCCGGACTCGCGGGGGTCTTCTCCAACCTGCTGTTCCTGGTTCTCCTGATGTTCTTCATGACCCTGGACGCCGCCGGTTTCCCGGCTCGGATGGCCGAGTTCGCCCGAGTGCGTCCGGACGTCGCGACCGCACTCGGCAGCTTCGTCCACGGCACGCGGCGCTACCTCGCCGTCTCGACCGTGTTCGGCGCGATCGTGGCCGTGCTGGACTCCGTGGCCCTGGCGATCATGAGCGTTCCGCTTCCGTTGCTGTGGGGCGTGCTGGCGTTCATCACCAACTACATCCCGAACATCGGCTTCGTCATCGGCGTGATCCCGCCGGCTCTGCTCGGCCTGCTCGACGGCGGCTGGCCGACGATGGTGCTGGTGATCGTGGTCTACAGCGTCATCAACTTCGTTCTGCAAACTGTCGTTCAACCGAAGTTCATGAGCGACAGCCTGGGCTTGACCGTGACGATCACGTTCCTCGGCCTGACGTTCTGGGCGTGGGCGCTCGGCGCTCTCGGCGCACTGCTCGCGATTCCGCTCACGCTGCTGGCGAAAGCGCTGATGGTCGACATCGACCCGGCCAGTCGCTGGGCGAATCTCTTCCTCGAGGCGAGACCAATCAGGCAGCCGGACAAAGAACCTGTCAAGCCGTCGGCGACGCAACCGCCCCCGGAGACCGAGGTCGAGCGAGACGAGGACTGAACGGCGTTGTTGACTGCCAGTAACAAGCTTTGACGGGCATTGTCGCCATCTGAGAACTTGAGCGATTCCAGTCTTGCCCGGCGATTTTCCCGCGGCCGTTGCCTGGTTATCGCCGGACGACTTCCGAACGGTGTGGTTGGGCAACCATCGCTATCGGCGGTGGACAAACCCATCGGATTCAGGCGTGACGCGCCGATCGGACGAGTCAGGCAAGGCTTGCATACTCACTGCAACCCAACTAAGACTTGGTGTATCCATCGTTGTAAGGCGTGCCCTGCAGGGGGGCTTCAGTCGGTTGAATCTCGGCACACGCCGCAACGGGAAATTCGAGAAAGAGGTGTACGGGTGCCTTCGGATCTGGAAGCACGGGGGACCGGGAAATGCGCGACTGAGCGGCGTAGGTCCTACCGCATACGAGATCGCGTGTTCCTTCGGCTCAAACGGGAGTCGAGAAAGCTCAGTCAAGCCGACATGGCCGCGTTCATCGGTGTGTCACGGTCGGCTGTCACGCACTGGGAGTCCGGCGCCAATCCATGTGTCGACGAACGTAACGCCGAACTCATCGCAGTGCTGCTGGACGAGCCGATGCAGGCACTGTTCGTCGAGTAGGTCGACGAGGCACGGCTCCACATCGTGGTAATCGCGAGAAGGAATCTCATCCCATGTCGAAAGTGCGCAGCGGACACGTCGGATTCTGGCCCCGGACCGACCAGGTGCTCACGTACTCCATCCGTGACAGTGATCCGCACGAGGTAACGCTTCGGCTCGCTTCCGGGTGGAGCGTCCACCTGCCGGCGACGGCCAGCGGCGCCGCCTATCTTCGCGGCCTCGCCGCCGTGGTCGCGAAGTGCGCCGAGGACCTGGAAAAGGCAGCGCCCTACCTCGGCCCGAGGTGACCGGGCTGGTCGCGTGGTAGGAAGACGCATGCGGTTCGTCGTCCTGGGGCCGGTTCGCGCGCTGCGTTCCGGCGTCGCGGAGCCGGCCGGTGGTGTACGCGAGCGGTTCGTGCTGGCGAGCCTGCTGGTGTACGCCGACCGGCCGGTGTCCGCGGACGGGCTGGTCGACCAGCTGTGGGCGGTGCCGCCGGACACCGCGCGAGCTCAGCTGCACAACCTGGTCAGCCGGCTGCGTCGCAAGCTGGATCCGGACGGTAGCGGGCTGATCGTCACCCGGCCGGGGGCGTACGAGCTGAGGCTTGCCGGGCACGAGCTCGACCTGCTCGAGTTCCGTTCGGCGGTGCGGGCCGCTGCCGACGCGGCAGACGGTGCCGACTCCGACGGCGGCGATGCCGAGGTCGCGTACCAGCGGATCGGCGCGGCGCTCGACCTGTGGAGGGGACCCGCGTTCGCCGATCTGCCCGCCGAGCTGCTTCGCAACGAGCGTGCGCTGCTGACCGAGGAGTGGTACGCCGCCCGCGAGCAAGCGCTGGCCGCCGGGTTCGCGCTCGGGCGGTATGCCGAGGTGGTCGAGCGTGCCGAGGAGCTGCTGGGGGAGGAGCCGTACCGCGAACGCGCGCTCGAATGGGCGATGCTCGCGCACTCCGCCGCGGGGAGGCCGGCCGAGGCCGTGCGGCTGTACGACCGGGCCGACCGGCTGTTCACCGCCGAGCTCGGAGTCGAGCCCGGCGCCGCGTTGCGTGAGCTGCGGCGGCGTCTGAGCGCGGGCGTGGGCTCGGGCTCGGCAGGGCCTTCGTCCGCGGCGAGCCCGCCTCGTCCGCGCCAGCTGCCACCACCGAGTGCGGCGCTCACCGGGCGGGACAAGCTGGTCGAGGAGCTGACGGCCCAGCTGCGCGAACCGGGCGGCAGCAGGGTGGCCGTGCTCGCGGGGCCGGGCGGCGTTGGCAAGACGACGTTGGCACTGACGGTCGCGCACGAGCTGGCCTCGACCTTTCCCGACGGCCAGCTGTACGCCGAGCTGCGTGGCAGCAGCGCCAACCCGGTGGACCCCCACGACGTCGCGGCCCGCTTCCTGCGCGCCCTCGGCGCCGGCCAGGACGAGATCCCAGAAGCCCGCGACGAACGACTGACCGCCCTCCGCGACCGCCTCGCCGGCACCCGCGCCCTCATCGTCATGGACGACGCAGGAGCCGAGGAACAGGTCCGCCCGCTGCTGCCCGCGATCCATGCAGAGGACTCGCGACCCGCCGAGCCCGCCGAGCCCGCCGCGCGCAGCGTGACTGGCGCGAGTGGTGGGACCAGCGAGGCCGTCGGAAGCAGCGCCGCCAGTGCGAGCGGCGGCACCGCCGCGGGCAGCGAGGTTGGCGGGAGCAGTGCGGCTGGCGCGGGTGGCGTGGTTGGTGCGAGTGGCGTGGTCGCTGGGAGCAGCGCTTTCCTTGTGACCTCTCGATATCAGCTGGCCGGTCTCGCCGGCGCGGACCATCGGCGGGTACCGCTGCTCTCGTCCACCTCGGCGATCGACCTGTTGCGGCGGATCGCCGGCGGCGAGCGGGTGCTGGCGGAGCCGGATGCGGCCGAGGCGATCGTCGCGGCTTGTGGGCGGTTGCCGTTGGCGGTTTCGGTTGCCGCGGCTCGGCTCGCGGTGGAGCCGGAGGCGACGCTCGCCGAGCTCGGTGAGCGGCTCGGCGCCGAGCGCGGGCGGCTGGACGAGTTGCGCGTCGGAGACCTGGACGTACGGGCGACGATCGGGTTGAGCTACGAGCAGCTGAGCCCACCTGCCCGGCAGCTGTTCCGGCGGCTCGGGCTCGCGACCCCGCGTTCCACCGACTGGCCCGAGTGGGTGGCGGCCGAGCTGCTCGAGTCGCCCGACCCCGTACGGACGCTGGACGAGCTCGTCGACGCCCACCTGCTTGAGCCACTTGGCCACGACGTCACGGGCGGCTTGCGCTTCCGGATGCACGACCTGGTCGCCGACGTGGCCCGCGAGCGCGCTGACCTGGACGACGAGCCCGGCCGGCTCCGGTACGTCCAGGAACAGCTGCTCTCGCGCTGGCTCGGCGCCGCGGCGCAGGCCGACGAGTACGTGTCGCCCGACCAGCCGTTCTGGCACGCCCTCGTACACGAAGGCCTGCCGGACCCGCCGGCCGAGCTCGGCGGCGTGCTCCGCGAGCACCCGCGCGACTGGTTCGAGACCGAATGGGCGTGCCTGCTCGCCGCAGTGGGCCGCGCGGCGGAGCTCGGCCGCGCGGACCTGGCGGGGCGGCTGGCGCTGTCGTTGACGGACTTCGCGTCGATCCGCAACTACCTCGACGACAAGGAGCGAGCGCTGACCGTCGCGATCGGTGCGGCCCGGGCGGCTGCTCCGGGCCGGGACGCCGACGAGCTGCTCGGCTCCCTGCTCGGTGCGCTGTCCACCCTGCGCGCCCAGCAGAACGCCTACGCCGAGCTTCGCGACCTGGCCGACGAGCAACGCGCGATCGCCCGCCGGCTGGCCGATCCGGCGATGGAGCTGCGCGCGATCCGGAACGCGGCGTTCGCCGCGGCCTGCGTCGGAACGCTCGTCGAGGCGGGACAGCTGGTCGACGACGGGCTGGAGCTCGCGCGCGAAGGGGAGCTGCCGGGCGTCACGGCGCTGCTGGTGCTGCGGGCCGACCTGCACAACGACGTCGGTGAGTACGCCCAGGCGGTACGTCTCTTCGGCGAGGCGCTGCCCGACCTACGTTCCGGAGGCGGGACCCGCCGGCTCGCGATCGGCCTGAGCATGTACGCCAACCTGCTCACCAACGCCGGCGACCACGCCGAAGCGACGGCCGTGGTCGCCGAGGCGAGGAAGATAGCCGCCGACCTCGGTGACGAGCTCGGGCTCGCCCACCTCGCACTCAACGACGCCGAGATCGACGTCGCCGCCGGCCGCCTGGACACGGCCGAACGCGCGCTCCGCCAAGCCCGCCGCCAACTTGACCGCATGGACGACCGCCTCGGCCTGGCCGCCGTCTTCCTCACCGAGGGCGACCTCCACACCCGCCGCGGCGACCTCGTCGCAGCCCGCGCGGCGCTGGAGCAGTCACTGGCCATCCGCCGCGAGATGCGAACACCGCTGCAGATCGGACGGCTGCTCGCCCGCCTGGAACGTGTCCACCGGGCAGCCGGTCGCCCCGCCGAAGCAGACGAGTGCCACGCCGAGTGGACCACGACCTACGCCGGCCTGAACCTCGACGAGCGTGCACTGCAGCTTCCGGCGTACTACCCGTGAGACCGGCGGAGTAGCCCGCGCGTCCCTTCAGTCCTCGACTGTTGTTGCCAGTGCGTCCGCCGCGAGCACGGCCGCCAGTAGCAGGAACGTGACGACGTGGACCACCGTGCAGTACAGGCAGATCGCGCGGAGTACGACGAACTCGACGTAGACGAGGTAGCACACCATCGCCATGCCGATCCCCGCGCCCGCGATCCGGGCCCAGCGCCAGGTGGCCGCGCGAGGACCCGGCCGCCACGTACCCGGCAGGCAGAGCAGCAGCATCACCACGAAGTACGGAACGCCCGTGACCGCCACCGGGATCACGCCGAACAGCATGGCCTCGGAGCTTGTCGTGACCTTGGCGCAGTTGACCACGCCGGTGTCCGGGCAGGCGAGCACCGTGGGGCTGGTGTAGTGGGCGTACGTCAGATAGACCGCGAAGCCCAGCCCCACCAGGCAGAGCGCGATGCACACCGGTGCCGCCCAGCGTGGAGCGACACGGGTCGCCGTAGGCGTTCTACTTGTCACCGAGCTGCCCTCGCAGCGAGCTGATCGCGGACGACCCGCAGACGTTCGCCGGCTTGCCGCCGGTGGTCTCGCACACCGCGGCGGTGATGGTGTTGGCCGAGCCGTTGATCGCCTGCGCGATCGGGCTCTTCGGGTCCTTCAGAGCGTCGGCGATCTGCTCCATCGACTTGCCCTCCAGCACTTTCGGGTCGTACTGCGTGCCGCGGATGGTGAACTTGCCGGCGAAGTCGACGAACGGGAAGCTGTTCTCGCCGTTGGTGAGCTTGTCGAACTCCGCCTCCTGCCCGGCGGTCAGCTTGTCCAGCGGCGCGTAGCCGTTGCTGTTTCCGTTCTTGGCACGCTGGTTGGTGTTCAGCTCCTTGCCGACGAAGTCGATGTAGTCGCTGCTGAACGTCGAGCCGTGGAACGTGAACGTCGGCGTGTTGGGGTAAACGTCCTCGGCCCCGGAGGTGGTGGCGCCCAGGCCGCTGAACGTGCCGAACCGGCTCAGCGCCACGACCATCGACCAGCGTTCGGCCGCGCAGTAGGGGCAGTACTCCGCACCAACGTAGAGCACCTGCGGCTTGCCGGCCTTGGCGAGCGCCTTGCCGGACGCCTTCGCGGGCAACGACACCGCCGAGCCCTTGCCGATCTGCTCCAGCACCGAAGGCGGCACCGAGGTGGCGGCCTTCAGTACGCTCGCGGGCAGGTCGCCGCTCTGCCGCGCGGAGTCGGTGTCCCTGGTCACCGAGATCGCGACGATTCCGCCGACCACGACCAGGACGCCTGCCAGCACGGCGGCCACGATTCCCAGCCGCCTGCGCCGGTCCGCGCGTTCCTGCTCGGCACGCATGGCCGCGACCTTCGCGCGGGCTGCCTCCTGACCCGCGCGCCGCCGCTGTGCCTTGGACGAAGCCATGACCTTCCCTTCGTACGTGGTTCTTCCACGAAAACTAGTTGCTGGTACGGGACGGAAAGTTCCCGGGGGCGAACAGCTGGGTCAGGCCGATGAAGAGCTGCCCGATCGCGACGACCGCGAGCGCTGTGGGGGACTCGGGTCCACGCTCGTGACCCGCACCCGCCTGGACAGCCGTTCCGCGCGTTCCTGCCAGGCCGTACGCTCGCCCGGACGGCCGCACCGGACACTACGGTCGCGCTCCGGCAAGCCGTCGCTGGCCTCGACCACGACCGGCGGGAGGCGTTCGTCCTCACGCAGGTGCTCGGGCTGTCGTACCACGAGGCCGCCGAGATCTGCGGCTGTCCCGTCGGAACGATCCGCTCCCGTGTCTTCCGGGCCCGCGACGATCTGGTCGCGGAACTTTCGCCGGTCGAGGACGACCGGCCGGCCACGCCGCGGGCAGGCGTCACGTAACCGCAAACCGTCGGCAGGTGCAGACCAGCGGTGCGGGAGGCTGCGATGGACGAGGAACACCGGCCATGGCTGTACAGCCCGGCTCCGGTCGTCCAGCTCACCGACGAGACGTTCGTCGAGGGTATGACCGGGCTGCGCTGGCAGCTGCGCGCTCACCTGTCCGGCGGCGCCCGCTACATCATCGTGGACGTGAGCCGCGTGCGGCACCTGTCGTCGACCGCGCTGGCGGCGCTGCTCGGCGCCCACCGGATCTGCCGGACGCGTGGGGGAGCGGTCGTGCTGCGCAGTCCGGGCCGCCGGACGCTCGACCTGCTGACTCGCACGGGCCTGCACCAGGTGTTCCGGATCGATCGGGCCAGGCCGGAGGCCCTGTCGGCGGGACGGCTCGGCGATCGCCCACCGAGCCGTCCCGCCGACTGACCGCCTGGGTCGCCCCTACCAGGCGGTCAGTGGACCCATCCCCTACTGCTTCGACAGACCCCACTTCAGAGTTTGAGTTCGTGGTATTGCGAATGCGCAGCCAGTTTCTTTGCGGTTTCATGACGATCAGATGATGGAACGCAGGTGGCGGCCAGGTTTACCCCTGCCGGCCCTGCCCCTACCGGCCGGCGCGGAGTGCGGTGTAGTCGGCGGCGGTGAGTGGGGCGGATCGGATGGATCCGTCGATCAGTGGGGCGCCGATGATTTCGCCGTTGTGGAGGAGGCGTACCCGGTCTATGTCTGGTTGGGCGGTGGCGGTCAGCACGATCTGGCCGACGGCCAGGATGGTGTCTTCGACGGGGGAGTTGCGCAGCTCGCCGGTGAGCTCGATGGTCGCCTCACCGTTTTCGACGCCCGCCACCGTCAGCAGGAGGTCGTTGGGGACCGCCGTACTCAGCCCGGCGGCCTGCTCGGTCTCGGTCGGGCCGATGAGCAGGGCGGAGATCGCGTCGTGCAGGCGCGTGCGCGGTGAGCCGCCCGGCAACGTGCGCTCGACACCGATCAGCCGGTCCGCGTCGACGAAGAACGTGACGGGGTTGGCCTGTTGCGTCTGTGTCGGTGTGGAGTCGGGCTCGGGGCGACCGGAGGCCAGCAGGCCGTTCGGCACGTTGGTCGGATCGATCACCGTGGGTCGCTCCTGGCTCGGCACACCGCACGCCGCCAGCAGCGCCACCAGCATCAGCAACCCGGCCAGCCCAGCCGGTCCAGCAGCCCCAATCCGCCGCCACCGCCTCACGGACCCGCCTCCGGCAGCGAGATGACGAAGCGGGCGCCCTGCCCGTCCGAACGGTCGGTGCACCACATCGCGCCACCGTGCGCTGCCACCGTCTCGGTCGCGAGCGCGAGACCGAGCCCCGTACCCGTCGCCGACCGGCGAGGGCCCTTGCCCGTCGCGAAGCGTTCGAAGATGCGCTCCCGGTCGGCCGGCGGAACGCCGGCCCCGTTGTCGTCGAAGCAGAGCAGGACCCGCCGGTCCTGGGCCGTGACGGTGATCCGCGCGGTTCCGCCGGCGTGCTGGTCGGCGTTGTCGAGGATGTTCAGGACGACTCGCTTGAGCCGGGCGGCATCGGCCCGGACCAGCGGGAGCTTCGGAGGGCGCGCCAGCAGCTCAGCCGGGCGGCCCGTCTCGGCGAGCGTGTCGGCGACGAGCGCGGCCACAGAGATGTCCTCGACGTCACCGGGGTCCAGGCCGGCCTCCGCACGCGACAGTTCGAGCAGGTTGCGCAGCAGCTTCTGGAACCGGTCGAGCTCGTCGGTGATCAGGTCGAGCGCGTGCCGCGAGCGTTCGGGCAGCTCGTCGCGCCGCTTGTTGAGCACGTCCACGCCGGCCACCAGCGTGGTCAACGGGGACCGCAGCTCGTGGCTGACGTCGGCGGCCAGCCGGGCGTCGCGTTCGATGCGTTGCTGGAGCGTGTCGACCATGCTGTTGAACGAGCCGACGATCGTGGCCAGGTCGGGATCCCGGGTGGCCGGCAGCCGGGTGTCGAGCTGACCGGCCGCGATCCGGGCCGCCGTGCTGGCCACGCCCTCCAGCGGCCGGACGACCGACCGGCTGGCCCACCAGCCCAGCGCGATGCCCGCCGCGGTCGCCAGCAGTGCCCCTGTGGTCAGCGCGGTGCTGAGCACCTGCAGCGTCTCGTCCAGCTGGGCGAGCGACACGACCTCGTAGATCTCGGCGTCCGCTGACGGCAGCGGGATGCCGACGACGAGCACCATGCTGCCGTCTGCGTGGATCCGCTGGTGGACCGCCTGCCCGTCGGCGACCGCTGTGCGGATGGCCACCGGGATCGAGCCCTCGTCGGCGTCCAGCGCGGACGCGAACCACCGACCCTGGGAGTGGATCACGATCGCCGTGGTGGTCGGCGGCGCGAGGTTGGACAGCACGTCCCGGCCGGTAACCCCACTGGTCTGCAGCCGGTCGCGCGTGATCGTGGCATCGGTGTAGACCTGCCGCAGCACCGACCGCTCGCGCTGCGTCATGAGATAGCTGTGCGCCAGGAGATACGCCAGCGCGGCGAACGCCGTCGTCACGATGAGCGCGCCGAGCCCGAACGCCGTGATCACCCGCGCGCGTAGCCCGCGCGGTCGGAAGAGCGCCAGCCAGTTCGTCATCTGCGGTCGAGGCGGTAGCCCAGCCCTCGTACGGTGACGACCATGCCTGGGTTCGACGGGTCGGGCTCGATTTTGGTACGCAGCCGGCGGATGTGTACGTCGACGATCCGCTCGTCGCCGACGTAGCCGTGGTCCCACACCAGCTCGAGCAGCGTACGACGGCTCAGCACCCGGCCCGGCGCGTTGGCCAGCTCGGTGAGCAGGCGGTACTCCGTCAGCGTCAGGTGGATCTCGTCGTCACCCCGGCGAACGGTGCCGGCCGACGGCGACAGCACCAGCGCCGGCGGGTTCGTGGAGTCGAGTACGAGATCGGGCTCGGCGGCCGCCTGGCCGGTGCCCCTGCTCCGGCGGCGCAGGGCGCGCAGCCGAGCGGTGATCTCCTTGATCTGGAACGGCTTGGTGACGTAGTCGTCCGCGCCCGCCTCCAGCCCGGCGACGATGTCGTGGGTGTCGCTGCGGGCGCTGACCACGATGATCGGCAGGTCTGTGGTGCGGCGGACTTCGCGGATGCAGGTGAACCCGTCCATCCCGCCCAGCATGAGGTCGACGATCGCCAGGTCCGGCGGGTCGCGGCGGATCTGCTCGACGGCGGACTCGCCCGAGTCGGCCTCGAAAATCTGGTAGCCCTCGTCCTCCAGGCCGAGCCGGAGCATCGCGCGGATCCGGTCGTCGTCCTCGACGATGAGCAGCCGATCACCCATGGCGTAATGCTGCCAAATCCTCGGCCCGGGCGCCCGGCTACCAGCTCGGCCGGGCGCCATCGTCATGAGATCTCAATGAACGGCGCTGTCCTCAGCTCCGCCGCCCCAGGACCTCACGAAGAGCGGCGGCGAACCCGTCCGGGTCACCGGTCTGGCCGTACTCGCCGCCCAGGAAGCCGCCGTGGTCGCTGGGGAACGCCACGGCCGTCGTGCCGAGCCGCGCGGCGACGGCGTGGGCGCCGCGGTTGGCCAGCTCGCCCTCGGACGCGACGCCCGCGGCGAGCACGATCCGGGTGGATGCCGCCCGCAGCGCGTCGAAGTCGTGCTCGTAGTGGGTGCAGGTGAGCATGTTCAGCCCGAGCAGAGCGTCGTCGCGGGAGCCGTCGTCTTCGGTGGGCAGGCCGAACATCGCGGGGTCCGGAGCCGGCTGCTTGAGGTAGTCCTCGGTGATCTCGCCCTTGTGGGTGACGATCGCGATGAACTTGGCCATGCCGGCGCCCATGCCGTCGCGCTGGTACGTCTCGGCGATGTCCTTGTTCGCGGCCAGGGCGTACTCGCGGTCCGGCAGTGCCTGCGCTGCCGGCGGCTCGTGTGCCACCAGTGTGCGGACGTCCTCAGGGTGCTTGGCGACCCAGGCCAGGGCGTTGACGGCGCCGCCGCTGCTGGCGAAGACGTCGACCGGGCCCTTGCCGACCTCCGCGACCAGCCGGTGCAGGTCGTCGGCGTGCTCGTCGGGCGTGTTCTGCTTGGCACCGTCGGTGCGCCGGCTGCGCTCCGTACCGCGCGGGTCGTACGTCACCACGGTGCGGTCGCCGAAGTGCCCGGCCAGCGTGACGAAGCCGGCGGCGCCCATCGGCGAGCCGATCACGAAGAGCACCGGCTCGGTGCTGGCGTCGTTGGCGCGGATGTCATAGGTGAGCGTGGCGCCCGGAACGTCCAAAGTGTGCGTCGTCGGCTCGGTCATCTTGCCTCTCCTGGAGTGCGATCTCGATGTCTCATCCTTCTGACTTTCCAGGGAGCCGGAAATCATCGCGGTTTTCGCTACCGGAGCCAGGGATGTTCGCCGCGGTCCAGGATCGCATCGAAGCGAGCCCGCCGGTCCTCGTTCGGGAAAGCCGCCGGCCGGGCCTCGGGACGGGCGACCGCCTCGAACTCCCGCGGGTCCAGCTCCAGCGGGTCGGTCTCGAGGTCGAACAGCACCGGGTTCCGGCCCGGTCGCTCCAGCACCTTGTGCCGGCCGATCCGCACCATCAGCCCTTCGGACTCCGACTCTGCGACCACCACCTGCCGGTCCCAGCTGCCATCGGCCAGATCGTGCCCGGGCAGGTCGCCGGCGGCGATCCCCAGCGCGGCCAGGGCGGTCGGCACGACGTCGATGCCGGACGTGAGCCGCCGGTCGACGGTGCCGGCGGTGCGCTGTCCGGGCTGTTGTGCCGGCTTGATGATCAGCGGCACGCGGACCAGCGGCTCGTACATCGGGCCGGACTTCAACAGCATGTGATGGAAGCCGAGGTACTCGCCGTGGTCGGACGTGAAGACGATCAGCGTGTTGTCGTACGCCTCCAGCTCGCGCAGCCGCGCGAGCACCCGGCCCAGGTCGAAGTCGAGGTGGGTGATCGTCGCGTAGTAGAGCGCCATCGCCTGCCGCAATGCCGCCTCGGTCAGCGCGGCGTTGTCGAAGTAGCCGCGCGGGACGTCGAAGTCGCTCACGTCCGGCGTCCACCCGGGCAGGATCGACAGGCGCGCCGGGTCGTACCGCTCGTGCCACGGTCGCGGCGGGTCGAACGGATGGTGCGGCTTGACGAAGCTGAGGTACATCAGCTGCCCGCCGCCCGCCCAGCGTCGGTCGAGCCGGCCGATCGCGCGGTCGGCGATCCACGTCGTCGAGTGCCACTCCTCGGGCAGGTCGCTCGGCGCGGCGCCGTAGGACGACCAGTAGTGCTGGTTGGCCCGCGAGCGGTACTCCTGCCGCTGGTCGATCAGGTCGTTGCCGTCGACGAGACCGGCGGCCACCAGGTCGCCGTGGTAGTCGTCGACCAGCGGGCCGTCGCCGTTCTGCTCCGCCAGCAGCATCGTCTCGAACCCGACGTCGAGGTACGTCGGCGTCAGGTGCATCTTGCCGATGGCCGTGGACCGGACGGCCGCGGACCTGGCTCGCTCGGGCAGCGTCGGCAGCCCGGCCGCGAGCGTCTGGTTGTTACCGTGCACTCCGTGCCGGTGCGGCGGCAGCCCGGTCAGCAGGCTGTACCTCGACGGCGTACACAGGGGAGCGGTGCAGAAGCTGTTCGGGAAGTACGTGCCGTCGCCGGCCAGCCCGTCGAGCACCGGCGTCTCGACGTCCGGGTGACCCGCGACGCCGAGACAGTCGGCCCGGAACTGGTCGGCGAGGACGACCAGCACGTTGGTTCCGGTGACGCGACTCATCGCAGGTCGAACGACAGCAGCGTGATCGAGTGCGCCGGGAACTCGTACACCCCCTCGCCGAGGTCGGCCTTGCCTCTGTCGCGCAGGGCCACCCGGTCGGGGGCGTCCATTGTGTTGACCGCGAACACCTCATCGGTGCCGGTGCAGAGCTCGTGCACGGCAGCCTGCGGCAGGCGGTCGTGCCCGTCCAGGGCAAGCCGGGTGCGAACGGACCCCGACCGGTGCCGGTTGATCACCGCAAGCTTGAGTTGACGCCGATCCTCGGTGAGCGTCGCCGAGACGTCCAGCATCGGAACGGTCGCCGGGCGGGTCAGGAAGCCTCCGGAGCCGTCCCGGTGGTCGCCCAGCCGTACGACGCCGGTGCGCGCCGGGCTCTGCACGTTCGCCTCGACCGCGATGCTGCCCGTGTGGTTTCGGTACAGGTCCCACACGTGGTAGGTCGCCGACCGGACCAGGCCGCCAGGCCGGACGGCCAGCAGCCCGTTGGCGTTGACCAGGTTGACGGTGTTGGCCATCGTCACAGGAACCGGCAGGCCGCTGGCCCGGTGCAGCGTGTGGAAGACACCGGCGTAGAACAACGCGTCCGCCAGCGTGCGCGGGCTCCAGCGGTTGACCCGGAACCTGGGCGGAGTCTCTTCCCCGGAAGGGATCTCGCGGCCCACGACGCCACCGTCGCCGGACGGCTGGGGCTCCGGCCAGGCCGTCGGCTCCAGGTGCCGGATGTTCCACTCGTCGAGCGCGATCCCGAGCGGCCGTTCCACGCCCGCCTGCCCGGCGAGGTCGGCGACCTCGTGCGCGTAGTCGTGGATCTCCCGTTCGAAGTAGAGCGACTGAGCCACCACGGCGTCGTAGTCGTCGGTGCTGCCGGAACCCGAGTAGAGATGCGTCGACGCGCCGTAGAGGTGCAGCGAGATGTAGTCGATCCGGTTGCCGACCTGCTCCAGAACGGGCCGGGTCCACTCCTCGCCGGGCTTGCCGACCGCGATGAAGCTCAACTCTGGATCGACCGCCTGCATGAAGTGGGCGTGCTCGCGTGCGTCGGCGGCGTACTGCTCGGCCGGGCGGTGGCCCATCTGCCAGCGCCCGTAGACCTCGTTGCCCAGGCCCCAGTACCGCACGCCGTAAGGCTCGCGGCCGCGCAGCCTGGTGTAGTGCGTGTCGCCGCCGTAGTTGGTGTACTCCACCCACCGGACGGCGTCGTCGACGCTGCGGCAGCTGTGCGCGAGGTACGGTTCGGCGCCGACCTCGGCGCACCAGGCGAGGAACTCGTCGGTGCCGAAGCGGTTGGTCTCCTCCGAGCCCCACGCGAGCTCCAGCCGGCGTGGGCGCTGGTCGCGTGGCCCGATGCCGTCCTCCCAGTAGTACGGAGAGGTGAAGTTGCCGCCTGGCCAGCGAACGATCCCCAGGCCCAGTTGCCGGCAGGCCTCGATCACGTCGCGGCGCAGGCCGTCGCGTGGCCCGGATTCGCTGTGGGACAACGGCGATCCCTCGTCGAAGACGCCACCCTCGATGTTGCCGAAGAACGCCGACTCCAGGAAGTGCCCGTAGATGTTGGGATCGATCCGCCCGATCTCCCGGTCGGTGCGGATGTCAACAACGGCGTCGTTCATCGAGGGCTCCTCGCGGTGTCGTCGAGCTGGCTGAGCGCGGTGTCGTAGGTCTTGGCTCCGACGTCGTACATCGACGTCATCCAGTGGTAGAAGTTGTCGCCGCGCTCACGCAGAATCGTGTACAGGCGCGCCATCAGGTCGTGGCGGACGCCGGCGAACGCCGGGTTGGCGTAGAGGTTCTGGAGCTCGTGCGGATCGGCCCGCAGGTCGTAGAGCTCGTTCCGGTCCGAGGGGTTGACGACGAGCTTGTGCTCGCGGGTCCGGATCATCCGTTGTGGATAAGGGAAGTGGTGGCCGTGGAACTCCGCCACCACGTGGTCCGGCCAGTCCGCCGGACGTTCGTCGCCTGTGAGCGGGAGCAGGCTGCGGCCGTCGTAGTGGTCGGGGACGGGCAGGCCGGCCAGCTCGTGGTAGGTCGGGGTGAGGTCGGTCAGCGAGACGAACGAGTCGTCGACCCTCCCGGCGGGCTGCCCGGGAATCCTTGCCAGCAACGGGATACGGTAGATGTCGTCGTACATCGCCGGGCCCTTGTCGTGCAGGCGATGCGAGGCGGTGAACTCGCCGTGGTCGGCGGTGAAGAACACCGCGGTGTCGTCGGTGAGGCCGAGCTCGTCGAGCGTACGCAGGACGCGACCGACCTGCTCGTCGATCAGCGTCACGTAACCCCAGTACGCCGCGATCAGCTCCCGCCACTGTCCGGCCGAGAGACTGTCGAACGTCCAGTGCTCGGAGTAGTGCCGCTGGACGCTCGGCTTGCCGTCGAACGTCTCCGCGATCGACTCCGGCAGCTTGGCGAGCGCGGGATCGTAGCGGTGGTAGTAGTCCTCGGGCAGGCAGTACGGCAGATGCGGGCCGAACCAGTTGCAGGCCAGGTAGAACGGCCGACCGTCGGCCTCGCCCTGCTCGGCGTACCTGTGGAGCCGTTCGATCGTCCGCTCGGCCAGGTAGTACTCGAACGTCGCCTCGACCGGCTGGACCAGCACGCCGCCGAGGAGGTTGCCGGGCTCGCCGTTCGGGAACGTGCCACGCACCTCCGTACGCAGGCGGTACTCCGGCAGGCCGCGCTCGGCGAGGTAGCGGACGTAGTCCGGGTGCCGCACGGGATTGCCCCAACCGGGGTAGTGCTCGCCCTCGAAGCCGAACTCCGCCGGGCCGTTCAGCTTGCCGACATGCCACTTGCCGATGTGCCCGAGCCGGTAGCCGGCTGCCGCCAGCGGTTCCGAGAACGGCGCGTACTGGCCGTCGAGCTCCTCGCGGTAGCCGACGTTGCGTTCGTAGTTGGCCAGCAGCGTGTGCCGGAACGGCAGGACGCCGGTGAGCAACGTCGCGCGGGACGGCGTGCAGATCGCCGTCGGCGTGTAGCAGTGGTCGAACCGGGTGCCGGAGGCGGCCAGGCCGTCCAGAGCGGGTGTTTCGCACACCTGGTTGCCGTAGCAGCCCAGGGTGTCCAGCCGGTGCTGGTCGGTCATCAGCACGAGGATGTTCGTCACGGAGTGTCTGCCTCGATCTCGTCGGAGTCGTCGGAGTCGTCAGAGTCGGCGGGGTCGGCCGGAGCTGGTGCGGCGCCGGGGTAGCCGGCCAGGAGGGCGGACTCGCGCAGGACGAGCGCGATGCCACCCTGGGCCGCGGCGGCGTCGCCCAGGCTGGCGGCGCGGACGTGCAGGCCCTGGCGTACCTGCCGGTGCGCGTAGGCGTCGATGGCCGCCCGGGCGGGCCCGAGCAGCTCGTCGCCCGCGGCAGCCAGCTCACCGCCAACGACGACGACCTCGGGGTTGACGACGTTGCAGGACGCGGCCAGCACCATGCCGAGCCGCCGGCCCGCTTCGGCGAACACGGCACGTACGCCGGCGTCGCCCGCGCGCAAGCGTTCGAGCACGTGGTCGAGGCGTTTGGCCGCGCACTGCTGGAGGATCGCGGCGATCGAGACGTACCGCTCGAGGCAGCCGCGTCCGCCGCACGAGCAGGCCGGGCCGTCCGGGTCGACGGTGACGTGGCCGAGCTCGCCGGCGCCGCCGGTCGCGCCGGAGTGCAGGTGGCCGCCCAGCACCAGGCCACCGCCGACGCCGTAGGACAGCTTGACGTAGAGGACGTTGGCGAAGCCGGCGCCGGCGCCCCAGATCGCCTCGGCCAGCGCGGCCAGCCGGGTGTTGTTGTCGACGAGCACGGGTACGCCGAAGCGCTCGGCCAGTCCGGCTCGGGCCAGCTCGGCCCGGGTGGACCGGGTGGACCGGGTGGGCCGCCGGCTGGTGGCCGGGCTGGCCGGGCTCGCAGGGGGAGGGCCGGCGGGAGGGGTCGGCACTGGGCCGACCACGCCGGCGCCGATGCCTTCGAGCGCCGTGAGCGAGATCTGCCGGTCGGCGGCGAGCCGGTCGACGAGCTCGATGCCGGCGGCCAGCCGCTCGGCCCACGGCGTTCGTTCGGTGCAACGTGCGCTTGCCGTCGCGACCACCTCGTGCGCGACGTTTGCGACGGCGGCCTCGATCCGCTGGTGGCCGAAGTCGAGGCCGAGCGCGAGCCCACCCGCCGGATTCAGCGCGACGAGCGTCGCCGGCCGCCCGCGGCCCCGGGCCGGTGCGGCCTCGGCGGCCCGCTCGACCACCCGGTCGGTCGCGACCAGGTGCTGGACGATCGCGTAGAGCGTGGCCCGCGAGAGGCCGGTGCGCCGGCCGAGCTCGGCCCTGCTCATCGCGCCATGCGCGCGCAGGGCAGCGAGCAGCCGCTCCTCATGACTCTCCCGGAGCAGCCGCAACACGTTCGACGGTGAGTCGGCCACCGGAGCAGTCTGCGTGAGCGCCGATATTTTTGTCAATGCTCAGGAAAATATCCCGCGCGGCCGCAACCGGTCGTGGCATAGGGGCTTTGGTCCTGGCTTTGAGGACGAGTGACCCCTACGACATTCCGCCGCCAACCCGACATACTTGCGGTCCGGGGCTGCCTCGATCACACCTTGGGGGGTGGGTGGGGATCCCAGGATGCCCGCTGGTTCCGAACGCAGCCCCGACACACTGCTGGCCCGGTGTCGCCTCTCGGCGGCACCGGGCCGGCCGTCTTGTCCGTGCGGCGCAGGAGTTCGCCGGCGACCGGGTGATCGACGTGGCCGCCGGCCTACGACGTCTCCAAGCGCTGAGCCTTCAGTTCCCCGCTGCGTAGAGCGCGCTGACCTCGGCGTCGGTCAGTGCACGGTCGTAGACGTGCACCTGGTCGATCGCGCCGCGCCAGTAGTCGACGGGTCCACCGTTGTACCTGCCGCGGCCGATCACTGTGTGGCCGGCGGACGCCTCGCCGCACCGGTTGGCCGCCGTGCCGGCCGGAGCGCCGTCGACGTACAGCTTGAACTGCCCGGCGGCGGCGTCGCGAACGCCGACCAGGTGGTACCACCGGCCCGGCTCCGGTGCGATCGGCGCGAGCGCGCGCCCGCCGACGAAGCTGAACGCGAACCGGTTGTCCTCGCCGGAGTACTGCAGGAAGAACGCGCTGTTCTGGTCGCCGTCCTGGCTGACGGCGGTCGCGAACCCGCCGAGGCTGTCCAGCCTCACCCACGCGGAGACGCTGTAGTTGCCGGTGGTGTCGAGGATGCCGGCGCCGGTGTCGGCGGACTGCGAGCCGGCGAACTGCAGCGCCGACCCCGACCGTCCGCTGACCCACGCCGGACCGTTCACCAGCGTCGCGTCGTGGTCACCGGCCTGGTCGGCCGCGACCGTACCGCTGCCCTCGTCGAACGGCCAGAAGCCTATGCCCGTAAGGCCTGGCGTACCCGGCGGGAACGTCGGCGGATCGGTCGGCGACGCCGCGATCACGGCCTGGTTGGCCGCGCGTACGTCGGCGACGATCGGCTTGGTGAGCGCGCGGTCGTAGGTCATGAGCCCGTTCAGCTCGGACTCCACGTCGGTGGTCTGGGTGTAGATCGCGGCGCTCAGGCCCTGGCACGACCGCAGTTGCCGCAGCCGGCCGGCCATCGAGACGTACCGGTTGGTGAGTGCGACCGGATCCGGCTCGACGGCGTAGCCCCAGCCGCCGCCGGACCAGGTGTGACCGATCACGGGCATCCCGAGGCCGCCGTACTCGCCGAGCACGGACGCCCTGGTGTCGCTCGGTGCGAACGGTGTGCCGGGCCCCGGGTAGACGTGCGAGTCGATGACGTCGCCGTTGCCGCCGTCGACCGAGCCGCAGCAGTTGACGCCGCTCATGTTGTCGACCAGCCGGGTCGGGTCCCACGCCGTTACGGTGTCGGCGATCCGGGCCTGGTCGTACTGGCCCCAGCTCTCGTTGAACGTCACCCACATCACGATCGACGGGCTGGCCTGATGCTGGTCGACCATCGCGCGCAGCTCGGTCTCGAACTGCTGTCGTTCCTCCGTGTTGCTGGACCCGAACATCGCCGGCATGTCCTGCCACACCAGCAGCCCGAGCCGGTCGGCCCAGTAGTACCAGCGGTCGTTCTCCACCTTGACGTGCTTGCGGACGGCGTTGAAGCCGAGCCGTTTGGTCTGGTCGAGGTCGTACTTCATCGCCTCGTCGGTCGGCGGCGTGTAGATGCCGTCCGGCCAGAATCCCTGGTCGAGCGGGCCGAACTGGAACACCGGCTTGCCGTTCAGCAGCAGTTGCCTGGTGCCGGCGACCGTGCCGATGCCGACCGTTCGCATGCCGAAGTACGAGTCGACCCGGTCGCCGCCTGCCAACGTGACGGTCAGGTCGTAGAGGAACGGCCGGTCCGGCGACCAGAGCTTCGGCCTGGGTACCGGCAGCCGCAGCTCGGTTCCCACCGGGCCGGTGACCCGGCCGACGACGCGGTTGCCGTCCCTGGCGGTCGCGACGGCGAGCTGACCGGCCGTCGCCCCGCCGGCGTTCACCGTCAGGCGGAGCGCCTGGCCCGCGACGTCCGGCGCGGTCGTCAGCCCGGTGATGTGGGCCGGCGCGACCGGCTCCATCCAGACCGACTGCCAGATGCCGGAAACCGTTGTGTAGAAGATGCCTCCGGGGTTGATCCGCTGCTTGCCGACCGCGATCCGGGCGGTGTCGGACGGGTCGTAGACGCCGACGACCAGCTCCTGCGTGGAACCGCGGACGAGGGCGTCGGTGACGTCGACCGAGAACCGGTCGTAGCCGCCCTTGTGTACGGTGACCTGCTTGCCGTTGACGTAGACGGTGGCCTGCCAGTCGACGGCGTCGAAGTGCAGCACGAGCCGTCGGGCGGAGCCGACCTTCCAGGTGCCCGGCACGGAGAACGTGCGGCGGTACCACATGCGGTCCTCGGGCCGCTGCAGTCCGGACAGCGTGGACTCGACGGGATACGGCACGACGATCCGTTCGGCGAGCGTACGCCCGATCGGTGGTGCTTCGCCGGCATCGGCGGCCGCGAACTGCCAGCGCCCGTTGAGGTTTCGCCACTGGTCCCTGACGAGCTGCGGACGCGGGTACTCCTGCCACGGCCGGTTGGGATCCACGTCGCCGGTCCATCGGGTGCCGAGCGTGTAGGTCGAGTCGTTGGTCACGAACGCACGGGTGTACGCCTCGAGCATCGTCCCGTCCGCGTACGCGAGACCGCCCTGGCCGTCGTAGGACGTGCGGATCGTGTTGCCCGCCTTGGCCGGGATCGGATACGTCAACGACAGCAGGAGAACCGAGGGATCGCCGGCGTCCAGGCGCGCGGCCTCGACCGGCCACGCCGTGCCGGCGACCGTGACACCGAGGTGCTGGGGGGCGTTCGCGGGGAGCGGTGCGCGAAGGGGAGCACCGAACCGCAGGCGGGCGCTGTCGCCGGCGGCGCTGAGGCCGGCGACGTAGGGTCCGGGCGGATCGAAGCCGTCGGGGAGAGTGAGCGCGCTCGCCGGCACGATCGCCTTCGGCTGGCTGGCGCTCTGCCAGCGCAGGCGCAGGTTGGAGCCGCCGACGTGCTCGAAGTACTCCACCTTGATGTCGTACTTCTGCCCGGCCCGCAATGCGATCGGCGTGCCGACCTGCTCGACGTCCCAGTTGTCGAGCCAGTTGTCGATGAGCAACTGGCCGTCGACCCAGAGCCGGAACCCGTTGTCGCCGATCATCGAGAACGTGTAGGTCTCGTCGTAGGTCGGCTGGATCCGCCCGGTCCAGCGCACGGTGACGTCGTCGTTTCGTCCGGCCAGCTCGGTGAACACGCCTTCGAGGTCGGCGAACTCGAGGTTCGGATCGGCGACGGTCGCCTTCAGCTCGCCGAAGTCGAACGCGCCGGGCGCACTGCTCAGGTAGTAGTCGCCCCTCAGGCCGGGTCGCTCGGGCGCCGCCGCGGTCGCCTGCCGTACGGAGCTCAGCGGCGCCAGCACGCCGAGCACGACAGTCGCCAGCAGGGTGAGGTAGAGCAGCGTTCTCCGGTTGGCCGCCATCGCAGCTCCCTTCCGTCTAGAAGAGACACGCGCGACGGCCGGATGTCAATCGCCGATGCCGGGCGCGCTGCCGGACTCGATGTACGCCACGGCGTCGGCCAGCACGGCGTCCGGCGGCCGCGCGGAGTCGACGACCAGGTGTCCTTCCGGCGGGCCGAAGGTCTGCCACCGGTGCTCGCCGACGCGTACGGCAGGCGACGGGACGTCGGCTCCGCTGGGGAGCCGGTCGAGATCGGGCATCTGGCTCGGCCGCGGCGTCCGGGTCGTGAGCCGGCGCCGCAGCTCGGCGGAGTCGTCGCAGACGCACTCCACGAACCGGTAGCCCGCCCGATGACGTGCGGCGATCGCGGCACCCCTGGCCGGGATGACGTCGTAGTGCGAAGGGCTGTCGACGATCGCGTTGCGGCCCTGTTCCAGCAGGTCGCCGGCGAGCGCGAACAACACGTTGTATCCCGCCTTGCCCGCGAGGCTCCACGGCACGTCGGCGGCGAGCAGCGCGCTCTTGACGACATCGGTGTCGAGCACGGTGGCGTCGAAGCGCCCGGCCAGGCGGCGAGCCAGGGTGCTCTTGCCCGAGCCGGGCGCTCCGGCGAGCTGGATCAGCAGAAGAGTCACCTGCCCGATCCTGCCCCACCCCACACCGGCGATTATCGGACGGTACGTTCGCGCGCGCAGGTCAACAACGCCCGCGCGACGGCATCGGTCTGTACGAGGAAGTCGGCGCCGGCGCGGGCCATGGCGCCGATCGCCGTTCCCCAGTGCACAGGCTCCACCGGCAGGCCGAGTGCGAACCGCCGCGGATGCGCCCGGCCCGCCGCGTCGACGATGTGGTGAGGGCTTTCGGTCACCTCGAGGCCGCCGGTCTCGACCGGTCCGGCGGGGTCGGCGAGGACGTACGGGCGGCAGACGCCGGTGTCGCGGAGCTGCCTGAGCAGCGGATCGGCCGTGTGGCGCAGGTCTGGCTCGGGCAGGTACGCCTCGACGACCGCGGCCGCGAGCACCGGCGGCCCGTCGACCTGGGGCGAGGAGCCGGCGAACACCGAGCGCTCGCGGTCGGCCGTGATCCGGAAGCCGGGGCCGCCGAACTCCAGCAGTCCCGCGTCGGCGAGCGCGAGCAACTCCTCGATCCGCGTGACGGGAGGCCCGCTGCCCACCGACGCCGCGAAGCCCCGAAACCAGCCGTCGAGATCGTCGACGTGCGAGCGCCCGCGCAGCCCGCCGTGCTCGGCCACGATCCGGACCCGCGACCGGGTGGCGCCGAGCGCGGTCATCGCGTGCTTCATTGGGCTGGCCGAGGCGTGCTTCGCCTGCGCGGCGTCCGTCCGCAGGTGGTCGAGGATCCGCCGGTTCAGCGCGTCCCGGCCGGCGAACGACTCGCCGCCGAGCGGGTGGTCGATCCGTTCGAAGTCGAGCCGTGCCGACGGGTCCGGCACGGCCGCCGCGATCAGCTTGCGCATCGGCTCGCTGTCCCAGTCCAGCCGGGCGAACCGCCGGCGGAAGTCGTCCGAGCTGGTCAGCATCCCGTAGTAGACGTACGCGGTCTCCTTGGCGATCAGGGGCCAGAGGTCGCGCCGGAAGTCGACGGTTCCCGCCCTCGAACGCAGCTGCTCGACCACGGAATCGTCGAAGAACAAGGGCTTGTGGACCGGCGGCATCGCGTCGTACGACCCACGCGCGTGGTACGGCACGCCGCGCCGGGAGCCCGGCACCAGCACCGGTTCGGCGCCGGATGGCTCGTACCGGAGGCCGTCGCCCGCACGGACGAACCGGCCACCGCGGCCGACCGTCAGCAGCGAGACGATGTCGAAGAAGTTCATGCCGAGCCCGCGCAGCAGAACGCGTTCGCCGGCCCGGACGCCCGTGAGGTCGAGGTCGACGGGGTTGCCGGCGCCGACGTAGACCAGCCCGTTCTCCTCGGCGAACCGTGCGAGCTCGACCTGGTCCGGCGTCGGCTCGACCGGTGTGTGCCCGGTCGCGATCACCACGGCGTCGACAACCAGCGTGTCCGGAACGCCTTCCAGGCCGAGGACCTGGCGGCCGTCGGCCGTCTCGGATATCGCAACAGCCCGGTGCGGGTGCACGATCGCGCGTACGCCCGAGGGCAGTTCGTCCAGCACGTGCTGGAACGCCCACGCCAGGTAGTGGCCGTTGAAGCGGCGGGTCGGATGCGACCACGGGAGCATCGCCTCCGCCTCTGCCGCGAGATCCGGATCGGCGTGCCGGTGTGACTTCGCCCACTCATACACCGTCGGCCCGGCCAGGATCGGACCGTCGCAGCGAACGCTCGAGTCGGTGAACACGGTCGCGTGCGCGGCGACGGTGTTCATCAGCAGGTGTCCAGGTTGGCCGGATTGCCATACATGTCCGCCACCAGGCGGGTATGGGTCGACCAGATGGACCTCGAGCGCCCTGCCACCCAGCAGGTCAGGAGCACTGGCTGCGATGCGTTCCAACACCGATACGCCACGCGGTCCAGCGCCCACGATCGCGACCGCCGAACCGGCGTCAACCACCACGTAACTCCCAAACCCGGATGAGTGACAAAAACCCACCCGTATAGTGGGCTTTCGACAGTATGTCTCCAGGAGGAGAGAACACCATGAAGGGCACGCTTATTCGTGCGCTCGGGCTTGGTGCGGCCGCCGCGCTGGCTCTTGCCGCGTGCGGGGGCGTCGACACCGGCACCAGCTCCGACTCGACGTCCGGCGACAAGGGTGACGCCAAGCAGGAGTTGACGGTGACCGCGTTCGCCGGTCCCTGGGGTGAGCTCTTCAAGAAGTCGATAGTCGAGCCGTTCGAGAAGCAGACCGGCGCGAAGGTCAACCTCGTCTACGGCGCCAACGCTGAGTGGCTCACCAAGCTGCGCTCGGCCGGAGGCAAGAACCCGCCGTTCGACGTCATCGCGTTCACGCCCGACGCCTCGCTGCCCGCCGCCAAGGCCCGCTTGCTCGAGCCGCTCGACACCTCGAAGCTCTCGAACTGGAAGCAGATCGACACGGTTCTCGCCGGCAAGTCGAGCTACGACGGCAAGCAGTACGGCGTTCCGCTCACCACCGGCTCGACCGGTCTGCTCTACCGCACGGACAAGGTGAAGACGCCGCCCAAGGACTGGAACGACATCTTCTCCAAGGAATACTGCGGGCACGTCGCGCTGCCGCCGCTGACCTACAACCCCGGCCTGGAGTTCTTCTCGGCACTGGTCGCGCAGAACGGCGGCACGCTGTCCGACCCGGCCGCGGTCGACAAGGCGTTCAAGCAACTGGAGCAGTTGAAGGGCTGCGTCTCGGCCAACCCCGCCAATGCCGGCAACGTCCAGACCGTCATCCAGAACGGTGACGCGTGGATCGTGCCGTTCTGGGACGGCCGCGCGTTCGCGATGGAACAGGCCGGCGATCCGGTCGGCTTCGCCTACCCGAAGTCGGGCCCGGTCGGCGCGCTCACGTCGTACTTCGTCGCGAGTGGCACCTCCAACCCCGAGCTCGCCGACAAGTTCCTCGACGTGCTGGCCGCTGCCAAGAACCAGAAGCCGTTCGCCGAGGGCACGTGGTACGCCGCGGGCAACGACCACATCCAGTACAGCAAGGCGTTCAAGGACCGTATCCAGTACGGCCCCGAGGTCTTCGCGAAGTTCAACTGGGTCGACTACGAAACCGCCACTCCCAGGCTCAACGAGTGGCAGCAGCGCTGGAACCAGATCTTCGGGTGAGCGGCCACGTAGAGATCCAGCACCTGGCCGCGGGCTACGACGGCACGCGCGTCCTCGACTTGGACGAGCTGTCGATCCAGGCGGGCGAATTCGTGTCGATCCTGGGCCCGAGCGGGTGTGGCAAGACGACCTTGCTCAACTGCCTCGCGGGCTTCGTCTCGCCGGAGCGCGGCCGGATCACCCTCGACGGCAACGACGTGACGGAGCTGCCGCCGTACCGTCGCGGGCTCGGCATGGTGTTCCAGAACTACGCGCTGTTTCCGCATCTTTCGGTCGCGGACAACGTGGCGTACGGGCTGCGGGTGCGCAGGACCGGTCGTTCGGAGCGTGCGACGCGAGTGGCCGAGGCGCTGCGGCTGGTCGGACTCGCCGACTTCGCCGACCGGCGGCCGCGGCAGCTGTCGGGTGGGCAGCAGCAACGGGTGGCGATCGCGCGAGCGCTGGCGATCCGGCCTTCGGTGCTGTTGCTGGACGAGCCGCTGTCCAACCTCGACGCCAAGCTGCGCCGCGAGATGCGGGTCGAGCTGCGCTCGCTGCAGCAGCAGGTCGGCACCACGATGGTGTTCGTCACCCACGACCAGGAGGAGGCGCTCGCGCTCTCCGACCGGGTAGCCGTGATGAACGCGGGCCGGGTCGAGCAGCTCGGCGCGCCGGAGGAGGTCTACCGGCGGCCGCGCACCCGGTTCGTCGCCGAGTTCATCGGTGCGGCGAACGTGCTGGAGGACGACGGCGAGCTCGTCGCGGTGCGGCCGGAGCGCATCCGGATCGCTTCGCCTCGAGGTGCTGCCGAGAGCGACTCTTCCAGGCAGGGGGCCGTCAGCTACCGCGCGTTCGCCGGTGACGCCTGGCATGTCGAGGTCGAGCTCGCCGACGGTGGCACGCTCAAGGTCTCCGTGGCCGACGTGGGCGTGGGCGCCGCCGACCCGCCGGAGGTCGGCACCGAGGTCACGCTGAGCTGGGATCCCGCCGACGTCATCGCGCTGGGACCGGCCCAGGAACCGGCCCAGGAACCGGCGCAGGAGTCAGCGCCATGAGCCGGAACGGGCGCCAGGGTGGTCGCCGGAGTGGACGCTGGTCCGGCGCGGCCTACACCGTGCCGCTGGTCGTCTTCCTCGGCCTGCTGTTCCTGGTTCCGCTCGTCCAGTTGCTGCGGCTGAGCTTCCGCCCGGTCGACGCCTACAACGCGGTGCTGCCCGGCTTCACGTTCGGGCAATACACCAGGGTCTTCACCGAGTCCTATTTCTACGGCGCCCTCCTGCACACGCTGGTCACCGCGGTCCTCGTCGCGCTCCTCTGCGTCCTGCTGGCCTATCCGGCGGCGTACTACCTCGCCCACCGCAAGCCCGGCACCGTGCGCACGATCCTGTTCGTCATCGTCATCTCGCCGTTGCTGACCAGCGTGGTCGTCCGTACCTACGGCTGGGTCGTGCTGCTGTCCGGCAACGGTCTGGTCAACCGCGCGATCGTCGCCCTCGGCCTGCGCGACCAGCCGGCCCAGCTGCTGACCAGCTATCCCGCGGTCGTGATCGCCGTGACCCATGTGCTGTTGCCGTTCGCGATCCTGCCGCTCACGACCGCGCTCGGCGGCGTCGACGACAACCTCGGCCGGGCTTCGCAGATCCTCGGCGCCGGACCGGTCCGCACGTTCCTGCGCGTGACCGTCCCGCTCAGCCTGCCCGGTGCCGTCACCGGTGGGCTGATCGTGTTCGCGCTGGCGATGGGCATCTACATCACGCCGCTGCTGGTCGGCGGCGTCACCGAGCCCCTGGCCGGCATTCGCGTCTACGACCAGGTGACGTCCGTCTTCAACTACCCCGTGGCGGCCGCACTGAGTTTCGCCTTGCTGGCTTTGACACTGCTGTCGGTGACCGTGCTCGGCGGCATCTTCCGTTCGTACGAGCGGAGGCTGTATGGCTAAGTGGGTCGGGCCCAAACAGATAGGCACAGTCTCTGCCTGGCTGGTGTTCGCGTTCCTGCTCGCGCCGCTCGTCGTGCTCGTCGTCAGCTCGATCAACCCGCGCGACTCCGTGGCGTTCCCGCCGACCGGCTTCTCGCTGCGGTGGTACGACGCGGTGCTCACCTCGCCCGACTGGCTGGTGTCGTTCCGCCTGTCCGGCCTGCTGGTGCTGCTGGTGACGCCGACGACCGTCGTGATCGGGACGCTGGCGGCGTACGGCCTGGCCCGTGGCCGCTTCCCGGGCCGCGGGCTGCTGCAGGGTCTCGCGCTGTCGCCGTTGATGGTGCCCGAGGTGATCACCGCGCTCGGGTTGCTCTACTACTTCCACGGCCTCGGGCTGATCAACACCGTCACCGGGCTGTGGCTGGCGCATTCGGTCGTGGCGTTGCCGTTCGTCGTACGCGCGGTCATGGTCAGCGCCGCCCAGCTCGACCCCGCGCTCGAACGAGCCGCCGCCAGCCTCGGCGCGCACCGGCTGCGTGTGTTCTGGACGGTCACGCTGCCGCTGCTGCGGCCCGGCATCCTCGCGGGCGCGATGCTGGCCGCGGTGACGTCGCTCGGCGAGGTCGCGGTCAGCGCGCTGGTCGCGGGCGCGAACACCACGACCGTGCCGCTGCGGATCTTCTCGGCTGTGCAGTTCCAGCTCGACCCGTCGATGGCCGCGGTGTCGACGCTGCTGATGGCCGCGAGCGTCGTGGTGATGCTGCTCGCCGACCGCTTCGCGAAGATCTCGGAGGCCCTGTGAGAGAAGCACTGTGAGAGTCGGCATCGACGTCGGCGGAACGTTCACCGACCTGGTCGCCGTCACTCCGGGCGGTGTGCTGCACCACAAGGAGCCCAGCACGCCGGACGACCCGTCGCGAGCGGTCGCCGACGGGCTGGCGGTGCTCCAGCGCGCCGGCGAGATCTCGCACGTCTCGCACGGAACGACGATCGGGCTGAACGCCATCATCCAGCGCAAGGGTGCACGGATCGCGCTGGTCGTGACCGCCGGCTACCGCGACGTGCTCGAGATCGGTCGCAGCCGGATGCCGTCGTCGTTCGATCTCTATGCCGGCAAGGAAGAACCGCTCGTTCCGCGGGACCGGATCGTCGAGATCGCGGCCCGGCTCGGGCCCGGCGGCCGGATCGTGGACGCGCCGGACAACGCCGAGCTCGACCGCGTCGCCGACTCGCTGAGAGCCACGAACGCCGACGCGGTCGCGGTGCTGGTCCTGCACGGCTACACCAACCCCGGCTTCGAGGCGGACCTCGCCGCGCGGCTGTCCGACCGGCTGCCAGGGCTGCCGGTCACGGGCTCTGCAGTGATCTGGCCGGAGGTACGCGAGTACGAACGCGCCCTGGTCGCCTGCCTCAACGCCTATATCCAGCCGTTGATGCGCGACTACTTCGACCGGCTGGAACGGCGGCTGGCCGACCTCGGTGTAACCGCGCCTGTGTTCATCACCGCCTCCAACGGCGGCTCGCTCAGCCTGCGTTCGGCCGCGGACCGGCCGATCGAGACCGTGCTGTCCGGTCCGGCGTCCGGCGTCACGGCGGCGGCCCGGATGGCCGAAGCGGCCGGGCTGGCTGAGACACATCCTGGCGTGGTGACGTTCGACATGGGCGGCACCAGCAGCGACATCGCGGTGGTCGTCGAGGGCCGGCCCGAGCTCGCGACGCACACGACGGTGGGCGGATTGCCGCTGATCGTGCCGGTGGTCGCGGTGAGCGCGATCGGCGCGGGTGGCGGCTCGGTGATCTGGGTCGACGAGCAGGGTGTGCTGAAGGTCGGTCCGGCCAGTGTGGGCGCCGATCCCGGTCCGGTCGCGTACCGTCGCGGCGGCGACCGGCCGGCCGTGACCGACGCCTACCTCGCGACCGGCATCATCGACCCGGCGACGTTCCTCGGCGGCCGGATGAAGCTCGACATCGCCGCGAGCGCGGACGCCCTTGCGGAGTTGGGTTCCAGGCTCGGGCAGGATGCTCATACGCTGGCCGCGTCGGCGTTGCGGGTGGCGACCGCCGGCATGGCGACCGAGCTGCAGAAGCTGATGGCACAGCGCGGGCTCGACCCGCGGACGTTCGCGCTGGTGCCGTTCGGCGGTGCCGGCCCGACGCACGCGGCGTTGCTGGCCGACGAGGTGGGCATCGCGCACATCGTCGTGCCACCGGCGGCGGCGACGTTCTGTGCGCTCGGCGCGGCAGTCGCCGACCTGCGCCGCGACTTCGCGCGCAGCCTGCGCCGGCGGCTCGACGAGGCCGGATCCGCCTTGCTGGCTTCGGTTCTGGCCGACCTGGAGGCACAGGCCATGGTGTGGCTGGAGGAGCAGGGCTCGGCGACACCGGAGTTCACCTGCGCTGCCGACATGCGTTACTCCGGACAGGCGTACGAGCTGCAGGTCGGGCTCGATGCCGGAGACCTCGGCGCGGCGGCTGTCGCGGAGGCGTTCCACGCCGAACACGAACGGCTGTACGGCTTCCGCGACGCCGATGCGCCGATCGAGCTCGGCACCGCTCGGCTGGCGGCTGTCGGCCGCGTTCCCCGGATCCGCGCGGCCACGGCACTGTGTTCATCCGGCTCCCACGGCCTCCGGCCGCAGGGGCCCACCCCACTCCTGCCGGCCGGCTCCGGCGCGCCGAGTCCGTCCGGCCGGCGCCGGGTGCTGCTGGGTGACGGCTGGCACGACGCCGCTGTCTACGCCAGGGACGCGCTGCGTTCGCGTGACCGGTTCGACGGCCCGGCTGTGGTCGAGCAGGACGACACGACCGTCCTCGTGCCGCTTGGCTGGTCCGCCCTCGTCGACGAGTCGGCCAACCTGCACCTTCGAAAGGCACAACCCGATGCGGCTTGACCCGGTCACGGTGGAGATCCTCGGCAACCAGCTGGGCGCGCTGACCGAGGAGATGTGTCTGACGTTGCAGCGGACCAGCAGGTCCCTCTACGTCAAGGAGACCGCCGACTTCTGCTGCGCGTTCGCGGGCGTCGACGGCGGTTTCGTCGCCTACCCACAGGGGATCGGTGTGTCCGGCTTCGTCGGTCTGAACGTGCTGACGGCCGTCCGTTCGGCCATCGGCACATCCAGCCCGCTGGAGCCGGGCGACGTCATCATCACCAACGACCCGTACCACTCCGGCGGGCTCGCCACCCACCTGACCGACATCCAGGTGATCGAGCCGTATTTCCACGAGGGTTCGGTCGTCGGCTACGGCTGGGCGTTCATCCACTGCTCCGACATCGGCGGCCGGGTGCCGAGCAGCCTGTCTCCGATCAACGACGAGATCTACCAGGAGGGCCTGCAGATTCCGCCGGTCAAGCTGGTGCGGGCGGGGGAGCCGGACCGGTCGGTCGAGGCGTTCCTGCGCGCGAACAGCCGTACACCCGAAGCCAACGTCGGCGACATCCAGGCGATGCGGGCGGCACTGCGTACCGGGCGGGAACGGCTGGCCGGCGTGATCTCGCAGCACGGGGTCACGACACTGCTGGCGGCACAGTCGGATCTGGTCGAGTTGACCGCGCGGAAGGCACGGGCGGCGCTGGCGCGGCTGGGCTCGGGCACCTACCGCTTCGTCGACTACCTCGACGACGACGCGGTTTCGCCGGTGCCCGTACGCATCTCGGTGACGGCCACGTTGTCGGGCGAGGGCGAGCTGCTGCTGGACTTCACCGGGACCGATCCGCAGGTGGCGGCCGCGTTCAACATCGCGACGCTCGGCACCGTCCACGCCTGGATCACGACGCGGGTGCTGGCGCTGATCTGCACGCTGGAGCCGTCGATCGCGTTGAACGCGGGGCTCATCGCGCCGTTGTCGGTGGTGGCGCCGGAGGGCTCGCTGGTCAACCCCGTCCGGCCGGCCGCGGTCGGTGTCCGGCACGCGGCGGCGTCCCGGGTCAACGACGCGATCGGTGGCGCGCTCGGACTCGCCGCGCCGTCGGTGCTGCCGGCGGCGTCGAGCGGGCTGGTCGTGCCGGTGGTGGTCGCCGAGCAGAGCGCCGGCGGGCAGAACGTCCAGGTGCTCGAGCCGATGGTCGGCGGCACGGGTGCGCGGCTCGGCGCCGATGGCGTCGACGGGCGCGACAGCGGAATCTCGAACCTGTCGAACAACCCGGTCGAGACCGTCGAGACCGAGATCGGCGTGGAGATCCTGCGGTACGGCCTGCGGCGCGACTCCGGCGGCGCGGGCGAGTGGCGCGGCGGCTGCGGGCTGGAGCTGACGTTCCGGGTGCTGGGGGAGGGCTCCCGGCTGCTGGCGCGCGGCATGGAGCGGCTCTGCTTCCGGCCCTGGGGCGTCCGCGGCGGGCGGCCGGGAGCGGCGACCGAGCTGATCGTCAACCCTGGAACCGGCGCCGAACGCCACCACGACAAGATCGACGTCCTTCCGCTGCGTGCGGGCGACGTCGTGACGCTGCTGACCTCGGGCGCCGGCGGCTACGGCGACCCGTTCCGGCGCGATCCCTCCTCCGTCCTTCGCGACGTCGAACGTGGTGTCGTCTCGGCTGCCTCCGCCGCGCGTGAGTACGGCGTCGTGATCGCCGACGGTTCGGTCGACGAACCGGCGACGGTGCGGATGCGATCCCTGCCCCGGGACTCTGCTCATTCGGCGGCTACGCCTCCGGGCGCGCCGGGCGTGGAGTTCGGCCCGGAACGGCAGGCCTGGGAGTCTGTGTTCGACACCGACACGGTCGACCGCCTGGTGGCGGCGTTGTTCCGGCTGCCGTTGCCCCGCCGCTACCCGACCCGGGCCGCCCTCTACGCCGACGTCCTGGCCGAGCTCCCGCCCGGATTCCCGAAGGCCCCCGCGACGGCGGAACAGACAACCGCCGCCCGCCTGCTTTTGCGATCACGGCTCGACGCGCTGTAGTCAATGCGATTCGATATACATATTCGGCCGGAGCGTTACGTAAACGTGTCTTCGATTAGGTAGCCTGAGACCCCGCAATTCGAGGTCGCATTTTTCAGATAGTGATCGCTGCTGCGACGAATTGTTTCGAACTCGAGATCCCTTTGATATGCGCTCGATGCGCACCGGATCTAGCTGCGATGAGAAGATCGAATGCGGTATAAGCCGATCTCTGGCAAGCGCATTCTCACCTCCTGACCAATATGGGTTCAGGAGTCAGATCCGTATGCGCGATTCGGTTGCCGGAGCGGCTCGCAGTAACGCATGGAGGGGATTATCTAATGCGATGGAAGAGGTACGCAGCGCTTGCCGGAGCCCTGGCTCTGGCCGCGGCGGCGTGCAACTCACCCGCCGATCGAGGACCCGGCACCTCGCCTGAGCCGTCGACCTCCCAGAAAGCAGAAATCGGGGCGACCTGGGCGAATCCACCAGTGCCGGCAGAGGAGGTCAAGGGCGCCCAGAAAGGCGGTACGGTCACCGTCGTCACCAGTTCGACGCCCGACACGTTCGACCCAACCCGGGTCTATTTCACCGACTCCCTGCAGATCATGTCGCTGGTCACGCGCAGCCTGACCGCGCTGAAGAACGTCAACGGCAAGTCCGTGCTCGTGCCCGACATGGCCACCGACCTGGGGCGTCCCAACAAGGACTTCACCCAGTGGGAGTGGACGCTTCGTGACGGCCTGAAATACGAGGACGGCTCGCCGGTCAAGGCGGCTGACGTCGCGTACGCGATGAAGCGGCAACTCGCGGTCGCCGAACTGCCGGACGGTCCGCCGTATTCGAAGGGTTTCTTCGCCGGCGGCGACAAATACGACGGCCCGTACAAGTCGGGCGACAACTTCCCGGCGGTCAGCACGCCGGACGACAAGACGATCCGCGTGAAGCTCGCGCTGTCGTTCTCGGACATGTCCTATTACGCCTCTTTCCCGTCGTTTACGGGCATCCCGAAGGTAAAGGACAACAAGACCGACTACGGCAACCATCCGATGGCGACGGGTCCGTACAAGTTCAAGAAGTACACGCCTGGCGTTTCGCTCGAGCTCGAGCGAAACAAGTACTGGGACCCGAAGACCGACCCGGTACGTCACCAGTACCCCGACGGGTTCGTCTTCAAGTTCAACCAGGACCCCACGGTGTTCAACAAGGCACTGATCGCGGACAACGGCCCGGACGAGACCGCGATCACCTACAGCAACCTGAGCCCTGAGGACTACACGCTCGCCAAGCAGGACGCGCCGGACCGGATCGTGCAGGGCCCGGACTCCTGTATCGGTTACGTCTACCTCGACCTACGCAAGATCAAGGACATCAAGGTCCGCAAGGCGATCGGGCTCGCGTACCCGTACGACCAGATCAACACGGCCAGTGGTGTGATCCCGGGCGTGACGTGGGACCCGTCGTGGGGCATCCTCACACCGGTGCTGAAGGGCGTCCAGAAGTACGACGTGTTCGGCACGGGAGGCACCGGCCCTGGCAAGCCTGAAGCGGCCAAGAAGCTGCTCCAGGAGGCCGATGCTGTCGGCTTCCAACTGACCTACTACTACAACTCCGAGAACCCGTTGACGGTCGACGGGTCACTGGCGCTGAAGAAGGGCCTCACCGACGCCGGCTTCAAGGTCAACGCGATCCCCGTGACCAGTGCGCAGACCCGCACGATCAACAGCGACCCGAACAGCAAGGCGAACATGCGTACCGGCGGTGGCTGGTGCCTGGACTGGAACGCCGCATCGTCGGTGTTCCCGGCTCAGTGGCTGCCCGCGCAGTCGCTGAACGAGGGCGGGCCGAATCCGTCGTACCCGATGCTGCCTGAGTTCCAGTGGCTGCAGGACGAGATCAACCGGATCATGAAGCTCCCGGCCAACCAGGCCCCCGCGGCCTGGGGCGCCTTGGACAAGAAGCTGATGGAGGAGTACATCCCGATCATCCCGACAGGTACCGGCGGCAACGCCATCGTCCACGGCTCGAAGATCGGCAACGTCGTGTGGAGCCAGTTCGCTGGCATGCCGACGTTCTCCGAGATGTACGTGAAGAAGTAGGCACAGAGAAGTAGCCACAGACAGGCACAAAGCCTGCGGGCGGGAGCGTCACGGGGGCGTTCCCGCCCACAGGCGTTTCAGGCCGGGTTCATTGTCCGGTGTGGGCGACTGTGATCTCGGCTGCGGAGACATGTCCGTTCCCGCCCGCCTTGGCGACCAGGCGGACGTAGCGCGCCGCTGCCGCCGGCCACTCCACGGTCTTGGTCGTGCCGTCGCCGGCCCAGCTTCCGGCGGCCACCTCGGTGTATGTCGTTCCGTCCTGGCTGACCTCGATCGCGTACGACGTGATGACGCCGTTGGGGTTGCCGTCCTGGCGTGGCTGGTACTGCAGAGCGATCGCCTGATAGTCGCGGCCGAGGTCCAGCGTCAGCGACTGCGGTGGCGGCGTGTACGGGCTCCACGACTCGTGCCACATCGTGCCGCAGTCGCCGTCGATCGCCTTGCCCGCTTCGTATCCCGGCTGCTGGCTCGTCGCCGAGGCGGTCATCTCCGACTGCGGCACTACGTGCGGGAAGCGCGGCACCTCCTCGTCCGGCGGCGTGCCCACTCCGAGCGCCGGCAGGGCCGTCCGGGAGACGCCGATCTCCGCCGCCGTCGCGGAGCGCGGGCAGCCGTTCACCGCGCTCGCCTCCAGCCGGACGTACCGTGCCCGCACCGGCCGGGGGAGCGGCGCGGTCTTGGTCGCGAGCGTCGCCTCCCAGAATCCCTCGGCCGCCTTGGAGAAGCTCCGGCCGTCCTCGCTGGCGTACACGGTGTACGCCGTCACCGCGCCGGCCGTCGACGTCACCGACGGCGTGTACGTCACACCGCCGACCGTCGTCGATGTGCCGAGGTCGAGCGTGAGCGCCTGCGGCAGCTGCGCGAGCGGCGAGTACTCCGAACGCCACGTCGACCAGAGCCGGTCGTCGATCGCGTGCCGGGCCGGGTAGCTGTGGCCGAAGTCGTTGGCGGCGTGCTCGCTGGTGGCTGTCGCGGTCATGCCCGAGTGCCGGACGAACGCCGGCCACGGCCGGGTCGGCGTGACGCTCAGGTTGTCGAACTGCGCGCGCTGCCACCCGCCGACCCGCAGCCCGGCCTGCCCGGTCGTGTGGCTCGCGTCGCGGACGGTCGCGAGCACCTGGCCGTCGAGCAGCGCGGAGATCTCCTCGCCCTGGAAGCGCAGGCCGAGCCGATGCCAGGTGCCGGCGCCAACAGCGTCACCACCGGCGTCACCACCGGCGACAGTGCCGGAGGCCAACGTACGATCGCGTCCCTGCACGTCCTGCGTGAACAGCGTCCAGGCGCCGGTGTCGGCGACCTGCAGGTGGTAGCCGGACGCGTTGTGCTGCTGGCTGTCGACCCGGCCGAGCAGCTCGACCGACCCCGGCTGGTCGAGCCGCGCGTCGACGCCGACCTCGTAGTCGCCCCACCAGCGCGGGTCGCCCACCATCGTGGTCGGCGGGATGGTCACGCCGTGCCAGCTGAGCGGCTGCACCACCACCTGCTGCTCGTAACACGTGCCGGCGCGGCCCTCGCACGGCGCCGCCGCGAACCCGCCGTGCACGTCTGCGAAGTAGCGCGCGAGCCCGAGCGAGCCGGCCCGTTCGAAGGTCTCGCGGTACGGAACGGGCAGCTGCGCGCCCGGATCCGCCGCCGGCCGGGCCGCGCCTTTCGCCTGTCCGGTCGTCGTCGAGAGCGTGTACACGTGACCGGGCTCGACGGTCAGCTCGTACGAGCCGTTCCTCGGCCGGATCGCCTGCTGGTGTACGAAGTCGTCGTCCGTGGTCGTGGTGGTCAGGTCGGTCGACCAGACGTGGACGGGCGCGGTCGACAGGCCTCCGGTCACGTCGAACCGCAGCGTCTCGGCCCCGGTGGAGTCGAGCGTCTCGACCACGGTCGTGTAGTCGGCGGCGGACGGGGACGAACGCTGCGGCGAGCGCAGGCTGACGTAGCTCGCACCGCCGGTGGTGTAGCCGCTGGCGTCGTCGAGGTAGCGCCAGCCCGGATCGGTGAACTGCGTCGTGTGCGCGTCGACCCAGACGCTCGGCCCGATCTCGTAGAAGCCGGACCACGGCCGTTCGGCGGTGAGCAGCCCGGTGCCGCCGATCGGGAAGTTGTCGTACCACGCGGCGAGCAGGGCCCAGTTGAGGTTTCCGGTGATCCGGCCGTCGATGTAGTGCCGGTTCATCGCCCTGGCGAGCGGGCCGGGCCCGATGTCGTAGTCCTGCGTGCTGTTCTCGCTGTCCCACAACGGCTTGCCGAGCGCGCGGGCGGCCGCGCTGACGTGACACTGGCGCTGCAACGTACGCCACTCGCAGACGTCGTGCTCGCCGAGTACGTCGATCGCGTCGTCCAGTTCGGGATCGGCCTGGATCTGTGGCGCGGGGAACCAGTAGTCCGGCGGGTTGTGGTTGTCGCTGGCGACGATCTGGACGTCGCCGAAGCCATTGGCGGAAAGGGCGTCCGAGAGCTGGACGTAGACGTCGCGGTTGAAGCCGCTCTCGTTGGCTCCGCCGAGGTAGTCGATCGTGAAGCCGTTCTGCCTGGCGCACTTCAGCCACTCGACGAGGTACTCCACCCGGTCGTGCGACCAGTAGCCGCCGTCGAACCAGCCGGGTGCGCCCCAGGGCAGGCCGTAGAACGTGACGGCGGGGTTGCGTTTCCTCGCCTCGCGCATCAGCCACCACTCGTAGCCGAGGCCGCAGTCGACCTGGGTGGGGGAGCGCATGTGGCTGGGCTCGGAGCCGACGGTCGCGTCCACGTCGCCGCCGATCTCGACCTTGAGGATGTCGAGGGCTGCGCCGTACCGGGGCTTGAAGAGATAGTCCAGGATCTGGCCGCGCTCGCGCTCGGGATAGTCGAGCAGCAGCCGGGACGACCCACCGGCGCTCACACCGCCCACGCCGTCGAATGCCAGGCCCTGGTCGCGGCCGTCGATCGTGATGCCGGTCGTCGTGGTGGCGGCGTTCGTCAGCCCGGCCGGTTGCCGTCCGACCTGCGTGCCAGTGCTCTCCGCGACCATGAACGGGACCGACACCAGTGCGGCGACGACCGTGTGCACGGCGACCATCGCGACCGAACGGCGGACGCGGACCAGCCGCTGCCGGAGATGCCATCCCAGTGCGTGTTCCCGCTGATCCGCCGGCGTGGCGTACGGGCGGTGTCGTGGACCCAGCTCCATGGGAATAGTCATACATTATCTGGAACTCGTGGACAGAGGTCAGACCGGGAACGGCCAGCGTTCCCGGGACGGCACCCGGGCAAGCCGGGCGTACCGGCCGCGGTCGGCGGTCAGCGCCCTCCGTCCGATGGCGGGACGGGCCGCCAGTTGAACGCGATCAGCACCTGCGCCACGACGTAGGTACCCATGACGACGAGGTCCTGGTGGGGAAACTCGAGACCCGTCACCCGCAGGCCGATCATGATGTCGGAGGCGGCGAACAGGACCGCGCCAATACCGACGCCCCAGTTGGTCGCGACCGCCACGGCCACCGTGCCGAACAGCAGCAGGCCGTACCCGAGCAGCGGCCAGCGCAGGTCGCCGGCTCGTTGCCAGGTGACGTACGCCATCGGCACGTAGAGCGCCATCGTGAGCACGGCGATCCACGGGCGCCTGCGCAACGTGCGCCCGGCGCCGAGACCGAGGCAGCCGACGATGTAGCAGAGGTGCGTGCCGGCGAACAGCAGGAGCCCGATCAGAAAGGCCGTTCGCCCTGCGAAGAGCAGCGCGGTGTCTCCACCCGAGGCCAGCACCAGGCCGGCGAGGAGGGGTATGGCGGCCGGCAGCTGCTCGCGGCGCAGCCGGCTGAGGGTGTAGCCCGCGAGCAGGAGCATCAACGGTGGCTTGGTGGCCACCCTCAGCCACTCGATGTCGGCGACGATGCCGATCAGCTGCCCCGCCGCGCAAGCGAGGCCCGCAACGGCCAGCGCCCCTCGTACCGGCGCGGAACCGAGCGGTCCCCGTGCGGTGCCCCCGGCCCGGCGCGCCAGCTTGTCCAGTCGTTGGCGAGCGTTCATGGACCAATCCTGGCGTGATCGCGGGTGTCTCGCTCAGGAAAGACGCGACCAGGCGCCCGAATTACCGGTCGAGGAACGGAATCAGCTGGTTCTCCTCGTATGTCAGGTGTGCTTCCAAGGTTTCGATCAGCCGGTCGACCTCGGCGAGCAGGTCGCCGTCGCCGTCGGCGATGACGTGCTGCAGTTCGTCCACCAGCGCCGCGATCCGCTCGTGTTCCACCCGCAGCTTCCGCAGCGGCGGATCGAGCTCGGGGAAGCGTTCGGCCAGCATCGGGAAGATGCCGGTGTCCTCACCCAGGTGGTGATGGTGCAGGCCCTGGCAGAACGTCAGGCAGTTGATCCGCAGTTGCGCGCCCAGGCCGGGGCCGGAGCTTCCGGACTCCGCGAGCTCGCGCCTGATCAGCGCGAGCTCACGCCGGAACGCCGTGTGGATGCGTACGAGCAGCTCGCCGAACGAGCCACCGCGTGGCCCGCCGCCACCCGCCTGCGCCAGCGCGACGACGGGGATCACGCGGGAGGTCTTGGCCTGGTAGGCCGCCCAGCCCGGATTCGCTTCGGCGGCACGGGCGAACGCCTGGTCGCGCTCGGCTCCTGTGAGCACGGTGGCCTTCGCGTCGTAGGTGAACAGCCCGGTCTCGATCACGGCCCGCGGATCGGCCAGCAGGTTGTGGTACCAGTCCGGGTGCTTGTCCGAGCCGGCGGCGGATCCGATCACCAGGACGCGTTCGGCACTGTCGGGCAGATAGGCCAGCGGCGTGGTGTGCTTGGCGCCGGTCCTGGCGCCGGTGGTGGTGAGCAGCAGCAGGCGGCCGCCCTCGAACGGACCACCGACCTCACCCGCGTTCGCGCGGAACTCGTCGATGATCTGCTGGTTGAAATTGGGCATGGATGTAGTCGTTCTCCTTGTGAGGGTGAGTGAGAGCTGGGCGCGGCGAAGCCGCGAAATGTGAAGCAGACAAGAGAGAACGACATCGGCGGGCTTCTCGCCCGCCCCACGGTCACCTGGTGACCGGGAACCTCACTCGTGCATGGCCAATGGCCGACCCGGCAGTCACGAGGTGCATGCTACGGGGCAAATCCCAGCCGGGCAAACTCTCCCTTGCGGCGGTCGGCGTACACGTCACGCAGGCGTTCTCGTTCCCGTCCGGCGATCCGGTGATCCGGCGGAGCTGCAGGACCTGTCCGCGGACGAGCAGAAGGCGCTGGAGACGCTGGGATGGTTCTGGCAGCACGCCGGAGCGTTCAACCAGCTGCAGTCGCAGCAGCCCGAGACGCTGGCGCACGGGCTGGAGGACTCGCCCGCGGGCCTGGTCGGCTGGAACAGCCAGTTGCTGGATGCCGGCCTTGACGACGACTTCGTGTTGACGCACATCGCGATCTACTGGTTCAACCGTACGGCCGGTTCGCCGAGCGCGACCACCACAACATCCAGTCGTGGAACGTCTACGACCTGACGTCGCACTACATCGCGCACTAGACGATCTGTTCCAAGGGGTCGCCTGACGCGCGACGCCTGGCATCCACGCTGGCTGCGTTGTCGTCGATCGCCGGAGGCCCCTCCTGGCTCCTCCTCCGCCTTGCCAGCGCGGCGCCATGCGCCGCGCGCTTGACCGGCGACCCCTTGGAACAGATCGTCTAGGCGCCGGAGCTGCCGGCCAAGGACATCGCGGAGTTCTACGCCAAAGCTGCGCCAGGGCTCGGCTGTGGCGCGGCGTCCGTTCTGGTAGACGAGAGGTATGAAAGTCCTCTTCACCACCACCGCGGGCGCCGGGCACTTCCATCCGCTGGTGCCGATCGCCCGCGCGGTGGTCGCCGCCGGGCACCAGGTCGCCGTCGCCTGCCCGGCTTCGTACCGTCCGACCGTCGAGGCGGCGGGGTTCCCGACGTTCGCCGCGGGGCGGGACGACGCGTCCGACCCCGAGGTCGCCGGGCTGTATGCCCGGCTGTTCGAACTGCCGCTCGACGATCCGGCCTCGTCGGATGCGGGAAACGGGCTGGCCATCCGGATCTTCAGCGGTCCCAACGTCCGCATCATCCTGCCGCACCTGCGTGAGGTCGCGGGCGAGTTCCGCCCGGACCTGATCGTCAGTGAGGAGGGCGAGCTGGGTGGTCCGGTCGCGGCGGAGCTGCTCGGGCTGCCGTACGCGACGGTCAACGTCAGCCTGCAGCAGCTGGCGGGCCGGTTCTACGACACGGTCGCGGAGTCGCTGGACCCGATCCGCGTCGCCAACGGGTTGCCGCCGGATCCGGGCCTCGTCCTCCGGCACCGCTACCTGCAGCTGACACACGCGCCGGACTCGCTGGAGGCCACCGGCGTGTCCCGGCTGCCGACGACGCGGGTGATCCGGCCCGAGCCGCTCGAGGGCGAGACGGGGGTGGCGCCCTCCTGGCTTGCCGAACTGCCCTCCGACCGGCCGACGGTGTACGCGACGCTCGGCACCGAGATGTCGAAGCTGCCCGGCGTCTATCCCGGGCTGTTCCGGGCCATCGTCGACGCGCTGGCCGACGAGGCGGTGAACCTGATCGTCACCGTCGGGCGCGACCTCGATCCGGCGGGGCTGGGCGCGCTGCCGGCCAACACGCGGGTCGAGCACTACGTACCGCAGAGCAGGCTGCTTCCCGTCTGCGCCGCGATGATCTGCCACGGCGGATCCAACACCGTGCTGGGCGCACTGGCCGCCGGCCTGCCGGTGGTGTTCACCCCGATCGCGGCCGACGGGCCGTGGAACGCCGAGCGGTGCGCGCAGCTGGGTGCGGGGGTGGTCGCTCCGCCGGAGGCGCGCTCGCCGGAGCAGATCCGGGCGGCGGTCCGGGCGGTGCTGGACGAGCCCGGCTACCGGGCTGCGGCCGGGCGGCTGGCCGGCGAGATCGTGGCCGCACCGCCGGTCGAGCACGCTGTGGGATGGCTGGAGCGGCTTGTGTCGTAGGCCGGGTTCGCCTTGCCCGCCTGGCAAGTCGGCTATGTCGGTGCGGGCGTCTAGGGTGCTGTGCCATGAGCCAGTACAGCGTCGTGATCGACGTTCTCCTGATCCTCACCCGCGGCGACGAGGTGCTGCTGGCCTTGCGGCAGGGCACCGGCTACGCCGACGGCTGCTGGAACGTCCCGTCCGGCAAGCTCGAAGCGGGGGAGCCGCTGGAGGCCGCCCTGCGTCGAGAGGCTCATGAGGAGATCGGGCTCTCCCTCGCGCCGGGCGAGGCCCAGTTCGTGTCGACCGTGCACTACCGCAACCAGGCCGAGGTCGCGCGGATCGGCTTCTTCTTCCACGCCACCCACGACCCGTTACGCCACGGCGAACCCGTCAACGCCGAGCCGCACAAGTGCGCCAAGATCGCCTGGTACCCACTCGACGCCGTGCCCGAGACCACCTACCCCTACACCACAGCGGGCATCGTGGCCTTCCGCCGCGGAGAGCGGCTGGTGCACCACGGCTGGTCCTAGCTCCCCCTCTGAGAGGCCGGCCACGCAGCGCTGGGACGCGCGGCCCTTGCGATCCAGCGGATTCGCTGTCGGTCCGTGGCCGTTCGGGGCTGCTGCCGCCCACCGGCTGGTAGCGGTCGAAGGCGGACTCCAGCTCACCCTCGAGCATCAGCGCGGAACGCTGCGCGACAGCGGGTGGAACCAGGAGCCGCCAAGGTCGAAAGGCCGACGCGAGCGCAACGAGGTCTCTCCGATCCGCAGCACGAAGTAAGGGCGGCCCAGCGCGGCCGCTCCGTGACCGCCGTGGCAAGCAGATCGGGCAGGTGCCGCCGTCGCGGCTGGACGGGCTGTCCCGGTCGGCGCGCGCTGTCAGGCTCGGCTTGCCTCGCGTGTAACTCCCAGGTGGCCTGGACGGTCCAGTCAACACAGGGACCTCGTTCCTGAGGAGGGCACGTGAGCACCTATACCGTGACCAGAGTCCGCAAGGAGCGTTCGGAGGACTGCTCCCACCGGCACCTCGAAGGCGTCATCACCGACTCGGGCCGCCACTACACGCGACGGCAAGTCGTCGAGAGCATCAGGGCCGGTGACCAGTGGCGAACCAACGGTGCCGGGCCGTCGGCGACGATTCATGCGCTGGCCTACTGCCCGCGCGGAACCTGCCTGGCTACGCCATACCTCGCCACCTGTTCCGGCGGCGGCGAGCTCGACAACCTGGAGGACCTGCCTGAAGGATGAGCACATGGACGACTACAGCACCGTGGCCGACCGGTCCTTCGCCGAGCTCGTGGCGGAGGCACAGGAGGATCCGGCGGTGCTCGGGCTGTACGTGCACGGCTCGCGCGTGTTCGAGGGGATGGCGACCGCGCTCTCCGACTACGACCTCGGCCTGATCGTCGACGACAGCGAGCAGGGCCGCCGGCGCTGGCAACCGCGGAAGGCGCACGGCCTCGATCTCTGGGTCACCACCTCGTTCGCCGAGCTGCGTTCCGGTGTGCTCGGCAACGGCGACGAGGATCGCTACATCATGGCCCACGCCCGGATCGTGATCGACCGGCTCGACGGCGAGCTCGCGGCGCTGGTCGCGGACGCCGGCACGTTCCCGGAACGGCACCGAAAGGCGCTGCCCGACATGCTCGACGCCTACCTCAACCTGCTCTATCGCTCGCTGAAGAACGCCCGCGACGGGCGCCTCGTAGAGGCGCACTTCGACGCGGCCGAGAGCGTACGGCTGCTGCTGTGGACGTTGTTCGCGCTGCACGAGCGGATCCGGCCGCCGAACAAGTACCTCCGCTGGGAGCTCGAACGCCACCCGCTCGGCGACCCGGGCTGGGAGACCAAGACGCTGCTGCCCCGCCTCCAGCGGGTGCTCGCCGACGGGGACGCCGAGACGCAGCGCGGCCTGTTCCGCGACCTCGAACCGCTCGCCCGCGCCAACGGCCACGGCGCCACGGTCGACGGCTGGGGCGACGACCTGCGGCTGATGCGTGGCTGATCCGTGGCGGCCCCGCGGCCGGTACCGCCGAATAATCGCTTGCCCGAGGCCGCCACCGCCTGTTGTACTGCTGCGGTCCAGTAGATCTACCAAGGAGAAAGTGCCGATGCGTCGTTCGCGTATGTCCGCTCCGAGACTCCCGTTCGCCTATCTCGAGGACATCACGAAGAGTGCGCATTCTGAACTTGGGAATCCTGGCCCATGTCGACGCCGGTAAGACCAGCCTGACCGAGCGGCTGCTCTACGCCGCCGGCGTCATCGACCAGATCGGCAGCGTCGACGACGGCAACACCCAGACCGACTCGCTCGCGCTGGAGCGCCAGCGCGGCATCACGATCAAGTCGGCGGTCGTGTCGTTCGCCATCGACGACGTCACGGTCAACCTGATCGACACACCCGGCCACCCGGACTTCATCGCCGAGGTGGAACGGGTGCTCAGCGTGCTCGACGGCGCGGTGCTCGTGGTGTCGGCCGTCGAGGGCGTGCAGGCCCAGACCCGCATCCTGATGCGCACCCTGCAACGCCTGCGCATCCCCACGCTGCTGTTCGTCAACAAGATCGACCGTTCCGGCGCGACCGCCGAAGGCACGCTCGACGCGATCGCCGGGAAGCTCACGCCCGCCGTCGTCGCGATGGGGGCGGCGAGCGGACTCGGTACGCGCGAGCCGGGCTTCCGCCCGTTCGGCGCGGGCGACGAAGCGTTCACCACCAGGCTCACCGAGCTGATCGCCGACCACGACGACGCGTTCCTGGCGGCGTACGTCAACGACGCAACGCCGCCGCCGTACGACAAGCTGCGCCGCGCGCTCGCCGACCAGACCCGGCAGGCGAACGTCCACCCGGTGTTCTTCGGCTCGGCGATCACGGGCAGCGGCGTACCCGAGCTGACCGCCGCCATCAAGGAGCTGCTGCCGGCGGAGCAGCGGGACGCCGGCGGTGACGTCGACGGCACGGTGTTCAAGGTCGAGCGCGGTCCGAACGGCGAGAAGATCGCGTACGCCCGCATGTTCACCGGCAGCATCCACGCGCGTGACCGGATCGCGTTCGGGCGCGGCAGGTCGGCCAAGGTCACCGGCGTCAAGGTGTTCGACAACGGCGACGTCGTGCAGCGCGGCGAGGTCCGGGCCGGCGAGATCGCCAAGCTCTGGGGCCTGGCCGACATCCAGATCGGCGACCGGATCGGCGAGCGTTCCGGCAGCGACGAGCACCACTACTTCGCGCCCCCGACGCTGGAGACCGTCGTCATCCCGGAGAACCCGCGCGAGCGCGGGCCGTTGCGGGTCGCGCTCGCACAGCTGGCCGAGCAGGATCCGCTGATCAACCTGCGCCAGGACGACGTACGGCAGGAGCTGTTCGTCTCGCTCTACGGCGAGGTGCAGAAGGAAGTCATCCAGCACCAGCTGGCCGAGGAGTTCGGCCTGGCCGTGTCGTTCCGCGAGTCGACGACGATCTGCGTGGAGCGGCCGAACGGCCCGGGCAGTGCCGTGGAGTTCATGGGCAGCGGCCAGGGCACGAGCACGCACCAGCGCATCGCGCCAACCCTGGAAGGCGATCCGAACCCGTTCCTCGCCACCGTCGGCCTGCGGATCGAGCCGGCGCCCGTCGGCAGCGGCGTACGGTTCAAGCTCGACGTCTCCGTGCACGGCACCATGCCGCCCGCGTTCTACAAGGCGGTCGAGGACACGGTTTACGACACCCTGCACCAGGGCCTGCGCGGCTGGGAGGTCACCGACTGCCTGGTCGTCCTGACGCACACCGGCTACGCACCGCGGCAGAGCCACTCGCACCAGGGCTTCGACAAGAGCATGTCGAGCACCGGCGCCGACTTCCGTGGGCTCACGCCGCTGGTCGTGATGAGCGCGCTGCGCGAGGCGGGCACGACGGTCTACGAGCCGATCCACCACTTCCGGCTGGAGGTGCCGGCCGACGTGCTCGGGCCGCTGCTGCCGGCGCTGGCCAAGCTGCAGGTGGTGCCGTACGCCCCGGAGACGCGCGGCACGGTGTGCGTGCTGGAGGGCGACCTGCCGGCGGCGAACGTGTACGAGTTGCAGCAGCAACTGCCGGGCCTGACGCGTGGCGAAGGCGTGCTGGAGTACGCCTTCGACCACTACCAGCCGGTGCGCGGCAGCAGCCCGGAACGGCCACGGACCGACAACAATCCGCTGGACCGCAAGGAGTACCTGCTGCGCGTCCAGCGCCGCGTGACCGGCCTCGGCGAGCCGGCCTGACGTTTCCGACAGGCGTGTGAGTGGAGCCCGGGCTAGGGCGTGTTTCGAAGTAAGGGAAGCCATTCGTTGATGGCGGTGATTTCGAGGATGGCTTGGTAGCGGGTGGAGAGTTTGTCGTAGCGGGTGGCTACGGCC